>DATIBJ010000154.1:0-60945 GCA_035457565.1 Pyrinomonadaceae bacterium | reverse complement strand
AATCGCTAGCGTTTTGCCATCGTGTGAAAACGCGATCGAGTTTTGTTCGCCCCGGTGACCTGTGAACGTGCGCAGGAGCTCACCCGTCTGAGCATTCCAAAGCTTAACCGTTTGATCTTTGCTGCCGCTGGCCACTATTTCGCCGTTTGGAGAGAAGACTACCGATTTAACGTCGGCACCATGGCCTGTGATTATGACTTTCGGATCACCTGGAGCACGGGCCACCGAAACGGAAAAGGCAAGCGAAAGCAGGAGGAGTTGAATGATGTACATGAGTCAGAATCTCTAATGGTAGGCTGGTCGGTTTCGTGTTTAGGGTAACAGGTTCATACGCCGTAAAAGGTCTTTGAGACGCGGGTCGGATCGCAAAGTATCCAGGTGAACGTCTGTCGTTAGATACGACGCCAGGGCCCCTGACCTTGCGACAGATCAACGCTTCCGTCCGATCGCGATCAAACTTGATGACGAACGCACGTACATCACGCCTTCAGACAAGGCGGGCGTAGCCATTAGGAGTTCATCCATCGAGTTTGTTGCCAGATGCTGAAACTTCTCACCTGCTGCAACAACGAGTATTTCTCCATCTTCGTTTGAAAGATAGATCTTATCGTCAGCAGCAACTGGTGAAGCGCTGAAGCCGCTTCCAACTACGGGCAACCGCTGTCTGTAAAACTCTTTTCCCGTTTTCAGGTCGTACGCATCGAACGTACCATTGTTAGCGAGGACATACAGATTGCGCTTATAGACGAGCGGCGTGGGCATGTAGGATCCACGACCAGTCTTGCTCCAAACAACCGCATCGTTAGCCGTCTTCCCGTTCGCCAGGGTGATGTCGTTTCGCGCATTTGGTCGCACAACGAAGATCGGCCGTTCGGGCGCGCGTCCGCTGACAATCACAAATAGATCTTCAGCAAAGATGGGAGTCGGCGCAGTGATTTTTGAGCTGCCGCCAAGCCGCCACAACTCTCGACCGGTTTGCGGATCATATCCGCGGATGTAGTTTGAACCGTTTGTAACAAGTACTGGACCAGCAGAAGTGGTTGCGACGGTTGGCGTGCCCCATGAAGGCAATTCCTCGCGCGCGGTTTTCCAAACGGTCTGACCGGTTGCGGCGTCAAGTGCCAGCAGGAATGAGTCGGCGTGAGTATCGCATTGAAGGATTACAAGGTTGTTCCAGAGAATGGGAGAACTTGCGGGACCCCATTCAAAGGCGGGCATGTCATAAGCGCCAACGTCAAGACGCCCGAGATCGACTTTCCAGAGAAAACGACCTTTGATGTCGTATGCGTAAACACCCTGTGAACCAAACCACGCAACGACGACGCGTCCATCCGTAGCTGGAGTTGAATTGGCATACGTGGCTTTGATGTGACGTTTTTCAAGTGGCTCGCCCTCATGGACCAATCGTTCCCAGATGATCTTGCCACTCTTCTTGTCGACGGCATAAAGCATCCAGCGATGACGCGTATGATCCTTTGACGCAGCGCCCTCACCGTAAAGTCCAGGTCGAAAACTGGCCTTTGGATCTGAGCTGATAGCGGTCGTTACAAAAATCTGATTTCCCCAAACAACTGGACTAGAATGCGCGAGTCCAGGAATTGGCGTTTTCCAAAGAATGTTCTTTCCGGTTTTAGCGTCCCACTCATCAGGTAGATTCTGGCCATCAGCAATACCAGAGGCTCCCGTTCCTCGAAACGACGGCCAACTTCCTTTGCTCGTCTTCGCAGTACGCGGCAAGGATACGCGCTCGCCGGCAGTTATAGTGATGTTTCGTGTGGCTCCCGTTTTGATCTCTGTCGCGGGAGCCCAGTTGCTACCGTCTAGTATCGATATTCGCAATCGGCAGGCATCAGATACAAACTCAAACCGAACATGTGATCCTTCACGTCGAACGCGATAACGTCCTGGACTAACACAATTAGCTGAGCCACCGGGCATCACGAATTCGATTTCATTGCCGGTACTCTTCCAGGTGCCATTCAGCTTAATCTGCCTTGGAGTCGTAGTCCCTCGTGGGTAGCGCTCTCCCTCGATTGAGAACGAGCCTGCAGGATCGAATTGCGCGGTGAAGACGCCGTACTTGAGCAGTTCTGAAGGCAAACCGACCTCTGTCTGCTGTGCGGCCGACGTCTCGGTAAAAAGATATAAGCTTGCTAAAGCAAGAGTGATTAACAGGAGTGAGAAAAAGATCCGATGCAGCCTTTTTGGCAGGGTTCTCATAGTTTCTATCCTTTCCCCACATTTTGGGCAAAGTGTCTCAATACCGCATCACGCGCTCCAGCGATCTCTTCGGGTTCAACAGTCTTATTAGTTTCCCACTCCAATGGTCTTCTCGTCCGCTGCCTCAATAACTGTCGTGTCGGGGGAAATGAGCACTAAGGAACATTTTTTTGCGGTGTGCGGTCTCATGACGTAACGAATCGTATGGCAGGAATTTTGGAAATACACGTCACGTCAGTTCCCCATCAGGGTTCTCCCAAAACTGTTTCATTATCGCAAATTTGCAAGCATTGGGACGCGCACCGTGCCCTCGCTTGGAAACTCATAAACCCAAGCTTTCGACAGTGTGGTTACGATAAGCTTGCATGTCATCAATCATATTTCTTGAGTACTTCATAGCGATTTACGCTGATCTGCTCTTGAGTCTGCGAAGGAACTTATTTTATCACTCGAAGCCGTAGTTCAGATCTGCTCGTTTCATTGATCAAACGCAGAAAGGCGGCGCGAGCTTTCACAGTTCGCGCTCACAAAACGATGCAATCACGGTGTACAAGTATTCGCGCTTCCAAAAAGTGAGGCGCCGACCCGCAACCGGATCGGCGCTCCCTGCAACGATTCAATAGGCTGCAATTACTGGCCGAATCTATGACGATATTCGAGCGAGCCAATGAACCCGTTTATCATCGTCCGATAATCGCCGGTTTCCTCCATGACTCTTATCCATTCGCGGTATAAAGGATCAGGGTCGCGGCGCAAATAACCGAAATACTGCATCACCACGAAGGCCTCAGTAAGGTACTTGGCTTTTAATTCACTACTTTCTGAGATAGCCCGCAAAACTTGGGCGCGGTTCATTCGTCTCGCTTCCAGCGCAGCTATCAACGCATCGCGATTAGAAATATTGACACTCGCGACATTCAGCAGCGTGTTGACATAATCAGCCGCTGTCGTGAATTGGTCGTACCGGTCTTTGAATTCTTGACGAGTTACAAAATCCTCGGCAAACAAGGCTTTGTTTGTTTCCTGTTCGACGTCCGTATAGAAACCGCTGGTACGCGACATATCCTTTTCGAACTCCGCATAATGTGGAATGCGACCCAAGCTCGCAGAATAAAAGCGATAGAGAAAATAACCTCTATCCTGAAACTCCGGTGAGCGGAAAAAGCCGGAACTTACTTCAACGCGGTCACACCTGTCATCGCCTTGCTGACAGTTCCGCAGAACGTTTTCCCATGCACCAAGTCCGGCAGCTTCAGGCTCGCGATTAAGGAAGTCCATGTAATGCTGGACCACGAATGATCTCGCATCCTCAATCGGGTTGACCGCTGTGCCTGGGTTGTCGTTGTCCTTAATAGTTATCGTTGTTGTACCTGGACTTCCCACCTCGGTGCTCCGTGAAGCATCGAACAACATCAGGAAAAATGTTTCGTCTGATTCGGCAAATCCATCTTCCGTTATCAGTACGTTAATGGTTTTACTTCCCTCGCCCGGAGCGAAGAACAGTCGACCAGCAGCCGTCGTAAAGTCGTTCCGCTCGTTCGCAGAACCCTCAACACTTCGATAATCTACTTTCGAGTCCCTTGAAATATCTCCCACGCGCGTCACTGTAACGGCGACACTACGTGTTCCTTCAGTCACGGTGAAACTCGCAGCGTCAAATTGTACGGTGGCTCGTGCGTGATCTTCCGGCGACGGATTTGGGGTCGGTGAGCCGTTGGGTGAGGGTGATGGCCCGGGGCCAGGCATAGGGGATCCTTGATCAAAAGCTCCAGCAACGATTAGCGAACCGCCTTGGCTTCTTACGGCGACTATGGTGCCGGCGGCCACGGTCGGAACGGTCTCACCGTCGTTCGTTTGGAGTTGGAGTTCGGCCTTTCGTATTGCGTCGAGTGTCATCGAACCAATACTGACGCCGTTCACAAACACATTAAGCACTGTGCCCGGCGGTAGGTTTACATCCTCTGCTTCGACTTTAAAATGGCGACTTCCATCCGGCTGGGTCCTATGTTCGGCGACTCCATGAGGCGCCTGGTTGTTAAGGGTCGTTCCTGAAAGAACCGCTGTAACTATGATGTCATCGTTAAGAGCCGCGGCAGTGTGGCTCGTTAAGCCGATTATGACAAGCGAGATTGCAGCGCCGAGAATCAGATTGAATTTTGAACCTCTTATCATTTTTACTCCTATCAGTTGTTTTCGTTGATGAACGATGTCCGCATAACAGAGCCCGACGGTCTGCAGGAAATACCTTGGCATCCGTCCCTCGATGACTTTTTTCTGCTGAGAAATATTTTTGCGAAGTAGACAAGCGGGTTGGCGCAACTCTATGCTCGCTGGGAACAGAGGACGGGATGGAGAGCGACGCGGACCTAGTTCAAGCATGTCGGCGAGGCGACGAAACCGCCTGGGAGCGACTAGTCAGTCGTTACCAAAGACTGCTTTACGCGATCCCGAGGCGAGCCGGGCTGACTGAGGACAAGTCGGCTGAGGTCTTTCAGGAAGTGTTTCTTACTCTCTTTCAGAAACTTGACGATATTACCGAACCTGACCGTCTTCATGCGTGGCTCGTTACCACGGCGCGACGGAAAACTCTTCGACTCATTGCCAGCGAAGGATCACGCCTGAAAAGAGTCTCGGCAATTGAGGAAGACCGGGGGGATGACGGTTTTGCAGACATTCCAGACCGGGCTCCGTTACAAGATGAGGTAATCATTCAGCTAGAAAAACAACATCTTGCTCGGTTGGCGCTGGCATCACTTGACGAACGATGTCGGAAAATACTGACGCTGTTGTTTTATGAGGCGACACCGCCATCCTACGATGAAATAGCCAAAGCGTTGGGCATTTCGGTAGGGAGTATCGGACCTACAAGGGCCCGTTGTCTTGAAAAAATGCTGCGGTTGCTGGATTAATGGCCATGTGTGTATTTTTCCAGCCGTTCCCCGGACTGTTTGGCGGGAAAGCGAACCGGTTTTGGAGTTGGACGCACCCTGACAAATGAAAACAGATTTCCAACATATTCCGTTCGCAGAACTCGCCGATTTGGCAGAAGATCGGATCACTGCCGAAAACCGAGGGAAGTCGATGACGCATTTAACCGAGTGTTCCAAGTGTCAAAATGAGCTTCACCGCTTAGAACAGTTGATCCAATCGATGCGATCGGATCGGGAATCTGACGTACCGCGCGACCTTGTCGCATATGCGATCGGTCTCTTTGGGCAACGCCGCCAAACAGCGACACAATCAAGAGTGCGGCGAATCATTGCAGCACTGAGTTTCGACAGTGGATTGAACCTCGCTCCCGCTTTTGGAGTGCGATCGGGCGACGCCCAATCACGACAACTAATTTACTCTGCCGCGGGTTTTGATATAGACCTGCGAGTTGTCCCTGAAGGAGATCGCTACATCATTAGCGGGCAGCTGCTCGGTGAAGATTGCGCAGGCACAACAATCACTATCGAAAGTGAAGAGCAATCAGCCAGTGCCGACCTGAGCGAGTTGTGTGAATTCAGCCTTCCCCCGGTGATGCCGGGAACGTACGTTGTGACGATTCGGACGTCAGATGTTGAAGTACAAATTCCTGAGTTTGACGTTAGAGTTTAAGGCCACATGGATCGTGTTGCGCTCGCCGAGCTTCTCGTTCTCGCCGAGGATGCGGAGCGAAAGGAACTACTGCGAGAGCATACTGCTATCGCCGACGTAAAGCTCGCATACACGCTCAAAGACATTTGTCAGGCTGCGTGGCGAACCGATCCCACTCGCTCGATCGAAGCCGCCCGCTCTCTTACATGCCTCTCAAATCACAACAGCGAAATGGAGATTGGCGCCTACGCTAATTGGGCAGAGGCTATCGCGGCGCTTGTGAGCGGTCAGATGGAGCTGGCCGTGTCGCTTCTCGATGCTGCTGAAACCGGGCTTCTGGCACTAAAGAAGGAACACAAAGCTGCGGCAACACAACTGGCGAAAACGCTTGCACTCGCAATGCTGGGTCGCTACGAAGACGCCATTGATTGTGGCCTCCGGGCTCGAGATGTCTTTCTTGCGCACGGCGATCAGATGGAGGCCGGTAGAATAGAGAACAACATCGGCAACCTCTATTTTCGGCGTGAACAGTATAAGGAAGCCGAGAAGTTTCAGAGTGTTGCGCGAGAACGATTTGTAGTCATTAACAACCAGGAACAGCTCGCAATAATCAACAACTGCCTCGCGAACACGCATGCCTTACTACACAAATTTGATTCTGCCGAAGCGCTCTATAAAGAAGCGGTCCAACAAGCAGAAGCTGCTGGTTTGAACGTTACTCTAGCTGAGATTGAAGGAAACATTGGTAACTTCAGCCTCCTTCAAGGGCGGTATGATCGCGCGCTTGACTACCTCGAACGAGCACGACGTCGTTATGCCTCGCTGGAAATGGCCCATCAGTCAGCAATTGCCGAGCAGGAAATAGCTGACGCCTATCTCGAACTGAATCTGTCTCCGGAAGCCGCGAAAATCTATTCGCAGGTAGTACCTAAGTTCGCAAAACTAGGCATGCGAGCTGAACAGGCTCGAGCATGCGCGTTTCACGCACGAGCACAAATAAACCTTGGCCACATCGAAGAGGCTTACGAACTTCTTGGCAAAGCCGCCGACCTTTACGTTGCTGAAGGCAATAGCGTCGGCGTCGCTTTGGTGAACCTTACGCAGGCCCAGCTTCTCTATACCGAACACCAATGTCAGGCGGCATACGAATTGACGACTGCAGCAGCAGCGGTTTTCGCAAAGGCCGGTGCCAGCAATCGCCTGATGTTCACGCAGTGGCTTCAAGGAGAAACGGCGCGATGTAGCGGAGCAGAAGATTTAGCTTTGGATCTGCTTAACAGAACGTTGACCGTCGCTGAAACCCAAAAACAGCAGGATATCGCTGTCCGATGTCATTCGTCGCTTGGGTTGTTGGCGGCGGCAAACGGGGACGAGAGTTCAGCTGAAAGATCATTCAGAAACGCAATTACGCTTATCGAAGATTTGCGTGCACCGTTGCCCGCGGAGGAGTTTCGTGCCGCCTTCTTTTCTGACAAGTTGCTGCCTTACCACGAACTAGTTCGAATATGCCTAAGACGAGGCAGAATTGAAGAGGCATTCGTGTACACGGAAAACGCGCGATCCCGAGCTCTAGCCGACAGCGTCGGAACGCTGCCGAATTCAGAGCAAGCTCAAGATGAATTCGAAGCGGAACTACTCGCGCAAAGCACAGGTCTAAGAGAAGAACTCAACTACCTCTATAGTCAACTAAACCGATTGCGTCGTGACATCGCACAGAGAAGCAATGAGGATCCTGCTGTTCACGATGAGATTAAAACACGCGAGGATAAACTACTTCAGTTAACTCGACAGCTCCAACATCGACGAAAACAAAAGGGAGCAACAAGAGAATCTTTTTCGCTGGCGGAAATTCAACGCCAATTGGGAGCCGATACAGCGCTCGTCGAATACACAACCGTTGGCAATGACTTAATCGCGTTTGTAGTTACCGAAACTGAGGTGAAGGCAGTCTTTTGCCAAGCTACTGAATCCGAAGTTTCAGCACACGTCAGACAATTTCGCTTTCAAATCGATACCCTGCGCCATGGTGTAAAAAAGGTCCGCGAACACTTGCCGTTGTTAACAGCGCGTGTCCGCAGCCACTTGAAAGAACTCTATGAAATTCTCATACGTCCGATTGAGTCAATGATCGGCAGCCGGCGTCTAGTGCTCATACCTCATCACTCACTTCACTATCTTCCTTTTCAGGCACTGTACGACGGCTCGAATTATCTGATCGAAAACAGAGAAGTCAGCTATGCGCCAAGCGCGATGGTCCTGCAGCATTGTCTTAGCCGACCAAGACGAAAGCTAAACAGGGCGGTGCTCTTCGGTGTTGCCGATGAAACCATTCCCTCAGTGCGTAATGAAATTAAAGCGATCGAAAGAACGCTGCCGCAGACTACGTCGTATCTTGATCGGACTGCGACAGTTGATCAGTTAGTAGAAAGTGCTTCTGAAGCCGACATTCTGCATCTCGCGTGTCATGGGCATTTTCGTTCTGACAATCCTCTGTTTTCTTCACTGCGACTCAGCGACGGGTGGTTCACGGTGCGCGACGCATATCAACTGCGACTCAAAGCTGAGTTAGTAACTCTCAGCGCATGCGACACGGGGACCAATTCGATCGCTCCCGGAGAAGAGTTAATTGGTCTGGCTCGAGGGTTCTTTTCTGCTGGCTCAACCTCAATATTACTCAGTTTGTGGTCCGTCGATGATGCGACCACCGCTGAGTTGATGTCGCGTTTTTACAGTCAGTTCGTATCTTCGAATTCCGCAGCAACGGCCCTCCGCGCCGCACAGATCCATGTACTGCGCGAAAATCCACATCCCTTTTTCTGGTCACCTTTTGCACTTGTTGGTCGATGGTGATTTCTTCGTATGCGGTGGTTGAAAATCCTTAGCGACTAAAGATGAGTTGAGCAACTTCCCTCTGATCCTCGCCATCAGAATTTGTCTTCAGGTTAAAAAATCCCCCTCGAATGTATTTATCTTGACGCAATTTGCTCTGTTCTATCGGCGTTTGCTGCGACTTTCCTGGGCTCAGCAATTTAGCGGTGTGAGCTTTCACGTCCCAGGAACATCGGTATTCGATTTGCACTAAGCAAAAGCATTGCGACGTAACCCTTTCATCCTTCTCCTTTTCTGTATCGTTCTTTCTCTTATTACGTCAGAGCGAGCGGGATGGACCGTCTCGGCGGACGGCAGTGAGGAATACCTACCGGGCGAAGTCGTCGTAAGGCTTGCGAACGCTTCGGACCTTCCAGCGATCGCTTCTCAGTACTCCCTCGATCCAAGTCCATTAGATCAATTCGGATCTCGCCCAATCTACCGACTCAGAATTACAAGCGGAGCGTCCGTCAACGACCGTGTTTCGGCCCTTTCCAACGACGCGCGTGTTGTATTTGTCGAACCAAACTTTCTTGAAAAACCACCCGAGGGTGGCGGCAATTCTTGGAACGTAGGAAACTCGTGGAATGTTGGCGGCGACGCGGGAGCTTATCTCGCTCAATGGGCCCCTCAGAAGATCCGTCTTGCTGTGGCCCACCAGATTAATCGCGGCAAGGACGCAAACGGTCGCCCGATTCGAATCGCGGTCCTTGATACAGGAATAGATCCTTCTCACCCTGCCCTGACGGGCCGGCTCTTACCTGGATTTGACTTCGTCGACAACGACACAGATCCAACGGAGGTCGGTGATCAGCAAACCGGACCCTACGGGCACGGCACACATGTGGCGGGTCTGATCGCGCTGGTTGCGCCCGAGGCGAAAATTATCCCCATAAGAGTGCTTGACCAAAGGGGGATGGGCAATGTTTGGGTGCTCGCCGAAGCTCTGGCTTATGCTGTAGATCCTGACAGAAATCCCGCGACTGACGACGGCGCAGATGTGATTAATCTAAGTCTGAGCACTTTAAGACAAACGCGGCTTCTGCGCAGCGTGATTTCAAAGATTTGTGACGATGCGCCCTTACCGGGTGATGAAGATCTTCCAGTTGTTTCAAATCAAAACCTTGTAGTAATTGCCGCCGCCGGAAATGGAGCCGACTTTACGCCACAGTATCCGGCCGCCGAAGGCGTTGCCGGTTTACTCGCAGTAGCGGCATCAACCTCGGATGACCAGTTGGCTAGCTTCTCGACCAGAGGCTCCTGGATAGGCGTCGCCGCGCCGGGCCAGGGGATCCTCAGTTCGGTTCCTGGCGGCCTATATGGCACGTGGAATGGAACATCAATGGCTGCGCCGCTGGTCGCGGGACAAGCCGCATTGGTGCGCGCAACTTTTCCAGGACTATCAGGCCGCAAAGTGATTGCGCATATCGAACGCACTGCAAACCGGATCGATGGCCCGATCCAATCGCGAATTGACGTCGGTCAGTCGTTAACTCAGGCTCCGGAAGTGGAGACAACTGAAATTCAATTTCCCCAACTTTCGTTTAATGTCAACGAAGGCAGCCGCAATGTCGTTCTGTCGGTAACTCGCACTGGTGATCTAACTGAGCAGTCGAGTGTAGACATTCGTACAATTGATGATCCTGCCGAAATCCGTTGTGATGTTGCCAATGGGTCGGCGTACGCTCGATGCGACTATGCTACAAGTGCAGGTACTTTGATCTTCGCGGGCGGGGAAAGTGTTAAAACGTTCGCGATACCTATCATCGACGATGCACACGTTGACGGCATGGAGCAATTTGCAATACGCCTAACGAACGCGCGCGGTGCCAGCCTTGGTGTGCAAACAACCACGAAGGTCGTCATCGCGGATAACGACATCGTCAGTGGACCGAACCCAATCATGAGTACGGCGGTCTTTGTGCGACAGCATTATTTGGACTTTCTCTCACGCGAGCCGGAAACAGAGGAGCCATGGTCAAATATCCTGAACAATTGTTCCGACGTGAACAATAATGAAGCTTGTGATCGAATTACCGTATCGGGAGCTTTTTTCGGTTCACCTGAGTTCCAGCTGAAGGGTTATTTCGTGTTCCGCTTCTACAGGCTGGCCTTCAATCGGTTGCCTTTGTACTCGGAAATGATGCCGGATAGTAGCGCCGTTAGCGGTCAAACTCCGGCCGAGGTCTTTCAGAAGAAAGTGGCATTCACCAATGCCTTTGCTGCACGCAGTGAATTCCTGGGAGTATATGGCGCCATGACAAATGCGCAATACGTGACGTCATTGATGGGTCGGTACAATCTTACGCAAATCACCACTCCTGACCCCGCTAATCCTGAAGGCACAAACAAAGTTGCCCTAACTTCGATTGACTTAACGAATGGACTCGATGCAGGAACGCTAACCAGGCAACAAGTGTTACGAGCGATTGCAGACTCGGATCAAGTGTTCACGGCAGAGTTCAATCCGGCGTTTGTCGCAACGCAGTACTACGGATATTTACGGCGAACTCCAGAACCAGCCGGCTACAATGACTGGCTTAACTACCTCAATTCGCATCCTGGAGATTGGCGTACGATGGTCAATGGGTTTGTGAACTCCCTTGAATATCGGTTGCGCTTCGGCAACTAACTTTCTCTTCTAAGTAAGCAATTACCCGCAGCTACTTCCGGTCCAAATATTTTCCTCACAGCATGTATTTCCGCTTTCACACCTGTCACTGTTCAACAGCAACCGCGTTTCCAGGACGCAAACTACGACTATCGCTTCGTACCGTCTTGGCATTCAAAGCTGAACCTGCTGCGGTTAAAACATGACGAGGTGTCAACACAGTGCAAGTCACCCAAAATCTTGCGAGGTCCCGATCATTTCCCCTTGAATCGGCGGCAGAATTTCGTCGAACCCAACTCGTGAGAGATGACGACGCTCGTCTTGTTCAGGAACGGCGACTCAAAGATCTTCTGGCGTCTTCACCAAGCCCCATCACTCCGAAGATTCTGTTGTATTCCCACGACACTTTCGGATTGGGCAACATTCGACGTACGTTACTGCTTGCTCACGAACTGATCGACCAGTACCCACGCGCCGCCATCCTTTTAATCACAGGTTCACAGATGATCCATTCCTTTCGAATTCCAGAAGGAATCGACTACATCAAACTTCCCTGTCTCGATCGGGTCGACGCGGAACGTTACGAGTCGCGCTTCTTAACCGAATGCTCGAACGAGATCAAGCGCACTCGCAGTGCAATCATCGAGCACTCCGTTTTGGGTTTCTGCCCCGACGTTATGATCGTCGATAAACGGCCGGCCGGCGTTGACGGCGAACTTATTCAGACACTCGAAGCTTTACGCAAACGCGGTATGCCGACCAAGTTGATTCTTGGCATTAGAGACATTCTCGATGAACCTGACAAAACACGCCGTACTCTTCGCCAGAACCACAGTTTCGAAACGATCGAGCAGTACTACGATGAAGTTTGGATCTACGGATCGCAGTCTATCTTCGACACGATCAAGGAATACGACTTTCCTGAAAACGTGGCCGCAATAACGCACTTTTGCGGTTACCTGAAACGACCAACTCGTTCCCAGTCACCGACTGGTGGGGCACCGCATGTGCTCGTTACTACCGGAGGCGGCGGCGACGGCGCCGAGATGATCGAAGCGTACCTTGACGGTCTCTCGCGTCTTCCCCGCAACGTTGCAATCAACTCAACGGTTGTATTTGGTCCACAAATGTCTGACCTACGACGGAACAGTCTACTGGAACGCTATGGCTATCTTGCCGATGTGACTTTTTTGGACTTCGCTCCCGATCTGACTGCCTTGTACGCCCAATCAGACATCGTCGTATCGATGGCCGGTTACAACACAGTTTGCGAACTGCTGTCGTTTGGACGTCATGCCATCCTTTGTCCACGCGCAACGCCAGTTGCCGAACAGTTGATTCGCGCTCGCTTGCTGGCAGCTGAAGGCCTGTTTGATCTCGTAGAACCTGAAGACTTAAACGGCAAGCTACTAATGCAGAAGGTGCTTGCTGCGTTGAAACCCGTCGAAGTGCGATCCACTCAATTAGATCTGGAAGGACTGCCTCGTATTCGTGAACGACTGCGCCTGATGCTCGAGGAGGCAACAGCATGAAACGCGGTATCGCTATGATTGTCAGCGGCTTTCCCCGACATTCCGAGACTTTTCTTCTCGGAGAACTGCTGGCCCTCGAAGAGCAGAACTTTTTGACAGCTTTGTTTGCAACGAAGCCCGGAGAGAATGGCAACCCGCAGCCCGGAAGTGATCGACTACTACAGAAGCTGCAGCTTATTCCTCCCGGCACCGCTGCAGAACAAGCAGCTTTTGTAGCGTCGAAACTAACTGACAGGGAAGTTGCCGGCATTCATGGCTACTTTGCTCATACTCCGGCGGAGGTCGCTCAGCTCGCAGCCGAGACTCTAAGAATTCCTTTCGGATTTAGTACGCACGCCCGTGACGCACGCAAAGTAGCTCCTGACACGCTGGCCAGTAGATCGAAAGATGCGCGTTGTGTTGTTGCCTGTAATACCAATGTCGCGAAAGAGATTGAACGAGTCGGAAGCGATGTCTACTTGATGCCACATGGCGTCGACCTCAATCGCTTTTCACCTCAGACCAAACGACCTTCCAACATTACACACGTTCTCGCTGTCGGTCGGCTTGTCGAGAAGAAAGGTTTTGATGTCCTGATCGCAGCAGCAAGTCATGTAAAGACCACATTCACCTTAACCATTGTCGGTGATGGGCCAGAACGAGAGCGTCTTCAAAACATGGTCAAAGCAAATCGACTCGACTCTCTTGTTCATTTCCACGCGGTTGTAACACACGAGCACCTACCGTCGGTCTACGCCTCAGCGGATATCGTTGTCGTTCCCTCAGTACAAGATTCACTGGGGGACCAAGATGGGTTGCCGAACGTTGTACTCGAAGGAATGGCGTGCGGCCGACCCGTGATCGCAAGCGACATCAGTGCCATTAACTCGGCAGTGACTCACGGCTTAACAGGCCTGCTAGTCGCTCCCGGCGACGCGGCAGCGCTTGCTTATTCGATCGACTTTTTGTCGACACATCCAGAGCTTCGCACCACCTTGTCAAAAAACGCGCGCGCCAAGATTGAGCGGGATTTCAACGTGCGACGTTGCGCGAAAAGTTTCGAGAACCTACTGCGTGAGGTGTATGCCTAATGAGACAAGCAACAAACGTGGCAATGAATTCTGTAGCATACGTGCTCAAGGGCTTTCCGAGGCTCTCCGAAACCTTTATCGCCAGTGAGATCTTCCGACTTGAACAACTCGGCCTAAACCTGCGCCTGTTCGTGATCAAACCTTCAGACGAAGATCGCCATCATGACATCGTCAAAAAGATAAGTGCTCCGATTCATTACTTGCCTGCTACTTCGTCACTTTCGAATACAACGCTGCGAAGCTGGCTAAAGGCACACCTGAAGGATTTTTCCCAGGCGGTCGAATGGCTGATCAAAAACCGTCCTATTCAGTTCGCTCGCGCAGCAAGCGCGGCCGCCGCTCAATCTGTTCGGGCCCGAAAGGGACTCTTTTCCTTTCCGCGAAAGGTTTACGCAAAGGAATTTCTACAGGCGGCGTGCATCGCTTATGAACTCCGCAACTATCCAGACGTCAAACACCTGCATGCTCACTTTTGTCACGGAGCGACAACTATTACCTGGCTTGCTTCAATGTTCGCTGACCTTCCGTTTTCATTCACAGCGCATGCGAAAGATATTTACTGCGAGACATTGAACCCAGCCGGGCTGCTGAAACGAAAAATGCGTGCGGCGAAGTTTGTGGTCACTTGCACCGATGCAAATCGTGAGCATCTTGAAGCCGTTGATAGCGAAACACCGGTTCACTGTCTCTACCACGGTCTGAATGCTGAATTTGTCAGTCTTCTTAAGCACGAGAACAAACAACTCGATGCATCAGCGGCGCTACGCGCTCTTGGAGTTGGTCGCTTGGTTCCTAAGAAAGGCTTCGATGTCTTAATCGAAGCTTGCAGCATTCTTCACGAACGCGGATTGCCCGTTGAGGCGGTGATCGTCGGCGAGCACGGTGAACATGAGAACGATCTCCGGTTGCAAATACAAGCACTCAATTTGGAGAAATATGTCCGACTAACTGGCCCGATGGACCAGCCAACTCTGTTTCGTGAGTATCAAAAGGCAGGGGTGTTCTGTTTGCCCTGCAGAGTTTTGCAGAACGGCGACCGTGATGGACTTCCGAATGTGATCATGGAAGCGATGGCCTGCGGCCTTCCGGTAATCACCACTCCAATCTCCGGAATCCCAGAAATCATCGAAAACGGCATCAACGGTCAGTTGATACCGACCGATGATCCACACGCCCTAGCAGATGCTATTCAACGCCTCAGCGCTGACCGGCAGCTCTCAAACAAACTGTCTGAAGCAGGTCGGGAAACCGTCTTGCGCAAGTTTGACGGAGACAGTTCCGCCGCAGAACTTGCCGCTCTTTTTGTATCCAACATGGAGGCGGCATGAGCACACACGAGAATCTCCTTCCAGGTTCGGTTCAAATGGCAACTTTGGGTCCGCCGCGCGTTCGATCGGTATTCTGCGTCATAGAACACGCTTATCGAAGTCGACAAATCGCTGACGATGCTTGCTCGGGTGTGTTTACAAACGCCGGGCAAACGATCGACATGGGAACTGAGATTGAGTGGGAATCGCCTTTATTACCTGTCGACGAAGAGTGGGCCATCGAGTGGTACAAGTTCTACTTCGGACTCGACCTTGCACAAGCGTTCAAAACTACGCAGGAAAACGTTTTCCTGAGCACCTGGAAAAAGTTGGTTCGTTCGTGGATCGAACAAAGACCCGTTTATTGTAATAGCAGTGATGTAATCGCCAGGCGGATCACCAACTGGATTTACGCGTGGAATATTTTTGCAGACTCACTCGAACAGTCGTCGTTCGACTCGTTCGAAACCGAACTCATTGCAAGTATTTCCGCCCAGGCGCGGCACCTCCGGCGAAATTTAACTGCCGAACGGAATCATCGGACGCTGGAACTTTACGCGCTGCTAATCGTCGCTTTAGCAATCCCGGAAATCGATGAGGAGATGAGTCTCCTTTCCTTCGCTGTACACAACCTCGCCCAAAATTTGTTGTGCGATATTCGGCCAGATGGTGTGCACCGTGAACAATCGACTCACTATCACATGACCGCTCTCCGTTGCTTCCTTGGCGGTCGAGAAAATGCTCGCCGATTTGGATTCGACATGCCTGAAGGATATGACGATCGACTGCTGAAAGCGTGTGAGTTTGCCCTTCATGTCCATCGACCGGACGGTTTAATACCTGCCCTCTCGGACAGCGATACTGGCAGCTATCTTGAGCTACTTCATCTCGCCGCCGATTTATTCGGCCGGGAGGACTTTCGTTTCGTCGCAACGCGAGGCCTGGAAGGAACTACACCAGCGGCAGCCCATTCAAGTTTTCAAAACGGCGGGTATTACATTCAGCGAAGCGGTTGGGGCAGTAACTCAACTGACTTTCAAGACCAACGGTATCTGATTCTCGATTGTGGTCCACTCGGAGATGGTGGTCATGGTCATTATGATCTCCTGAACGTCGAGATTTATGCTCAGCGTCGTCCTCTCATCGTTGACCCGGGTCGATTTACATATTGCACGGAAGACGCGGCGAACTTCCGACGCGCTTTTAAGGGAACCGCCGCACACAATACCGTCTGTGTTGACGGACTCGATCAAACAGCCTTTTATCCAGGAAAGCCAAAACAACCAGCCGCAAAGGTCGAACTTCTTTCGCGACTAACAGCCGATGGCTTTGACATGATTTGCGGCGAAGTGACCAGTGCTTGTTACGACGCGCATCACACACGTCGGATTTTCTTTGTTGCGAACGAATACTGGGTGATTGTTGATAGTCTTCGAGCTAATCAGGCGCATACGTTCGATCTGCGGTTTCACTTAACTCCTGATGCCTGGAATCACTGTGCGATCTTCAAATCAAAACATAACGTCACACTTCGCACTCCAGACGTCGCGCTCGTCTTTGACTCACAATTTCATCCCAACATTGAGCCGGGATGGGTGTCGTCGACGTACGGGATCAAACACCTGGCACCGGTGGTTAGTGTCGTCTCAAAGAACACTACGACTGATTTCGTTTCGGTTGTGTATCCGACCACGCTGCGAGAGTCAGTACCCGACTTCCGAGTAATTTCCGAATCAATAGATCTACGCGACAGCGGTTTGATCGAGATAACTGGCAGCGGTTCGAAACGCTCTAGTGTCGATCAAATTGCATGGGGAAACTCGACCACTCGTTTTCACGGTTCGAACGATTGCCAACTGGCGTGGAAGCGAATCGATGCACACGGTGTTGAGTCGTTAACAACTCGGTTTGAATCACTTCCGTCGAATCAAGGTGGAATCTCCGAAAAATACGAGGCGACGAGATGAGCGGATTCGACAACAACTGGACTCTCGCTCAGGACACAAATCTCCCCCAACGCGATTTGTTGCTCGACGCGTTTCAGATGACTCGCAGGTTCAATCAACTGCTCGGCAAACACCAGTCTCTTGTTGTGGAGAGTTGTACACGGTTGAGAACTAAGTATCGATTGGGACTCAGCCTTCGAGTGTTGTATGAGGTATTAATTAAGGGTCGACCTCATTTCATCGCAGCTCGCGCCTTTCCCAGTGGCAGCCGCGCAACAAAGGATCTCAACTCAAATTGTTTCGTTTCAGAAGGCGCACAACTCCCGCCAGTTTTTCACGACGGACGAATTAATACAGCTTTCTGGAGTTTTCCAAATGACCGAAAGATCAAGCATTTGCGTGCTCTAGTCGACGTCCCTCCAGGGTTGTCCTCAATCGGAGGCAATGAGTGGGTAAACAGTCGAGTCGTTGCACACGCTCCCGAAAAATCCGTGACCGCGCAATGTCTGAATGTCAGAGGCGAAGTTGTCGCGTACGCGAAGATCTATGCAACAGATGAAGGCCATCGAATTCGAGCGACGTACGATTCGATTCGAACGTCTTTACAACAGAACAAACGGAGTCCTGCGGTACCGTCAGTTCTTGCATACGCTGATGACACAAATCTTCTGCTGCTGGAAGCGATTCAGGGCAATCCGCTCAACGCATCGTCCGGAAGGCATAACACAACAGTTTTTACCGAATTCGGAATGGCCCTCGCGCACCTTCATCAAATCGAACCGAGTGAGTCTGTACCAGAGTTCGTTCGACTTGCGCCCAGATTCCTGAACGAAGCAGCTTGGACCATTGCCCATGCTCGACCTGACGTTGCGTTGAAGGCCGCCCAACTCGCGAGTTCTCTCACTTCAACTTATTCAAACGATGAAACGCCCGTTGTCCTTCACGGTGACGTGCACACAAAGAATTTTGTGGTAACAGACTCTAACGTTTCATTGATCGATTTGGATCAATCTGGACGCGGTCCCGCAGCAGCAGATCTAGGCAGCTTCCTGGCATCGCTTCATTACGAGGAATGCACTGGCCGGACTATCAGAGAGCAAAGGTTAACTCTCGAGCAATCCTTTCTCTCGGGCTACGAGAGAGTTAGACCACTGCCGAATCAACGATCATTAAGCTGGCATACCGCTGCAGCACTGCTATCAGAAAGGGCCTTTCGCTCCGTTAACCGGGTTCGCGTAGCAGGGCTTCTCCATTTACCTGATGTACTCGAAAGGGCGACTGAAGTCTTGACTTCGGTTTGAGTGGGTTCTCGAAATGAACACAATTGAACATAACAGATTTAGAGCCGTCGTCTCGGGTCAGTTGAGCGCAGAGAAGTGGAGCTTTGTTCTTGCTTTCCTCTGTACCTTTAGTATTGCACTCGCAGACTTACTAAAACCCTGGCCACTAAAACTGATCGTTGATCACGTACTGTTGGCTAAACCGCTACCAGCCGCGCTTTCATTTCTTAATCCGTTTGTTCAGCACGATCGGGCTGTGGCCGTTGTCGGAATCGCTTCTCTGTTGATTCTGTTAAGTCTGGTCAAAGGGTTTTCTGTCTATTCACAAATCTTCATTACCTCTCGAATTGGTTATCGGCTGGCTCATACCCTGCGTCGCGAACTGTTTGCACACCTGCAAAGACTATCGCTAGCTTTTCATAAACGTTCACAGGCCGGCGAGTTATTAACAAAGCTCACGAGTGATACCAACACAGTTCGAGATACCTTCTCTGAGTTTGCATTAACCCTCGTCACGGAAGCACTCACGCTCGTAGGCATGGTTGTAATCATGCTGTTTTTGAACGTGCAGTTGAGTCTCGTAGTACTCGCCACTTTTCCCGTTCTGGGAGCGATATCAATTTATCGATTTCGCAGCATTCGCGATTCCGCCCGACGACAACGAAGTGCGGAAGGCAGGATTGCCTCCAGAGTCAGTGAGATTTTGAATTCGATTACGATCGTTCAGGCCTTTGGTCAGGAACGCTACGAATCGGAACGCTTTGAAAACGAAAGCGCTCAAACTCTGAGGCAGAGCATTCGAACCGCACGTTTGGAAGCCGCATCGTCGAGAGCGGCAGATATTGTTAGCGCACTCGGGACTTTTGCAGTTCTCGTTGTCGGGTCCCTTCAGGCTTTATCAGGTCACATCACTCCGGGAAGTCTGCTTGTGTTCGTTTCCTATATGAGCAGCATTTATGGTCCGATTCGAACGCTCGCAAAACTCTCAGCAAAGATTTCGCGGGCGACCGTTGGCGCAGGAAGAATCAGAGAGGTCCTCGCAATTGAACCAGAGATCGAAGACAAGCCGTCAGCAATCCAAGCCCCACAATTCCACGGTGGTTTGAGTTTCAGGAATGTTTCGTTCGAGTATGACAGAGGAAAACGGATCCTCAACGACATTTCGTTTGAAATAACTCCAGGCCAGCACGTTGCGTTGTTAGGTGCCTCCGGTGCCGGCAAATCAACAATCATCAGTTTGATCCTGCGTCTTTATGATTTTCACGATGGTGAAATTCTGGTTGATGGCGTCAGCATCAAGAATTTCAAACGCGAATCACTCAGACAACAGCTAGGTATTGTCCTGCAAGACACGCTTCTCTTTGGAACGTCGATAAAAGAGAACATCGCTTACGGAAAAGTCGATGCGACGTTTGATGAGATCGTCGGTGCCGCTAAAGCTGCGAACGCTCACGACTTCATCATGCGGCTGAAGGACGGTTACGACACGATAGTTGGTGAACGAGGCGGCACCCTTTCGGGTGGTCAACGCCAACGACTCGCGATTGCCAGAGCATTCATCCGCAACGTGCCAATCCTGATTCTTGATGAGCCTATGACTGGATTAGATGTGGAGAGCGAACAGTCAGTCCGCGAAGCTCTCGATCGATTAATGATGGGCAAAACTTGCCTGTTGATAACACATGATCTGGCTGCGGCTTCAGTCGCCGATAACGTCATCCTGCTCGACCAGGGACGGATCGTAGAACAAGGGACACCGGCAGAATTGGCGACACAACGAAGTCGCTATCGGGAACTCTACGATAAATCAACCCCTTTCCGTACTCGATTACAAATTGCGGTCTAGTAGCCATGAAAACGCGACCTACAGTGATGTTCTATTCTCAACACTCGCTCGGAATGGGCCACCTCGTGCGTTCACTCGCGCTCGCACAGGGACTCGCAAACGAATTTCGCGTGGTGCTTCTGAATGGCGGTCGTTTACCTAAGCAGACAGTTATCCCTCACGAGTTCGAAATGATCAATCTTCCTCCGATCGGATTGAATGAGAACAATGAGCTGGTTAGTCAGGATCGAAGAAGAACAACGATTCGAGCCAGGGAGTTACGGAGACAGTTACTTAACAACACCTTTGATGAACTTCAACCCGACGTGTTGTTCATCGAATTATTCCCTTTTGGCAGAAAGAAATTCGCTGAAGAACTGATGCCACTGCTGCAGGCGGCTCGTAGTTCAACCAATTCGAGGCCTCTCGTAGTATGCAGCGTGCGGGACATCCTAGTTGGACGAAATGATCAGGCGAAACATGACGACAGAGCGACTACTATTGCTAACGAATATTTCGACCTCATTCTCGTCCATTCAGACCCTGCCTTTGCTCGACTCGATGAATCTTTCAAGCCCAGGGTCAAACTAACGACACTCGTTGAGTACACCGGTTTTGCAATGGCTTCGACTTATCCGGAGGCGACAAAGGAACAAAGTGCAATTCGAAGAATTGTTGTGTCAGCCGGAGGCGGAATGGTCGGCGAGCATCTTTTAAGGACAGCTGTTAAAGCCCATGAAGTTCTGGTACGGGAAGCCCCAGTCGAAACAGAGATCATCACGGGACTATTCCTACCTGAGAGCGCAAGCCGCTCACTTCGTCAATTGGCACGTGGCAAGGAGGGATTAAAGCTCACTCGATTTGTCTCCGATTTGTCAGCGCGAATGCGAAATGCAGATGTCTCGATCAGCCAGGGTGGCTACAACACAACTCTGGACATTTTGCGCGCGAAGGTGCCGGCACTCGTCGTTCCCTTCGGTACGGGTAAGGAAGATGAACAAATGAGGCGTGCTCGCAGGCTCGAGGCTTTAGGAGCGATTCGTGTGCTGGATGAGAAAGACATGGAACCAGTCCGACTCGCCAATGAAATTCGCGACTTATTCAACTTCGATGCGAAACGACCAAAGTTGGATCTCGATGGTGTTCACAAATCAACTCAGATCGTTTTGAAAGCTCTGAAAGAACGGAGACAAGTTAGATGAACTGGTTATTTCCAATCAAATCCGCGCTCGATTCAGTCTCCAAACCAGTTAACTTCTTTTTCCGAGACGATGATGCTGGCTGGAGCAACAACCAATTATCGATGTTGTTGGACGTCTTCGAACGTTATGAAGTACCGCTCGATATCGCAGCAATTCCATGCGCGGTAACCAAGGAGACTCTCAATCTTATTTATCGCAGGCTTCAACGTTCTCCGCAGTTCATCGACGTACACCAACATGGTTACGCGCACGTCAATCACGAGCAAACCGGAAGAAAATGTGAGTTTGGAAATGCACGTTCTCTAGAACAACAGCTGAGCGACATCCGAACCGGTAAGTTTCTTCTCGAACGAGCATTTGGAGTTTCGACAATTTCAATCTTCACGCCACCTTGGAATCGTTGCACAGCCGTAACGGCCCATTGCCTTCGCGAAGCGGGATTTCAAGTCTTATCAAGAGATTTGACAGCCATTCCACTGCAAGTGTCGGGTTTGTTTGAGCTGCCGATTTCAATAGATTGGTTTGCCAAACACAAAGGCAATCGAGTCACGTTTGAAGAACTCGCTGGTGAAACAATCAGCGCGATTCGCACACAACCGCAAGTTGGAATCATGCTGCATCACGCGGTGCTGGAACAGTCTGATTTCGAACATCTCCATAACTTGTTGTCGTTGCTTTCAACTCATCCGAAAGCGTCGTGTCGGCTCATGAAGGATATTGTGAGGCAAACAACGCCACAAAACTCTGGCCTAAGCGAGTCGGCAACGGCGGCAATGAATGTACGTTGAATTCATCAGAAGGGGTTAGAAGTTATGTTGAAGCCAATCTTACTTAGCATTGTCATCGTCGCTTGCATGATTCAAGTGTTTGGCCAGGCCAGATCAACCCCCAGCAGCAAAAAGAAATCGGCCAGGGCTAGCGTCTTCAAGGAAGACCTAGCTGAGACCGAAAATGCTCACCGGCGGTTTTGGTTTTCCATGGCGATCGGGACTTTCGTCGATACCAATATCACGCACGATGAGCGGGGATTGAACTCGTTCGGCTTGGTGCCAAGTTTTGGAGTTCACTTTAGAGACAATGTTGAAAAGCCGTCGTTTGAGGCTAATTACGAAGTTGGCTTTCATCGTTACACGGCCACCAACGAATACGACCGCATGAGTCACAACTTCGATGCGTCTTATCGACGTCAATTGGCGAAAAGGCTTTATGCACGAACCACCGGCGAAGTATCGTTGAAGGGCTCGTCCGAAGATCGGGAAGTAAACAACAACTACGTGCTCGAGCAACAACTGCAATATCGAATTACCCCATCGTTGCGCGTTGCCGCACTCGCTGCTTATCGCGTAAAGCGATACGACCCGATTGAACAGGGTTCAGATGCGATTGACTCTTATGTAGGCGCCAAAGTGGAAAAGCGATTCGTGGGTGAACGACGTTTTGAGTTTGAGTACCGTTACGATCACAATCGAGCCCAGGCGCCTCGCAATCGATATCTGAGACGAACTTATACGGCCGAGTTCAGCACTCCTTTGTCCTTCCGACGCCATGATGCCTTGTTGTTGGAGTTGCGCTACAGCCCGCGGGCTTACACTCGAAGATTGATATCAGTTAATGGCGAGCGAGTGGGAAGACGTGACAACCGTTGGGTGTTTGATGTGACTTACGAGCGGGCGTTGCGATCGAATCTTCTTATGGCTGCAACGTACACGTTTGAGAAACGAAATTCGAATGACGAAGACAAGCGTTTTACGTCAAACCTGTTTGGGCTGACTTTCACTTTCGACTGGTTTAAATAAACACGCTACTCGGATCACGTCCCCTCCACCCCCGATCTAGTCCGTCTAAAGGTCTTTACAATCGCGCCGGTTGGTGCGTGAAATGGCGACGTTCTTCCTGGAATGTTTGATTGATAACTGGCGGCACGATGGCCGGGGATTTACGCTTCGAAACGCATTATGGTAACCGTACCGGCTGCGTCCTCTATTTCCAACGATTCATCAATTCCCTCGTTAGTTTCAAGCGCCACTCGTTTTACGTCGGCAATACTATGCGTCATATGATTCTTAGCTTGAGACTGCAAAATGATCTCGATGTTTGGACCAGATTTGCCCTTAACATCCAAGTCCACGCCGGATAATAACAATCCATCCTCCAGCCAGAAATCCGATTCAACTTCTTTGTTTGGACCAAGCACTTCAAGTCTGGTTGGCCGCAAGTTATTGCGCGCACCGAAAGCAATTAAGTCAGCCTTTAATGCCGACCGCTCAATAGTAAATCGCATAGCTAAAGTCCTTACATTCAAATATTGCTATCCTGAGGCATTGCCCGCTCTGCTCTGCTGCTCTACGGGGTAGTGCAGTTTGGAGATCACTTCAACCGAAAGCTTCGAGCGATAAAGTCCATCTGCTCCCGCAAGCCTCGAAGCTTGTCCTGGTCGACCGTGAATCGTAAAGCGTAAAAGGTACGTTTATCGATCTGAAGGTAATAGACTCGACCCGACACTGTCCGCCCACGACTAGTGTACTCGTAAGAGAAAGTCGCGCCACTTAGGTGACCGCGAAAAGCTTCGCCGCTGCAATCGCTACAGAGCACATAACCAGGTAAGTGTTGAAGGTTCCACTTCTCATCCTTCTGAAATAAGTTCGCAGCGGTGGTGTCAACATCAACCAGTATCTTAGTAGGGCGCAAATAACCATTCGCCTCATTTTTTCCGTTCACAAAATCCACATGCTCATGTAGATCAACTCGTGAGACAACGCGCCACGTTGCCGAGGGTAACTCTATTACATACTCGATACCCTCCCGTTCAAAGGTCCAACCTTGCGCTACCGCATTAAGAGAGTTCAAACAAATCAGCGTGACTATTATGAAAACTTTGCGCATGCTGGCTCCTCTTAGGAAACGGAAACAGGTCGCTCGCCGGGGAAATGTCAACTGTAAATACTCACTTCGATTCCAATCGGCATAAGGGCGCTTAACTCTTTTGCCGCGAACATCGGCACACGAATGCATCCATGACTAGCCGGGTAAGTTGGTACTGACAAACTTCCGTGAATTGCAAGACCATTAAGAATGTAGCTGGGATAATAGAGTAATCCGAGAGAGCTTAAGCGCCAGCCATTGATCTTTCTTAGAACTTTGAAAGTACCTCTGGGTGTATGCGCGCGATGAATCTGACCATGATCTACATAGCGTCCTTCATTGCCGCTGGAAACGGGCAGGATTCGTATGATCGTGCCGTTCTCATTAATCACAAACAAAACCTGGCGCGTTAGATCGATTTCGATATGACCATATCCCTCGAACCGCGGCCGAGGACGACTTGCAGTTAACAGGGCACTTAATTCTGTCGACGTTAGCTTCCCTGTCCGTGCACGTCCTTCAACCTTTTGAAAGGCTACCAAAGCCTGTCGCGAAGCTGAATCGAATTTGCCGTCAATGGGTCCGGCCCAATAACCGAGTTCCCACAGGCGTTGCTCCGTCTGACGTCGTTCGTTAACTCCTATCTCCTGATGTGAACGCTTGACCGGTGTCCTGGCAACGGCGTAACGACTGCTCACAAAGGCTACTGAAAGGAGCAAAAGCAGGGGCCCTATGCGAATAAAGGAGAAAGCCTTGCTTTCGAGTTTTTCAACTAGCGACAGCATCGACCATCTCCGGAAGAACCGCGGAACGAAACCGCAGGAGAGTCGTAAGACCATCTCCTGACTTAATCGCCAACGCGGCATCGGCTCCTTCGTCTGTTTGTTCGAGACTGACCGAGGTTGGACTAGTAACGGAATGGGTGACGTGATCGTCTGGTTTAAGACCAGTCATGATCATGATGGTATTGCCTTCTTTTTCGTCCCATGCCGCGGTAATGCCCTCGAGTGCAAGTTCTCGCTCCTCAACTTGCGCTCCGATTTCAGGACCAAAGATTTCCAGGCTTACTAACCAACCCTCGTGCTTTCGACTGAAGCTATCAAAAAAACCAGTCCATTCTTCTTTCGGAATCTCTTGAGTTTTCATATCTGACTCGCTTTCTCTAAATACCTGTTGGAAATGTCTCCGGCACTTCACCCTCGTCCCATTCAACGGTCCGCTCCAATGGCTCAACTGCTCGCGTTTCATCAAAATGGAGCACTGCATCGAACTGTGCCGATAATCGAGCCTGAAAGTAGTGGCTGGCGCGCTCAGTTTCTGGACGATAGATTACGCCGATCGCGCGTTCAAGCATCCGCTCGCGAAGAGCAGCGGTGGCATGATCGCCATTTCGAAACGTAAGTAAGAAGCGCGGTATATTTGCATCATGGAAAAGAGCTTCGTAACTGTTGCCGAGCGCAGGACGAACTCGCTTGCGTTCAGCTGCACCATCCCAGTTGGACGCTGCAGTAACCGTACCGTGGTGAGTAGTGAAGCCAATAAGGACTGCATCCTGGTTATGCAGCTCGCGTACAATCTGCCCAACATTCCATTCACCTTCCTGGCCCATGCTGGTCGCCCGGGCGTCACCGAGGTGCGAGTTATGGGCCCAGACAACTATCTTCGCTTGCGCGCCAAGATATCGGCGAAGCGATTCAAGCGTCTCGACCATGTGTCTGTCGCGCAGATTCCACGACGAAGTGCGACCAAGGAACATCGACCTGTAATACCTTTCCGCGTTGAGTACCAGACGCGCATTCTGTGAAGCGTAGAAGTATTCATCGGCAGCAATGCGGCCATCGCGCCGTGCATATTCCGCGGCACGACGGTGCATTTCAACGAGTTGGCTTACGACTTCTTCTTCGCACGATTCAGCCAAGCCCAGCCCGGTTGCGTAACCATACGCTTGTTCGTCTCTACCGAAATGATCGAAGCAAGCATAACGAGCACGTGCACGTTGAGCTGCTTCGGGGTCGATACGATCAAGGTAATCAAGCACGGCGGCAATCGAGGTATGCAGACTGTAGAGGTCGAGGCCGTAAAACCCCACTTTTGTCGATTGTGGAGGAAGGTCATCGTTATAGGTTCGCAGCCAGCCAACAAAATCCAACACATCAGCATTACGCCACATCCAGGCCGGAAAACGTTTGAAGCCTGCTAAAGCATCAACCGCATCAGCATCAGTGCCGAGACCACGCACATACCTATTAACGCGATAGGCATCGGGCCAATCTGCCTCGACGGCAACAGCCGCGAAACCTTTTTCCTTGATTAATCTTTTGGTGATTTGAGCGCGCTCGCGGTAGAACTCGTGGGTGCCGTGTGAGGCTTCGCCAATAAGCACGAGCGAAGCGTCGCCAATGACGTTCATCAGTGGGTTGTAGTCATCTATCTCACCAACAAGCGGTAGAGCCGCCTCACACACAACGTCGGTTATCAGAATAGTATTTTCTCCAAGCATGGGACCTCCCCCACGGCGCAGCTTAACGATTAGGCAACGCGCTTGCGTCGATGTTCGCGAGCATGTTTCAGCAGATAGCAAACTTCTTCATCCGATGTCTGCGAGAAATCGTCGTACCAGAGTCCAACGCCGTGAAAAGGCTTCGGACTCATGACGCAGATGCAGGCTGAATCGACGTCAGCTTTAAAAGATTCACACGTCTCACGAGCTGCTACTGGCGCAGCGACAATGATTTTGGCAGGAGCCATCCTCTTGAGAGCCTTGATAGCAGCGCGCATTGTCGATCCAGTAGCTAAGCCATCGTCGACAATAATCACTGTCTTCCCACTCACCGTAACTGGTGGAGAGGAACCGCGATAAAGCTTCTCACGGCGTTCGAGTTCATATTGTTCACGCTCAGCAACTTTATCGACCAAGTCATCTGGAATTCCTAAGTAGTCGACTATATCGTCATTCAACACACGTACGTTACCGGAAGCGATCGCACCCATTGCCAATTCTTCATGACCAGGTACGCCAAGCTTACGGACCAAGAAAACGTCCAAAGGTGCATTGAGCGCTTCGGCAACCTCGTAGGCTACGGGCACACCGCCTCTCGGCAGCGCAAGAACAACTACATCTGAGCGGTTGGAATACGCCATGAGCTTCTTGGCCAGTAGCTGCCCCGCTTCAAGTCTGTTCGCAAATTGCATGGCTGCCTCCTTTCTTCTGTTGGGCTCGCATCAAGACGCGACGACATTAGCTGTCAATAACGCAAGTAATTCAAAAACCATTTCGCAGCGAGCCCGGCAACCTCCTCTAATTTTCCCGATTCCTCAAAGAGATGTGTTGCGCCTGCTATGATCTTTAACTCCTTAACGCAACGAAGCTGTTCATAAGCTTCCTGGTTCATCTTAATCACCGGACCATCAAGACCGCCGACGATTAACAGCGTCGGCGCCTTTACGTTGATTAACGCCTCTCCAGCCAGATCAGGGCGTCCACCGCGAGACACAACAGCCCCAACTTTTTCTCCCAGGAACGCTGCGGCTACCAACGCTGCGCCACCTCCCGTACTTGCCCCGAAATAGCCGGGACGCAAGCGACAGGTTTCGTTCTCCCTGGAGAGCCAGTTAGTTGCGGCGACTAACCGTCGGGCAAGCAGACTGATATCAAAACGAAATTCGCGCGTGTAATTGTCGATTACTTCTTCTTCACTAGTGAGTAAATCGAACAGCAACGTGCCAACACCGGCATCGCGAACGACACTCGCTACGTATTGATTGCGCGGGCTATGACGACTGCTACCACTGCCGTGCGCGAACAAGACAATCCCAGTCGCTTTCGCCGGCACGTTCAGTTCGCCATTTAACAAGAGTGAACCAGCCTTGATTTGCACTTCCTGTCTTACAGATGGTTGTGTTGTTGCTGCTGCTGTCATCGTCTTCAACTCAGGGATTTCCTGAATCACTCGCGCGACCAGTTAACCCGTGCCAACTTGTTCTCGTGGGAGAAATCGTAATGAGTACTGCCTCCAAAAGCTTTTTCAAGAGCGTGGCCCAAGCGCTGGGCGAGATGTTCCGTAGTCGTGCTTACTGTTAGCTTGTGTCTATCATCGCGCTTCCATTCCATAATGCGAGCGAGCGGGTTATCCTCCGCAGCTCGTTCCACCTCATTGCGCAGTAGTTGTTCGATTTCCTCATGGTGCGCAACAAAGAATGCGCCATCCAGATAGACAAACCCACGTGGTTCTCCCGTGCGTTGCTGCTTACATGCGGGACAGACAATCATCTGCGATGGCCGCCAATGTTTAATTTGATCTTTGGTAAGTTCTTCACTTGCGGTGGTCCATCGGCGGTTGACATAGATCATTCCGCAGTGTTCACACAGCGCCGGTTCGCTCCTTGCCCGCAAGGAGCGGTGTCGTCCCGCCTCATGGTCTACACGTTTAGTGAAGGTGGCGTTCGTATAGTTTCTCTTGTTAGGCATACCTTCCCCTCGCTTTTCTCTACTTTTGAAGTAGCAACGTCTATGCCTATGGTTCAGCAACATCCAGGATTTTTAGGCGTGCAAAACCTCGGAGAATTCGCAGGTTTTTGAAGAAATCAGTACAGCTTTTAGTCACAGGCGAACAGCAAGCGTGCTTTAACGCAATGCATGCGTGAGTTTCCGCCTTTCGAATTATTCATAGCTGTCGATAACGTGAGAAATGAGAGCCAGCGGGCAACCGGAGCATGAGCAAATGGCACGGTTCAAGAGGCTTGCTTCTGAGCTTGAGCGTGGATTGTCCACAGCATCGCTTCAGTCTCCCTCCATGTGTGAGCCTAATCTTAGGCCGAAGAACAAACCTCCTTGCAAACCGTGCCAATTACTTACTCTTCGGGATGAGCCTCGGCATCGGCTTTTGTAGCATGGATCACACCGTCAGGATGTTCAGGCGGCGAGTAGACGGTAAATAGTTTCAAGGCTTCATCGCCATTGTTAATAAAATCATGTTGCGTTCCGGCTGGCACAGCGAATACATCGCCAGCACCGATAGCGTGTGTTTCGCCTCCAACTACGGCCCGTCCCGCGCCTTTTACAAAAACAAGAACCTGATCACCGTCTTCATGTGTCTCAAGGCCAATGTTCTCTCCCGGAGGAAGACTCATCAGGACTACCTGGGAATGTTTGTTAGTGAACAGGACTCTACGAAAACTATTGTTCTCTAAAGCCAACTGTTTGAAATTTGTGTATTGCATAAAACTCCTCTTACTGTGAGCGTTAGCTCGCCCGCGGTGTACGCACAATCTCAACCGAGCACTTTGCGTGATGAACCACGGCGCTTGATACTGAACCCAATACCAGTCGATTCCAGGCGCCAAGTCCGCGTGACCCCATGACAATGAGATCCGCACCCCAACTTTCCGCCTCGTCTACGATCACTTGTCTTGGCGAACCTTGAATAATTTCGCTGCTGATCTTCAAGGTCTTGTCTGCACTCGTCTCTAGCTTGAGTAGAGCCTTATCAATTATGGTCTGTGCCACTTTACGCACTGATTCCTCCAACTCCTCAAAGTAGTCAGGCGATACGACCCATGGTTCCATTCCCACTGGGAGTGGTGTTTCAGCGGCGGAAATAACCTTGACCTCAGTTTGCGGAGGCCACGGTCGTCTTGCGACTTCCTCGACTGCGGAATCGCTGCAAACTGACCCGTCAACTGCCAATAAGATTTTCATTACACACTCCTTGCTGATTGCTATCAATCGAGACGGCAATTCTCATTTACGCGTTGCATCAACGGTAACCTTCTCAAGTGCATGAAGCATGCCATCGTCTTCTTAATAATTTGCGGCTCTTTAAAGACGTCTGGGCCAGGAACGTGCGCAGTTTCCCACACTGCTGCGAGTTTTTCGGCTTAGTCACGCAGATCTCAGGGAGTGGCAGGTGAATTTCGTGGGTTTAAAAGTCGAAAGCGATAGGTATACGCGTTGCTCGGTTGAATTAAGCGGCGGTTAGTTTTTTGCCAACGCTCTCTTGAAACTCTACATCGGCAGGGAAAGGCGAAGTTATGAAAAGCTCATTGGTGTATACGCTTGATTTCTCCCAAATCACTTTAAATAGTTTGCCGCTCGTTGGCGGTAAGAATGCCGCCCTGGGCGAACTCTTAAACGCCTTGAAGCCTGGGGGCATTGGAGTGCTCGATGGCTTTGCCACAACCGCCGACGCCTATCGCGCGTTGTTGGCAGAACATGACCTTGAATACGAGCTTAGGACGCTGCTTTCAGACTTTGATTCCGAAGACGTAAACGAACTGAGTACCCGCGGACATGCCGCTCGGGTAGCTGTCCTCGACACGCCGTTACCAAAAGACCTGCGAGAAGCGATCACCGGTGCGTACGATAAACTCTGTCAACGTCTGGGCACGGAGCCCGAGCTGGCTGTTCGCTCATCCGCCACAGCCGAGGACTTGCCGGAGGCGTCGTTCGCAGGCGCGGCGGAGACGTTTCTTAATGTTCGCGGGCACGCGGCTTTACTCCGAGCTGTTCATCAATGCTTTGCATCACTGTTTACGGATCGCGCCATCAGCTATCGCGCCAAGCTTGGCTACGATCAATTGAAGGTAGCCATTTCAGTTGGCATCCAACCGATGGTCCGTTCCGACAAAGCGAGTTCCGGCGTGATTTTCACATTGGACACTGAGTCAGGGTTTCGTGATGTGGTCCTCGTAAACAGCGCCTATGGATTAGGTGAGTTTGTAGTTCAAGGTGTCGTTACTCCAGACGAATGGTTCGTCTTCAAACCGACGCTCAAAAGTGGTTTTCGGTCAATCATCGGACGGCAACTCGGCACAAAAGAAGTTCGGCTGGTTTATGGCGATGGTAGCCGTACGACTCGCAGCGAGTCTACCCCAGCGGAAGAGCGTCGCAGGTTTTCACTCACCGACGATGAAGTACTAAAGCTCGCAACATGGGCATGTCTCATCGAAGATCATTTCTCGAAGCTGGCTGGACACCCGCAGCCAATGGACATCGAATGGGCAAAGGATGGAAGGACTGGGGAACTGTTCATAGTCCAGGCCCGGCCTGAGACAGTTCACTCAACTAAGCCCCGGACCGCACTTGCAGAAGTGTATCGCTTGAAAGGCGAACACGGACTGCCGCTTGTTAGGGGACAAGCAGTGGGTGAAAAGATTGGCGCTGGCCGTGTGAGAGTTGTACATGAGGCTGACGAGCTGCAAAAAGTTCAGGCCGGTGATGTTCTCGTAGCCAACCTCACGGATCCCGATTGGGAACCTGTAATGCGTCGCGTTGGAGCCATTGTTACCAATCAGGGAGGACGAACAGCGCACGCAGCGATCGTTTCACGTGAGTTTGGGATTCCATGCATTGTGGGCAGCGGTAACGCAACGGAGGTTCTTCACGATGGTGACGAGGTCACAGTTGTTTGCGCTGAAGGGCCAGAGGGGCATGTGTATGCCGGCCAGATGAGCTTCGAAATTGAGAAGATAGACGCTGCGGCTGTCCCGCAAACTCGAACTCAGGTTATGCTAACCGTAGGCGATCCTTCACAAGCCTTCAAACTGTCATTCATTCCGAATTCCGGTGTGGGACTGGCACGCACCGAATTCATTGTTACAAACGACATCGGTGTCCACCCGATGGCACTGGCCCGTTATCCAAAGTTGAAAGATCAGCAGGCAGTAAATCAAATTGCATCTCGGATCGGCGATGAAGATCCGCGTGAGTATTTCATACGCCGGTTAAGCGAAGGTGTAGGACGGATTGCAGCTGCCTTTTATCCGAAACCAGTAATCGTTCGCACTAGCGATTTCAAAACGAATGAGTACGCACGTCTGCTGGGTGGCAGCGAGTTTGAGACGGCAGAAGAGAATCCGATGCTTGGGTTTAGAGGGGCTTCTCGCTATTACGATCCTCGCTATGCTGACGGATTCGCACTTGAATGTGCGGCGCTGTTGCGTGTGCGCAAAGATATGGGTCTGACCAACGTCAAGATCATGATTCCCTTCTGCCGCACTGTGGCGGAAGGAAAGCTTGTGATCGCAACAATGAGTGAACAGGGCCTTAAGCGAGGAGAAAACGGTCTCGAAATCTACGCCATGTGTGAGTTGCCTTCGAATGTCGTGCGCGCGCGCGATTTTCTAAACGTATTTGACGGTTACTCGATTGGTTCAAACGATCTTACACAACTTGTCCTCGGTCTGGATCGCGACTCGGGTTCCGTCGCACGTCTGTTCGACGAACGAGACGACGCTGTGCGCGACATGATCGACAGCGTGATAGAAGTAGCTACAACCCTTAACAAGCCTATCGGAATCTGCGGCCAGGCACCTTCCGATTATCCAGACTTTGCAGGTTGGCTCGTTGAAAAAGGAATCACGTCGATCTCGCTTAATCCCGACGTAGCGATCAAGACCCAATTAGTGATCGCAGCTGTCGAAGCTCAAGCCGAAGCGGCACGTGCCTTTACAATCATGTGGCCGGCCACTACTCGTGATTCCCGCATGGCACATACTGGATGATTTCATCATGGCGCTCAGTATTTTTGACGACAAATCGAGACCACCAAAGGACACGGAGTTGGCGACCGTACTTAAAGACTCGTTTCTGTTTTGGAATGAACTTAAAAAACTGATCGCGTTGAGATTCAAACCTACATCTATCGAGTGGGGATTCACCAGCAAGACGACCGGTTGGGGAATGAGACTCAAAAACAAGGACCGAACCATTCTCTACATGACACCTCGTGACGGTCACTTCCTGGCGTCGTTTGCCCTCGGTGAGAAGGCTGTAAAGGCAGCGCACGAAGATGACTTGCCAGTGTCTGTGTTGAAGATCATAGACAACGCGAAAAAATATGCTGAAGGGCGAGGCGTCCGACTCGAGGTAAGAAACGGCAGGGATGTTCGGAACGTAGAGAAGTTGGCCGTAATCAAGATGTCTACCTGAAATGGCAGATGCGTGGGCCCTTAGTCACCGAGATGAGATGAAAGCCTGGATATTGGATACACCTGCTCTCGCCACCGAGCGCCCGCTCCGCCTTCGTGAGATACCTGTACCGACTCCATCCGAAGATGAACTATTGTTGCAGGTCAATGCGTGTGGGATTTGCCGAACAGACTTGCATGTTGTTGAAGGAGAGTTGCCCATTCGTCGTTCGCCGCTGATACCGGGTCATCAGATCGTCGGCCGCGTGACTGCGCTGGGCGCGCGCGTTGAAGGTTTCTCCATCGGCGATCGCGTGGGAGTGGCGTGGCTAAATCGCACGTGTGGCGTTTGTGAGTTCTGCCTTGTTGGTCGGGAGAATCTATGCGAACTAGCGATGTTTACCGGATGGACGGTCGACGGAGGCTATGCAGAATATGCCGTTGCGCCCGCCGCTTTCACCTACCACTTACCAGACCCCTTCGACGACATTCAAGCAGCTCCTCTTCTCTGCGCCGGCATAATCGGTTATCGCTGCCTGCGTCTCACGAGACTTAGTCGGGATGAATGGAAGGGCGCTCGGCTGGGCCTATATGGATTCGGCGCCGCGGGACATGTATGCATCCAATTAGCCCGCGCGCGCGGCGCACTAGTTTACGTTTGCACTCGTGACCGCGAACGACATCAAGCGCTCGCTCGCGAACTGGGCGCAGCGTGGGTCGGTGATGCTCAAGATGAACCACCAGTCAGACTTGATGCTTCGATCATCTTTGCGCCTGCTGGCGAACTCGTGCCAATTGCGCTCAAAGCCATTCGAAAGGGAGGAACTGTGGTGTTGGGTGGGATTCACATGAGTCCCATTCCTAAATTCGATTATTCATTAATTTACGGCGAACGCGTGGTTCGAAGCGTGGCGAACAACACGCGAGAAGACGGCCGCGAATTTCTGCTTGAAGCCGCTCGCATCCCAGTGCGCACGCACACCGAAAGCTTCCCTTTTCACCAGCCAAACGAAGCGCTAATTGCTCTAAAGAATGATTCAATTCGTGGGGCAGGCGTATTGATAATGGATATGAACTAAAAGACGCCCGCACCGCCTACCAACATTTCGCGGCTGGTGTGGCTGAATACAGAGCGTCTCTGATCGCCACGTCCCGCGGATCGCCTCCCAGCGCTACGCTCTTACGGTTAGGAATATATCCGTAGCCAATCTGTGCTTGCGGGTCGGCAAAGCCGAGTGACCCGCCTGATCCTGGCCCACCGAACGAGCCGGGATTTCCGAACGGGAAACCTGGGTTACTTTTCATAAAACCCAGCGAAAACTCGACCTCCCCCTTCATACATTCATCGTAGAAACCGTGCGTCGCGGGAACCGCCGGAGCTAACAACTCTTGCAGTGTTTCCGGACGCAGCCCCAATTCTTTTCCTCCAGTGGCGAAAACGCTGTAGGCGTGCGCGATCGCTCGCGCCGTGCCGACGCCGCCGCCTGCGGGAATTTCAAGGTTGCGCGCATAGATGCACTTCTCATCATGAGGCAACTCGGATCCCATCAGCGCCCTGCGGATATTCGAGCGCCGATTCCAAACAGCTGGCGTCAGTCGAATAGGAAAACCGAAGAGCATCTCGGAAATGCTGGGATCAATCAGCGGCGCGAGCCTCGAATTAGGAATCGACTCTGGCAGACGAATGTAAAAATCCAAATCCAGTGGTGCAGCAATCTCCTCTTGGAAGAACTCTCCGAGGCTGCGATGCAGCGGATCAATCCGGCGTAACAACTCCGCTTCATAGAATCCGATGGTAACTGCATGATAAGCCTGTCGTGTTCCCGGCTCCCATGCCGGTTTCTGACGAGCTAAGACCACCGCCAATCGGTCGAGGTCAGCAACTATGCTTCTATCAAGCGGCTCATCCAAAGCAAACAGTCCGGCTTGATGGGCCAACAGTTGCCGGACGGTAACTTTTTCCTTTCCGTTTTGAGCGAACTCCGGCCAGTACTTGCAAACGAGTTCATCGTAATCAAGCCAGCCACGCGAATGCGCAATTGCCAGAGTCATCGCGGCCAGGCCTTTCGTCGCCGAATAGACCAATGCCATTGTGTCCTCTTCCCAGGGCTCACCCGTAGCCTTGTTACGCACACCGCCCCACAGGTCAACCACCTTTTCGCCTTTGTGATATACGCTGCACGCTGCGCCCACCTCAGCACGGCGCTCGAAGTTTTCGGCAAACGCATCACGCACAGCCTCGAAGCCTGCGTTCACAAACCCATGAATCTCAGCGCGCGGCGCAGCTTCAACAGAGATTGCATGTCTGCTCTTTTGGACCAATACATAAGCTGCGCCCGCGGCTGATAAACCTATGACTGCCTTCGTTAATGTCTTCATTTCAACTCCTTTTCAATGAAACGGCGTGAAGTCGCCTTGGGTAAGAAATCTCATTTATCCTGCACTTCTACGCTCGCACCATCTGTAATCTGGTTTGATGGATGAACGATTACTTCCGCGCCCTCTTCAAGCCCGCTCTTGATCTCGGCCTGAAATGGCGTGCGTTGCCCAACTTCAACGTCGTGCAGGCGAGCAACTCCGTTCTTTACTACAAACAAACTCCAGTTCTCCCCGCGACGAAATAGGGCGCTCACTGGAACACGCAACGCATTCTCAGTCTCCCAGACAACAATTCGTCCTTCCACGCGATAGCCGTCGCCCAGTACGGCTGAAGTTTCTATCAGATCCGCCACGACATTTACGCGCTGCTCTTCTATTCCCAGCGCCGAGACCTTCGTAAACGCTGAAGGCTCGATCAATCTGACGCGTGCTTCCAAGGCGGTAGGTCCACCCCAATCTTCAACCAGTACCAGCGCTCCGGGACTGACTTTGACAGCATCCGTTGAGAGCAGTTCGATTACAACTTCGAGCTTCGAAGGGTTGCTTAACTCAACGAGCGGTGTGCCGGCCGTAATGACGCGCTCACTCTCCTCCAGCATACGCAGGACTTTGCCGCGCGTCGGCGCCTGAACTTTCACGGGCGCCATTGAATTGGATCTTCCCGCGCGGTCTACGGCGATCAATGCGGCTCGAGCGATTTCGACCTCGTGTGCTGCGCTTTCGGATCTAGACTTGGCCGCTTCATATTCCCGCAAGGCGGTTGCAACCGCGGTTTGTGCGCGCTCCACCTCCTGACGCGATATGTCGCCGCTCCGCACCAAGATCTCACAACGTTGCAACTCACGGCGGGCTTGATCATACGCAGCCTTGTGTAGGTCAATTATCCTATCGATTTCGCGCTTGGCATCTTCGGCCGCATTGACGCGGCCGATAGCTTCCGCACGTTGCCTTGGATCAAGTGGCGCCAACGGTATTGGATCGATCTGCGCTATTACCTGGCCCTGTTCGACTGCGTCACCACGCCGAAGATCTATACGTCGCAACCGACCACCGACCGGCGACGCAATCACATACCGATCACGAACACGAGTCTTCCCTTCCCCATCTACGGTAACTTGCAGAGCACCACGAGTCGCCTTCGCACCATCGACTCTCGTCGGCCTCGGGCGCAGCCACAATGTCAGAAGCCCTACGACGACCCCGCCAATAATGATTAGGACTAAGATATTCAAGATTCGTTTCATTGGACATCACTCCCGCGTCTTTAAAACAGCAACCAGATCCAGGCGTCGCAGACGCCAGCGAACCAAATACCCGGAAAGAAAAGCAGCCAGCGCTACCACGAGAAAGGACAACGCATAAGTTCGTGCGCTGACAACAAGTGGAAATCGAATTATCTCGGTGTCGATGGCGATCGTGATCAAACCGGCAAGGCTATACCCCAAAGCGAGGCCAACCGGGATCGCAATCAGCGTCAGAATCGCTTGTTCACCAAGCAACATGAACCCAATCTCGTTGCGTGTGAAACCCAGAACGCGTAGAGACGCCAATTCGTGTCCGCGCTCAGAAAGAGAGATGCGCGCGCCGTTGTAGACCATCCCAAACGCGATGATTACTGCAAAGCCAATAAGAATCACGGTCGATACATTCATTGTTTTGGCGATAGTTTCGTTGAAGCTTGCCAGACTGGATTCCGGGATTGAGACTGCGCTCACCGCAGGCGTCTGTTTTAACTGTGAGTACAACTTCGGAATGGCAGGTGCGTCGACCATCATGAAAGCGCCACTACTTGTTTCGCCTTCCTGCAAGAACCGATTCAGGGCGTGCAGTTCCATGTAGGCTGATAGTCCAACGAGTTCGTTGACCGTTCCTACTACGACAACGTCACGCACCGGCCGTGCACCCTCGAGTACGTCAACGGTGATGGTCTGACCGACTTCTATTCCAAGAATCTCAGCGAGCTCGGTAGTAAGCACTAAACCATCTGCAGGAAGCACCACCGATTGAAAATCGCGGCTAACAATGCGCCGTAGCTCAGAAGATCCCTCCAGGCCCATCAGCACGGTTCGACGGCTACGGTGTTCGAAACGAAGGCGAGTCGGAACAGCGCGGTAAGATTCGACGCGAACAACACCTGGCAGGTGTATAAGATCATATTTCACGCTCGCCGAACTTGGTTCGTGGAAAGCAACTGAAACGTCTTCGCGTTGCACTTGATTGAATTGGACTTCGATGATGCGCTCGATCGTGTCGAAATAAAGAAAGAACCCCACAACCAGCAGGGCGACAGCTAACGCAATACCGATCATCGACAACATCGCTCGTCCTGGTCTTCTCTCCAGATTACGGAGAATCATTTTTACTGAAGTTGAAACTAGACGATGAAAACCGAGCCGTTCGATGGCGCCGGCGCGAAATCTTGGGGGTGGCTCAGGACGCATCGCTTCTGCAGGAGGCAACCTAACAGCACGCCTGACAGCGGCAAGCGCGCCAATCGAGGCTGCTCCCAGACTGGTTAAGATGGCGCCGGCGATTACTTCTGGCCCAGGTTCATAGCGCAGTAATGGGAAGCGGAAGAACTCCATGTAGAGAGCTGTAATTTTGAGTCCAAAATACCAGCCGACCCCGATTCCCAGAGCGATGCCGGTGAAGATCACCATAAACGCCAATTTTAGATAGTGAAGCCCGATTGCGTAGTTTCCGTATCCAAAAGCCTTAAGGACGCCGATCTCCGCGCGCTGCGTCGCAACCAGGCGCGACAGTACGAGGTGTATCAGGAAAGCAGTAACGGCGAGGAAGATGGTAGGAATAAACGTGCCGGTTACCTGGAGCTCAGCAATCTCGTTCGAAAGAAAATGGTTCGATACCTGATCCGCTCGATTGTAGGCCCCCAGCCCACCGTAGTCTGCGATTAGATCATCAAGGCGCTTAATGACGTCCGCTTCAATTGCACCTGGAGCAAGTGTGAGAGCAACATCATTGAATGCACCCTTCATATTGAACGCTGGTCCAAGTGACTCACGACTCATCCAAATGACACCGGAACGGCGGTTGTCTGGAAACATTTCTCCGCTGCGAATCTCGTAAACGTATTCGGGAGAAAGCGCGAGCCCGACGATCTGCAATTTCAGCCACTTACCATTTATGACGGCGGAAATTTCGCTACCGGGTTTCAGATTGTTTGCCTGCGCAAAAACTGCACTCACCAGGACCTCATTGGGATGACCGGCTTCAATGTATTTACCCTCCTGTAAATACAGATCGTTCAGCATTGGCACTCGTTGTTCCGGAATGGAAACAATTCTTCCCTTTGCAGGCTCTTCCAAATCGGGCACGTCAAGCGTCACATCGGCAACCACCCGATATTCTGTTTGAGCGACTCCGGGAATTTCTCTGATTCGCGCGGCAAGCGTATCGGGCGCACGCTTAAGTTGCGCGAAAACATCGGCAAACCGATAGGCTTCGTAGTACGACTGTTGTGAAGTTAACAGCGCCGCATAAGTGCTGCGCATCGCTACAAATGAAGCAACACCACAGGCAACCACTAGCGTGATGGCAACGACCTGGCCGCGCAAGTGAATGACATCGCGAATAAGTTTTCGGTCAAGTGACGACATCTCACCACACGAGATCCGCCGGTGCGGCTTTCCTTTCGTTTCGGTGTACGTCCGAAATCTCGCCGCTACTCATGCGCACTACTCGATCAGCCATGCCGGCGATTGCCGCGTTATGTGTAATCACGGCAGTAGTAGTACCCAGTTCCCGGTTGATACGTTCGATGACCTCGAGAACTATCTTGCCCGTTGCGTAATCGAGAGCGCCGGTAGGCTCGTCGCAAAGAAGCACTTCAGGACGCTTCGCTACGGCACGAGCAATCGCTACTCGTTGCTGTTCACCACCTGAGAGCTGTGCGGGAAAGTGGTTCATTCGGTTCCCAAGCCCTACGAGTTCCAAGGCGATCTGCGGACGCATGGCGTTCTCGGCAATGTCAGTAACTAGCTCGACATTCTCGAGAGCTGTCAAACTGGGAATGAGGTTATAGAACTGAAATACAAATCCCACGTGCTCGCGCCGGTAACGAGTCAACTCAGCGTCGTCATCTATTGTGAGATTATGATCGCGATAAAACACCTCTCCACTTGTCGGCACATCCAGTCCACCGAGAATGTTCAGCAACGTCGATTTCCCACTGCCCGAGGCGCCCAGAAGAACTACGAGCTCTCCCTCGTACAACTCTAAATTCACGGAACGCAGAGCGTGCACTTCAACGTCACCCATGCGATAGATCTTCGACAGTCCGCGCGCAATGAAAACGGGTTCGATGATTTCAGATTGGGGGGTAACGCTTTCCGCTCTTAATGTCTGACGAATGCCGGAGTCAGAGGTTTGTGACGTAACTGGTACTGCCGGCATTGTCGGACCAATCTTTGTGTTCACAGATACGTTGGCGGATGACATCTTCCCTGTCCTGCAGAATGTTTCGGTCGGACCACCTCTTAGACCTTCCGCAGCTTCAATTACATCAGCCGGCAAATGGTTGCGTAGTCAATCCCGAAATAAGTTCAACCGGGCATTAGATCTGCAAGCCACATACCCGCCGAATCATCAGCGCCTTTGACCTATTCCAAGCGAATGAAGGGCTTTGTCTTTTCTTGTTGTGCTGTGAAGTGCGTATAGTCACATTTTATGGGTAACTTTCCGCACCAGGGACAGACAATATGAAGGAAATCGGATGGAATGGACCCCGGCTGTCGCCACATCCGTTGCTCTTAGATGAGCCGCGGCAAACACAAATAAGCGCAGAAATTTAGTAAATCACTTTTGGAGTTACTCCAGGCTGCGCGTCGCAAGCCACGAGTAGCATTCTGCGCGGCACAAACCTTGCGCCTATTCCAGTTAAGGAGTGGACTGTGGAAATGATCACAATCGAACGAATTCTTTGTCCGACAGATCTCTCAACAGAGTCAGACGAAGCGCTCCGATATGCCGTCGCCTTAGCGCGGGCTTACAACGCCAAACTGTTGCTGCTCTACTGCGCCGAAATCAACTCTGCAAAACCACCGACTGAGAACAGACCCTTGAGCAGGGATATTGCTTGCTCGTTCGAACAGGCGTTGATTCGTCATCTCGGGTTGGCTGAACTCTGCGATATCAAATGGGAAGCGTTGGCTATTGAGAACGTGCGGGACGTTGGCGACGCGATCAGTCATCAAGCAAAGACACACCGCGCCGATTTAATCGTGATGCGTTCACGAAGAAGACCTCACGCTGCTATCTTGCTCGGATCGACCGCCCAGAAGGTCTCTCGCACTGCTCCTTGTCCCGTACTGGTTACACATCCTAACGAGACCGAGTGGGTGAGCTTTTCAACCGGCGAAATTGATCTGCGTCGTGTGCTTATCGCGCACGATTTTTCGTCTGACTCGGAACTTGCCCTGAAATATGGGGGTTCGCTGGCGCAGGAATATCAGGCTGAAGTGCACTTGTTGCACGTCCTCGATGGCGCCGGACACAAGGAACCGGAGCTTTCCTGGTCTGCATCGAGTAGTGGCAGCGCTTGTGCGTTCTTCGCAAACAAATTACAACGAGCGATTCCGGAGGAAACATTCCTGTGGTGCAACGTTGTGAAATCCGTCCGCTCGGGTAAAGTTCACGAGGAGGTGCTGACCTACGCTAAGGAACAGTCGATCGATCTAATTTGCATGGGCGCGAGCGGCAGCGACTGGAGTGTGAGCAAGCTCTTTGGCTCAAATGTCGATAGGGTTTTGCGTCAGGCACCATGCCCAATGCTCGTGGCAAGACCAATCCGCACTGCTGAATTAACGTCGGGAGAGGTGACGCTAAACTGACGCATGAAGATGGAGGGAGGAAATTATGACCCACTTAGCCCTTTTGCCAAGCCAACACATAGCGACGTTTGGTCCGACAGCCTTCAAAACGGAACGGAATCAGCATGAAGTCCGTTGCGGAATGTGCCATAGGATTATCTATGTAGGTGAAGAGACCTTCAATTTCGTCAGCGACGCAATAAATGCCGGCCTTGACGATCCGTTTCGATGCGAGCTATGCAAAGAGGAATACGACGAGCTAGCTTATGAGCGATGATCATCGCGACGATCAACGGCCAAACGTCTCTTTTCGAGGATGGTATCTCAATTCTGGATGCGTGTCGCTCTGTCGAGTTAGACATTCCCACACTCTGCAACGACGAGCGGCTAAAGCCGATTGGCAGTTGCCGAATGTGTCTTGTGGAAGTTCAAGGCCGTCCTCATCCCTTGACCTCATGTAATAGTCTTCTTGCGGACGGGATGGTGATCTCTACGGCAACGCCCGCGCTCGAACATGAACGCGCGATGTTGTTGCGCATGCTAGCCAGCGACCATCCTGCGGACGCGTTTCGTCGGTTTCCCCACAAAGAATTTCATCTGTCTGCGTCGAAGTACGGTCTGAGTGAATCAGATTTTGAGGGTAGCCACCATTCCGAGCTTCTTGACGAATCGCATCCCTACATTCACGTCGATATGTCGCAGTGTATTCTTTGTTACCGGTGTGTGCGAATTTGTGAAGAAGTACAGGGTCAATTTGTTTGGCAGGTTCTCAATAGGGGGCATGAGACTCGAATTGTTCCCGACTCCGGCACCACCTTAGCCGCGAGTTCGTGTGTGAGTTGCGGCGCCTGCGTTGACACCTGCCCAACTGGCGCGCTCGAAGACAAATCTGTTCTCCACCGTGGGGTTGCCACAGAATGGACAAGAACTACGTGTCCTTACTGCGGTACAGGTTGTGAAATGAGTGTAGGGACAAGGGAGACCCAGATCGTTTCGATTAATCCAGTTCGTGATGCTCCTGTAAGCAAGGGCCATCTATGTGTGAAGGGTCATTATGCATTTGACTTTGTTTCGGCGAACGATCGCATTACAAAACCGATGATCCGATCCAACGGTGAGTGGAAATCCGTTTCATGGGAAGAGGCCATTTCGTTTACCGCAAAACGACTGCAACAAATTATCAAAGCACATGGCCCTGACAGCATAGGTATGCTGGGCTCAGCGCGCGGAACGAACGAGGAGAATTATCTCGCGCAGAAGTTCGCTCGCGTCGTGGTTGGGACCAACAATGTCGATTGCTGCGCACGCGTTTGTCACACCCCAACAGCAGCCGCAATGAAGTTAATGCTAGGAACTGGAGCGGCGACCAACTCTTATAACGACATCGAAAAGGCTCAAACAATTCTCCTCTGCGGAGCCAATGCGACTGAGAATCATCCCATAGTAGGCGCACGCATCAAGCAAGCAGCCTTGCGTGGTACCAAGTTAATTGTTATCGACCCGCGAAAGATCGAGCTGGCCCAATATGCGGCGATTCACTTGCAGCCGCGACCCGGCACGAACGTTCCGCTGCTGAACGCGCTGGCTTACACGATCATCGAGGAGCAATTGTTCGACGCGCAATTTACGAATGAACGCGTAAGCGAGTGGAGTGAGTTTCGCAAGTTCATCAAGCAATTTGCTCCGGAACAAGTCGAGTCTGTATGCGGAGTCACAGCAAAGCTGATACGGCAAGCCGCACGACTCTACGCCACCAGCAAACCTTCGATGTGTTTCCACGGTTTGGGTGTTACCGAACACACCCAAGGTACTGAGGGAGTGATGTGTCTCGTCAATCTCGCCTTGGTAACGGGCAACCTGGGAAAACCCGGGACGGGTATCAACCCTCTTCGCGGCCAGAACAATGTTCAGGGTGCGGCGCACATGGGTTGCGATCCGGGCGTGTTAACCGGAAGCGTTTCTGTCAATGACGCAAGAGACCAGTTCGAAGAAGTCTGGGGAGCAGCGCTGCCGAACAAACGCGGTTTGAATATGATTGAAATGATGGACACGGCGGCAGCAGGAGATCTCAAAGCCTTATGGGCCATCGGTTACGATATTGCTCTAACAAATGCAGATGCTTCGTCAACTGAGCGATCGTTACGCGGCCTTGAGTTCGTTGTCGTCCAGGATTTGTTCTTGAATGAAACCGCACGCCAATTTGGTCATGTATTCTTACCCGTGGCGTCCTCATTTGAACGAGACGGCACATTCATGAATGCAGAACGACGCATTCAGCTCATACGCAAGGCCATTGATCCTGCTGGGCAATCGAAGCCGGAGTGGGAAATTATTTGTGCGCTTGCCAAGGCGATGGGTAAAGGACAGTTCTTCGACTATGACTCAGCAGAGGACATCTGGAACGAAATCCGTTCGGTGTGGCCTGCCGCGCGAGGCATAACGTACAAACGATTGGAAGATGGCGGGCTGCAGTGGCCTTGTCCCGATGAGGATCATCCGGGCACAGAAGTAATGCACTCCGAAAGCTTTCCGCTTGGTAAAGCTGCGCTTCGTCGGATTCCTTATCACCCAACCAAAGAAACTGTCGATGAAGAGTTTCCTTTTTTATTAGTTACAGGAAGGACTCTCTACCAATTCAATGCCGGGACAATGACGATGAGGACTGCGAATGCCGAGCTTAGAGCTACAGACCTTCTCAACATTTCCGTTGAGGATGCAGAACGCCTGCAACTCCACAACGGAGAGAAAGTGCGAGTTCATAGTCGTTACGGTGAAGCGTCACTTCCGATTCGGATTACGTCAACCGTAAGGCCCGGGGAACTGTTCGCAACTTTTCACACTGCAGAAGTATTTCTTAATCGCGTGACTAGCTCTCATCGGGATCGCTACGTGAAGACTCCGGAATATAAGATAACCGCTGTGAGAATCGCGAGAGAGTGAATGTATACGATGGTGCGCGGAAGGCAGGCTAAGACTTCGCCGAATCGATTCCTGTGGGCTTTTTAGAACATCTTGATACTAGCCGGGTCTAGACTTAGATCCCAATCACCTGCGTCGATTTACCCACCGACCTGCGAAACCGTGCCCACTTAGATGCGATCCACCTCCCTTCGAAAGGATATATCGCGATTTACAGTCATTGCCAATCCGGCATGTCTATTGCGCTATGCTTGGTGCGTTGCTCGCATTGGATTGAATGTTTAGAAGGAAGGTTCCAGATGCGAGATCCTTTTTTATACTTAGCAGCCTTGATCACCCTCGTTCTCGTGACGGTAGGCATTGCTCATTCCGAACAATCGGATCGTCAACAAGACGACCGAATCATTGTCGGCACAAACTTAATAACCCTGAACGTAATAGTCACCGACAGTAAAGGCCGATATGTGAGCGGTCTGGAAAGAGATAAGTTCGAAATCTATGACGATAAAGTCAAACAGGAAATTGCACATTTTTCCGCCAACGACTCACCGGTGTCCTTGGGCATTGTGTGCGAAATTCACGAGAGCACACCGGATCAGACAAGGCCTTTGGAAAGAGATTCAAGTGCGCGGTAGGCGGCTCTTTCTCCAACGGCAATCATGCGATCGACGGCGGTTGAATTCGGCACATAGTATCGCAGAGGAATGTGGGGCTGTATGTGAATATCAGTGCGCGACAGCGCCTTCCGGTAGTGTGAAGGATAAGCTCGTGTGGCCCATTGATTATTGTGAGGGGAGTAACCTAACGACCGCATCAAAGAACTCCACTCCCATACGTCAGACGCGATAACAACATCAGCTCCCATTTCTCGACATGCATCAGTTGGTAAAACACAGCTAAAGCCGCCGTCCTTCAGTCGTAAGCCGTTGCGAACCACCGGACGGCGCAACAGTCGTAACGCGCAACTTGCACTTATAGCAGAAGACAGTGACCCCGTGTTGATCGTTATCGGTTCATTGCCAGGTAATGCGGTAGCAACGGCAGCAAAAGGATGTGAAAGATTTCCAAATGTTTCTGGAAGATGGCGAGTGCAAAACTGCTCCAGTGCTTTTCCGCTCAGCAGGCGAGGCCAGAATACCATGCGAGCCATCTCAGCCAGCTGGCGCCAACTCTTACCGGCAGCGAGTGCGGCCCCAATGATGCTACCAACACTCGTCCCCGCAAATACGGTTGGCTTTATACCGACTTCGTGGAGCGCTTTAACCACTCCTATGTGCGCGAGTCCCCGTGCGGCGCCGCCACTTAAAGCGAGGCCGAGACGCTTTGATTGAAGCGACTCGAAGTTCGACATGTCTGGGCATTATCTCACGCGACAACGAGAACCGATAGTGGTCACGAATTCTGTTTACGAACGGTTACACCACCTCGCGAACTTAATCCAGTCTTCTACGGGGCGAGAATCAACAGGGACGAAATATGGAGGTCGAAACATCCTCACGCGCCAGTTAGACTGCGCGTTCGCTTTTTTGCGAGAACATCTATCTCCAGTTCATTGGGTTCTTATCAGGATAAGTGCAACGGTACTTTTCCTATATGTTCAACTTGTAGCTCGAACCAGTCGACTTGCGGTTTTAGGCTCACAGCGGTGGCCAAATATCTCAGCTCCCTCTGTTGTCGCTCTCTGGCATAGCGACGCACCTTCTCTGCTTGTGGCATTCGCCAAGGCTCGACCGCGTTCAAACTGCGCGATCATGATCTCGTCGGATCCACGGGGCGACTATCTCGCCATGCTTTGTCGTATGGTCGGATTTCGGGTGGTAAGGGGCAGCAGTGAAGAACATGGGTGGGATGCGTTGCTTCAACTCGGAGTTGAGTTAAGCTCGCGCGGTTGCGTCTTTATAACAGCCGATGGTGGCGGACCAGCCCGAAGCGCGAAATTTGGAGCGGTCGCTCTCGCATCAGCAGCTGCCGTACCCTTAATCCCACTCTCTGCAGATTGTCATCCAGCAATAGAAGAACGGCACAAATGGGATCGGGCTCGCAACCCGGTTCCGTTTTGCCGACTAACTGTACTGATTGGGGAACCACGTGCTCCCGAGTTCTTTACTGATTCCGCCGCCGTTGAGGAAACCACGCGGTGGCTCGAAGCAAGCCTAAATGAACTGTCCGGGACAGACGAGGTGATCCTCAGAGACCTAATTCAATGAGCTTCAAGAGGGGGTTTATTTGAACTGCGTATTAGGAAGATCGCGCATGTCATCAAGCATCTCTTGAATGCGCGCTTTGAGTAGCGCCGAGACTCGTTCGTAAACAACTTCTTCTTTACTCTCGCCAGCTGCGGCCTCTCTCGGATCGATCGGATCTCCGAAACGCAATTTAACTTTGGCAAAACGCAAACGCCATCGGTTTCTTGGCCAGATTAGATATGTGCCATCGATTGCCACCGGAACGATTGGAACCGCTAGTTGAGATGCGAGAATAGCCGCTCCTTTCTTAAACTCGAGCAATTGACCATCGAATGAACGCTGTCCTTCTGGATATATGTTAAGAATCTTTCCAGCACGAAGTCCCACAACCCCCGCTCGCAGGGCCCGCAAAAGTTGTGCATCCGGATCGATGGGTACAACGTTAATCAATCGAGCAAGCTGAGCCATAATCGGATTTGTAAAATACATACTTGCGCCGACATGAAAGATGTTTCTTAGCACGTCGCGTCGATAAGTCGAACAAACGAGGAACGGATCCAGATAGCTTTGATGGTTCGGACAGATGAGGTACGGCGGTTTAAGACTCGCTAGAGTCTCACTGCCCTTAACTTCCATTCGAAAAAACAGACGTGCCGCGAAATTGATGAGACCGAGCGAGGCAAACGCAAACAACGAAATCAGCGGTTTCTGCTTGAGAATAGGTTCGAGTTCCGGAAGGCTTGCCTGGTCATTTTTAACGACATCATGCCAATGGAATTGAGTATCACCTGACGTCCCTCCAAGCTCCTCTCGTGGGCCAGTAAGTTTAGTATTCGATAGATTGAGCAACTCCTCAACCGTTTGCACGGCGGCGAGCTCTTCCGGTTTCAGCTCAATATTGAGTGCTTGTTCAGTGCTCGCAACGCATTCCGCACGCGCGAGTGAATCAAGTCCCAAATCAATCTCCAGATTCATCCCCGGATGAATCGACTCGACGTCCGGTTTGTGTTGTTTGATTGCTGCGACTATTGCGCGTCCGGCCGGAGAATCGATCTGTTCCTGCTCGGCTGGAGTGAGCGCCTTCTTGTTAGCCGCACTGGGACCTTCTCGTTTGCGCAGGTTTTCTAGCTGGTCTTTCAACTCGAAGCGGCGCACCTTGCGTGTTGAGGTGCGAGGTAATGGCTCCACGCGTAAAACAAAATCGTGTACGCGTTGATACTCGGGCAGTTCGCGTCCGAGATTTTCCAACTCCCAAACTACCCACTCACGCGCATTGGCAATATGCCGAGCTTTGAGGTAATCGAAATTGGGAACGACAACACTACAGAGCTTTTCAGCACCTTTGAATTGACTTCCCTCGTCTCGGAGACCGAGCACACAAACCTCACTCACAAAAGGTGACCGCTCATAATGAGCTTCAACATCCTCCGGAAAGACATTCTTTCCGGACGGCAATTTGATGATGTCTTTTTTGCGCCCAACGACATAAAGATGTCCCTTGTTGTCAAAGCGACCCAAATCGCCCGAGCGAAACCATCCATCTTGCGTAAACGCCTCACGATTGGCTTCAGGGTTGTTGTAATAACCGGACATCACGACTGGCCCACGAATTAGAACTTCGCCGATTCCTTCTTCATTTGGTTGATCGATCCTCACTTCGACGCCCTTAAGCGGAGTTCCTACCGATCCGACTTTGTTATCTTCAAAACGCGTAACAGTCGCTGCGCCGCTCGTTTCAGTGAGGCCGTATCCCTGCAAAATGGTGAAACCCAAACGGTGAAAATCCAACGCCACTCCGGCGTCGAAACTGGCGCCGCCCGAAACGGCCAAACGCAAGTTTCCACCAAACGCCTCGTGTACGGCAGGAAAGAAAAATCGGCCAGCGTTAATACTGAAAAAATCGCGCAATAACCCGTTCATCGTCAGCATTGCGCGGAACATTATTCGAAGCGGTAGTGGCTTGGCTTTCACTCCGTCAAATATCTTTTTGTGGAATAGATACCAGAGACGCGGCACGCCCACTAGCGCCGTAGCATGGCCTTCTTTCAAACCGCGTTCGATCATTGCCGGGCTCAACTCCGCCAGATAAACCACCTGTGCACCAACAATCGGCGATAACCATAGATTCACAATTTGCGAATAACCATGAAAGAGCGGCAGTAAACCCAGGACCACCTCCTGATCGCTGATGTGCAGCACCTCTTGGATCTTGTCGCTCTCCGCATAGATGTTTCCGTGAGTAAGCGGTACTGCTTTAGGCAATCCCGTTGTGCCTGAGGTGTAAATCAGAACCGCCAGATCTTCTCCCTTAGCTGGCGTCGGAGCGTCATCGAATTCTTTCGGCGTCGGTGTCTCTGCCCAGTCTTCGAAACGGGCCAGGCCGTCCGGTTGTGTGAGCGAGCGGAGCGCAACCGCAGGGATGTTGCTGCCTATCTGCTCGCAGGCAGCCCGAAACTTATCGATTGAAGCATTTGACACAAAAGCGAGCTTCGCTTCGGAGCCCTTCAGAAAGTTGGCTAGTGTCTGCGTCGTCGTAGCCGGATCTATTGGTGTGACTACTGCGCCTCGATAAAGAATGCCGAGGTAAGCTATGGCCCAATTGGGGTGGTTCTCGCCAATAAGTGCCACCCGGTCGCCGAAATCGATTCGCTCCTGACTGAGTCGATATGCAATGCTGCGTATCTGGGCCAGGGTGGAGCCGAAGGTAATTGTTTCCTTACCCTCGGGTCCGATCAGCGTCATAGCAACCTTGTCTGGGCGAATGCTGGCCGCTTCAATGACCCGTTGGCAGAAGTTCTGTTGTGTTAGCGTCCTAACCATAAAGCGAAGACTAGATACCTAGATATGCTATTTGATCTAACACTTGTCTCATCATCAAAGTGGTCTTTGGATGAGCAGCTTCGAATTTAGTAATCGCATCTCCTAATCGATCAATTAGACCTTGATACTGTTCTCGGTCAGTCCCTTTGTCCTCAAGTATTCTTCGAATGTCCTGCTCCAGTCTGAAGAGGATTTCCCGGTCTTCCTTATCCAGTGATTCGATTTCGTGAAGATCAGCATGCAACCGTTCCAGTTCCTGATGAAGTTCCCGTTTTTCCATCTTATTCTCTCTCTTCTGTGTTTTCGATTTTAAGAATACGAGCCATAATTCATGAGCATAGGAGCAGTTATTTGCCGGAGTATGCAGACTATCGCATAAATGACTTGCGACCCACCACAACCAATGCAGCAGTGCGCTATACGCTCGAGTTTACGGTTCGTTAAGCCAGAACGATATTGTCCCGGTGTGTCGTTTATCTAAACTGGACTGTTTGAATCCCGGCATCAGCGATCGAGGACACTCTCTCGACGAGAACGGAAATGGAAAAGAGCCCATGCCAGGACGCCCGATAAAGCAACCAGGAGAAACCTGAAGAAGTATTTAATCAAACAACCAGCCATCGCGACGATACGGGCGAGCGCGGCTGGCAGCACGAAGCAGTGTTTGTTCCCTTAGTGAGACACCTCCTCTTGTTCCGCTTCGCACTCATCGCAACAAAACGGATTATCGAGGCCCGCCGCCATTGCAGATAAAGCTTTGCGAAATGTAGCGTCATCAAAATAGTAAACCGCGCTGCAGAGTGCACACCGCAGTTTAAATTGATTTGGACCTTTTGCGTATTTTGTCGGCCCCTCGACAACATTTAGCTGCTCTTCTGGATTTAGCCTTGATCTCAGTCTCATTTTAAGACTCCTTCCCTTTGGGCGTGACGCGCGAGTCTGCCCGAGTTCGCTTAAAGCTGCACATAGGAACACTGATTAGCTTTCGTCACCGCTTTTTTCTAGCTCAGATGAGTTGGTTTCGCGCGCGAACCATTCCTGATGTAACCTGCTTTGCGATAACGAAATTAATCCATTCGGCTATCAATTTCGGCAGTCGGTAAAACATAGAGTCCACGTGCGTCGGTCAATAGAAACGACGGAGCACGTGGACCATGAGAGGCTTGGTAGAACCACTCGCGGCACTATTACCCAGCCGCAGCCTTCGTTTTCGCGGTTTCTTGGGCTTCCTTGATTTCAACCCTCTGAATGCGCGGTTCCGTCTTAGGTATTTGCAGATTCACTTCCAGCAAACCGTTGTTGAACGTGGCAGTAGCCTTTTCGATATTTGCCCCGTCAGGAAGTGGAATAAGTCGATAGAAACTACCGTAGTTACGCTCGGTACGATAGTACCCTTTCCGCTTCTCCTCTTTTTCCTCCTTGCGTTCTCCCGATAGAGTAAGCGCATTGTCAGTTAATTCGACTTTTACATCGTCTTTACTCAACCCGGGCAGCTCGGCACGTACGGTAAAGTCGCCGTTATGCCTGAGGATCTCGACTTTGGGTACCCAGTCGACGTCTTCGAACTCCTTGAGGATTGGAGAGAACTCCTTTTCGAATAAGCTCGGGAATCGAAATCCCTGGAAATCATTGAAGAGCTTCTCCATATCCTCCGTGAAGCGACGCATGAAACCAAATGGTGTCACTGCTTCCTCAGGCTCAGCGTTGCGCTTCTGCATTTCCTTCGCTTCTGTCTTGCCTTTTTCTTTGCTCATAATTTCTCCTTCGATGCTATGAAATTTCATATTTATAGTTACTGTGCTTCCACGGGAGGAACCGGTAAACGACCAGTAGTTCATCTAACTCTTGTGAACTCGTCCTCATTGCGCAACAGTGCAGGATTTTGCAAGTCTCTCCTTCAAAAATAAGGATCTACTCGCAGATGATCCCTTACAAACAAGACTCCCGGGGCATGACTGATTGAACCCAGAACTGCTCGCTTCTCCTGCCAAGAATGAACACGGCCAAATAGATCCACCGCACCATCCTTAACCTCGATTCGTAATCGGTCGGCCTCGCGATCGGCTCGACGCTCGAGGGCGGATTCAATCTCTTCACGCAGTTCCTTAACGTCAACTTTACGAGGGGTGATAGTGATCTTATTTATCACGCCAATCACGCCTTCCAATCGCAGTACCGAAGCTTCCGCATCCTGCCGTTCACGCCACAGATTCACTTCTCCCTCAAGCGTCACCCAGCCATCCGATACCGTCGACTGAATTTGCTCGTCAGGAACAAGGGCATCCCACTGCAGAACATGCCGGACCGCTAAGGCAATGTCAGAATCCGTCCTCGTAAACTCGCCGGCTGGTCTAACTTCAATTTCGTTAGCAACGTCCAGCACGCCATCTATCCGGTGGGCTGCTTCCTGTGCAGCCTGTTTCTTCGCGTAGCTGTTGACATTACCGGTTAGCGTCACCACTCCCTCAAACACTTCCACTCCAATCTCAGACCAGGCAATGCGGGAGTCCCACTTTAGTTCGCGCAAAACCTGTCGTTTGATCTCGCTGTCGCTCTTTCTTTTCATGGCCTTCCTCTTTCCTATTCGCACACACTACGACTTGAACCCCGATTTCAAAGCGAACGCACTCTCCCTTACCGCAATGCGGCTCGCTAGGCTCACAAGGTAAGCTCGGGACTCATCTCTAACTAACTAACTGTATGTTTCATGATGGATGCAACGAACATGCCCGCAGGGAGTCGTAATAAAAGCCAATAATCGTTAGGTCGAGACCTTTTCTGTGTGGAAGTTTCCGCCAAGGTTTTGGGGGAAAACGCGCTATAGAGGACGGACCAACATCGATATACCGAAGGCGCGGCCCAGAATGAAACAGGCATATGCATTGCAGTTGTTAGTATGGCAATTATTGATGAGGCTTTTTTTCAACATATATGCTTGGGCCCACCATAATGAGTTAAAGGAGAGACAAATGGAAAGCAAAACAATGGAGAACGTCACGGACGCGGGTATCAACTTAGCGCACTTAACACACCAGGTGGCGAAGGCGAAAGTATTGATCGACGACGTTATTGACGATGGAAAACGAAAGGTGGAGCGAACAGCTAAACGAGGATTTGTTGCAGTAGAGGATTGTATAGAAGACACAACCTATTTCATCAAACGGCATCCATGGCAATCCGTTGGGACCGCACTTGGGTTGGGCGCAGCCGTAGGATTGTTTGTAGGTTGGGTAACTATCCGAGCCTGTGCCAGGAACGACCACAGTTGAATTTCGTTGGTGGGGCTGGGAAGGACTGCGAAAAATATTTCGAGGGGTGTTGCTTAGGGGTTGTTCGATGCCCTCACTGGGTTTCTCTGCCGGAGAGTTGATCGAGAGAAAAGACGTAACCGACACGCTGGCCGTGTTCCGGTTTCGTGTCGCTGAACCGATCTCGTTTACGGCGGGGCAGTACACAACAATAGGCATCTCCTGCGATGGAGAGTTCGTTGAACGCGAGTTATTCAACCGACCTTGGTCCTTACCGGCGCGAACTTGACAAGTTGTGCTCCGAAGGGTGGCTAAAGTACGTACCCACGATTAGTCGCCCGTCAGAAGAGCCGGACTGGCATGGAGAGACTGGTAGAGTTGAGGATATCGTGCGAAAGCATGCTGATCAGTTAGGTTTCCGCAGTGCTAACTCAGTTGCGTATGTATGTGGTCATCCGCAAATGGTTGAGAACGTCAAAAACATCCTCGCACGCGATCGTTATCTAAAGCGTCAGATCCGAGAAGAACAATACTTTGCGTTACATGATTCGTACCTCACCAGTGAAACATCTAAACAATCGATGCGCCAGTGCGGATCTCCAGTTCAGTGGTGGAGCAGACGACGCTTGACTTGAAGGGGCATGGGCCCAATGAGAAAAGGTCAGACTCCATCCCGTCTAGGCACTAGTAGCATTGTCTGATGATTCGTCATCGTGGATGGGCGTAGTGATTTCTGACGTTCCCGGTGTCGCCTCGGACTCACTTTCATTCCATTGTTCATTCTCAGCTGATGCCGCAACAGTGTTGGATTCATCGACTGGAGTGCTTTCAACCGACGACGCCGCAGGCTCGACGGCAGTCGCTTCCGGCGATTCAAGTGGCGCGATTAGCTCAACCGGAGGACGCTCATGTTTCTTTCTTTCACTCATGTAAAAGAGGACAGGCACGGTCATGCGTGAGAGCAGGAGCGAAGCGACTTCCCCAGCCATCAGTGAGATTGCCAGCCCCTGGAAGATTGGATCAAACAGAATCACGCCGGAACCGACGATAACCGCAGCGGCTGTCAACATCATGGGACGAAAACGCACGGCCCCTGCGTCAACGACTGCATCGGCGAGGGCCATCCCCTGGTTCAATCGCAACTGTACGAAGTCGACAAGAATTATCGAGTTGCGAACAACGATGCCGGCGCCCGCGATAAACCCAATCATCGAGGTGGCGGTGAAGAAGGCACCCATCAAAGCATGAGCGGGCAGAATTCCAACCAGTGAAAACGGAATCGCAGCCATGATCGTGAAAGGCGTCTTGAATGATTGGAACCAGCCGACAACAAGGATGTAGATCAGAACCAGCACCGCCGCGAAAGCTAGTCCCAGATCGCGAAAGACTTCGTAAGTGATGTGCCATTCGCCATCCCACTTCATTGCTAATCTATCCGTTGTAAGTGGCTGATGAGCTACATAACGCTCAAGGCTGTAGCCTTCGGCGAGCTTTAGCTGATCAATTGCCTGATTAAGTTTGAGGATCGCATAGACCGGACTCTCCTCTTCGCCAGCCACGTCGCCGGTCACGTAGACTACGGGCATCAAGTTTTTGTGATAGATGCTTTGCTCATTAACACGCTTCTCGAGGGTGACAAGTTCGCCAAGGGGTACGAGATTCCCACGCTGGCCAGCTACCTTTATGCGCTCAAGGTCGTTCACGCTGGATCGATCGGCTAGCGGCAAACGCAGGAAAATCGGCACGTCTTCTTTCTCTCGTGGCTGGTGAGCGAGTCCTGCTTCAGCTCCTTCGACTGCAATCCGCAGTGTAGCTGCGACCTGTTCAGCCGTTACACCATTCAACGCGGCCTTCTCCTTGTCTACCACAAACTGATATTTCGTCTGCTCCTCTTCGATGTAGGAATCGACGTCGACCACACCGCGCGTGCGATCGAGAATGTCACGGACCTGACGCGCCACTTCAATCTGTCGCTCATAATTTGGACCATAGACTTCAGCGACCAGCGTCTGCAGAACTGGCGGGCCAGGCGGAACTTCTGAAACTTTCACCCGCGCTTGATATTTCTCCGCGATCTTCTGGATAAATGGACGAACGCGCTTCGCTATATCGTGACTCTGTGACTTTCGCTCCCCTTTGGGGAGGAGATTGACTTGAATGTCAGCCACATTTGGTCCACTCCGCAAGAAGTAATGTCTCACAAGCCCGTTGAAGTTATAAGGTGATGCAGTACCAACATACATTTGATAGTCAGTTACTTCCGGAACTGTTCGCACATAGTCGGATATATCTCTCGTAACTGCTGCCGTCTGTTCAAGCGTTGAGCCTTCGGGCATGTCGATGATCACCTGGAATTCGCTTTTGTTATCAAAAGGCAGCATCTTCACTCGCACAAACTTCAATCCAACAAGCGAAAACGAGATGAGCAGTAACAAGGCGACCAGGGCAAGAAATCCATAACGCCACCTTCGCTCATGAATTAACCTCCCCATCACGCGTCGATACGCTCGCGTGGACCAGCTTTCGCGATCGTCTGACTTATGCTTGTTATGCGCTTTGAGCAGTCGAAGACTAGCCCATGGGGTAACGACGAAAGCCACGAGAAGAGAAAACACCATCGCCGCTGATGCGCCCACGGGAATCGGCCGCATATACGGACCCATCAAGCCACTGACGAACGCCATCGGCAGGATGGCTGCTATCACGGCGAAGGTGGCGAGGATAGTTGGATTACCTACCTCGGCTACGGCTTCAACGGCAATTTCAATTCGCGATCGACCGCGGTTTTCTTGCAGCCGATAATGGCGCGCCATGTTCTCGACGACGACGATCGCGTCATCCACGAGAATCCCGATTGAAAAGATCAAGGCGAAAAGCGTGATGCGATTGAGCGTGTAGCCGTAGAAGTAGAAGACTGCAAGCGTTAACGCAAGAGTTACCGGAATCGCAGTTGCGACAATTCCCGATTCACGAATGCCAAGCGCCAACCAGATCAATACGGAAACTGACAGAACGGCAATCATCATATGAAGCAGGAGTTCATTTGATTTCTCGCTGGCTGTCTCGCCGTAGTTTCGCGTGACGGCAACGTTAACGTCGCCCGGAATCAAAGAACCCTCTAGTTGTTCGACCTTATCGATCACATGGTCGGCAACGGTGATTGCGTTTGTTCCTTTTCGTTTAGAGATTGAGATGGTGACAGCTGGAGCGACGATTGGTCCTGATGCTGATGTCGGAGACTGCCCATCACTGTGAGCGCCTGCGCCGATGCCGTAGAAGACATAATCAACCGGTTCTTCTGAGCCATCTTCAATGGTACTCACATCCCGCAGATAAACCGGACGAGAGTTTGACACTGCGATCACTACATTGCCGACCTCTTCTGCTGATTTCAGAAACCCGCCGGTCTCGACCAGAAACTCGCGATTGCCCGCTGCGAAACTGCCTGATTGCAATTGACTGTTCGTGTTCTGAAGGATCGGAATGATCGATGCAGGCGCCACTTCGTACGCAGCCATTCGCGCCGCTTCCAATGTGACGCGTATCTGTCTTCGCTGGCCACCGATGATTTTGACTTCGGAGACGTCCCCAACTTCCTTGATCTGGTCATGGAGCTGCGCGGCAATGCGACGGAGCATGAAGTGATCGTAACGATCGCTCGAGAGCGTCAATGCAAGGATTGGGACGTCATCAATTGAACGTGGCTTAACGATTGGCGGGCTGGCGCCAGGCGGAATCAGATCGTAATTGGCTGACATCTTCTGGTTGAGGCGAACGATGCTGGCCTCTTCATTCTGGCCGACGTAAAAACGAACCACCGCCATCGCGTAACCGGGAGATGAAGTCGAATAGATGTATTCGACACCGGGTACTTCCCACAGCAGCTTCTCCATTGGTTTCGTGACGCGTTCCTCAATCTCCTTCGCCGACGCTCCAGGCATCTGGACAAAGACGTCGATCATCGGCACGATGATCTGCGGCTCTTCTTCACGCGGCAGCAGGAGTACTGCGCCGATACCGAGCAGGATCGACGCAACAATCACAAGGGGTGTCAGTTTGGAATTGATAAAGGCCTGCGCGAAATTTCCCGCCAGCCCCAGCTTGTTGTTCATAATCGAACCTATCGAGATCCGACAGGGTGCACGTCGCGGACACGACTGCCATCCTGAATGGAAGACAGACCGTCAACGACGATCTCGTCGCCATCAGTCAAACCGGATAACACTTCAATCTTGTCGTCGAAAGCCTTGCCCGTCTTAACCAATCTCAGGCGTGCAACTCCTGATTGATCGACCACGAACACTCCCGTCAGTTGTCCTCGCTGCGTAATTGCCTTTTGCGGAATTGCGAGCGTTTCTCGCTGGCCGGAAATGAAGCGCGCTTTTCCGTAGAGGCCCGATCTCAACTGAGCTCCTGCGATATTTGGCAACGCTAATTTAACGCTATAGCTGCGACTGCTCGGATCGGCGGCCGGAACAATCTCAACGACGAAGCACGTCAGATCATTGTTACTTATCGCTTCAATCTCAACGTGCGCTTGATCGTGAAGATGAATGTTGCTCAGCTGGGATTCTTCGACTGCAACTTCAAGCTGATAGCTCGCATTGTTTTCGATCGTGATAAGCGGAGCCCCCGGCGTAGCCATTGTCCCAACATCTACCTGTTTTGAGACGACGATGCCTTCAATTGGTGAAACGAGGCGTGAGTAGCCTGCGTAGATGCGCGCGCTGGATACATCCGCTTGCGCTTGATCTATTCGGGCGAGCATTTGCGCCCGCTTTGCTTTCGTTGCCTGTAACAATCTATCGGCACGTTCGCTTTCAGCTTTGGCAATTTCGAGTTTCGTTCGCACTTCGTCGAATTCCTGTGGGCTAACAGATTTGCGCTCAAACAGCGTCCGGTAGCGACTAAAGGTTGTATTTGCGAGCCTCTCATTGGCATTCGCTGCTTGCTGTGTCGATTCGGCGGCTCGCATGTTTCTGTCAACTTCGTCAAGCGCGTCGGTCGACTCGCGAACCCCGGCCCGGGCTTTTGCGATCTGAGTACCAGCTTCACGATTCTCGAGTTCGATCAAGGTCTGCCCAGCACGGACCCGATCGCCTTCGCGCACGTACAGTTTGACGACATTGCCCATGATTCTCGCCGCGATGACGCTACTGTTCCTGGCGCGGACAGTGCCGACTGCTTCGTAATAATCTTCGACTGTTGAAGTCTTGATTGTTTCGACTTTCACTCCCTGAATTATTGCTGTGGGTTGCGACGTCGGGGGCTTTCTCGCACAGGAAGTGATCGCCGTAAGTGAAAGTGCGAACGTGACAAGCAAGACTTTCCTCATGTCATTCTCCTTTACGACGTGAACCGTGAGACATCTTTCAAGCGTCCGGCTGACAGGAGCACACTCGCATACCCGATGTACTGATCGTACCGAGCCGAGAGCACGTCAGTGCGCGCTCGCACTAAGGCTGTTTCCGCACGTAGAAGTTCAGTGATAGTCGTTAGTCCGGCGTGATATCTGTCCTGAACAATGCGCAATGTCTCACTCGCCTGCGCAGATGCCTGGGCTACTACCGCCAATCGCTCACGTGCGGAGCTGTATTGCTGATACGCGCGTACAACTTCGAAACGAATTTGATTTGCGAGCTGATCGGCCTGGGCTCTTGCGATCGCTTCTGTTGCACGTGCCTGATCACTGCGGGCCTTTCGGCCGGCATCAAATACGTTAAAGGTGACGCTGGCTCCGACTGCATAGTCGCCACTGCCTCCGGTGACGAGATAACGTGTACTCGCACCGGCAGTTGCAACCGCTTCCACGCGCGGCAGCCATTCTCCTCGGGCCCGGCGAACCTGTGCGGCGTTGGCCTCGATCGACGCGATCGCGTGTTGATAGTCGGGTCGGTTCCGCAAGGCGTCGTCCAGAAGCAACTCAACTGATTCAACTTCGAAGTGTCGATCGAGGAGCTCGCCTGACAATTGCTCCGGCGTGTTGATTGGAGATCCGAGAGCGACATTAAAAGCAGCGAGAGCGACTACCATCTCGGCCTTAGCTTGTATTCGCTGTTGACGAAATTCAGACAGCTGCACCTGGGCAGCCAATAGGTCCGATTGGACTGTTACGCCGGTTTCGAAAAGGTCGCGTGCCCGTTTTTCGTCAGCTTCGGCGGTCTTTATCGCCTCATCAGCTACACCCATACGTGCCTGAGACAACAAAACGGCGTAGTAAGTTCGAACTACCTCAAAGCGGAGCTGTTGCTCAACCAGATCTGTTTTCTGGTCGGCCTGTTGTCTTCTAATTCTTGCCTGCGCGATGTGGGTTTCAGTTTGTCGCTGATCGAACAATGGCAGCCGCAGGGTGAGCGCCGATCGAAAATTGTTCAGCGGGCCAGGATGGTTAAGAGAGTTGATAGCGAAATTCTGGGGTCCGAAGCGGCCCTGCTCCAGGAGGCTTCCAAATACGAAGACTGGATTGTCGCTGTTGGTAAATGTCTCGCTGGCCTGTAACAGCGGCATGCGGCCTGAGCGAGCTTCCAGGAGCTGCGCATCGGCTAGTGTGCGACCGGCAGCCGCCGCCTCAGTTAGAGGACTCTTGCGAAGCGCGATCTCAACGGCTTGTGGGAGCGTCAACTGCGCGGATGGAGACGTCTCGCGTTGTTGGCTGAAAGCTGAGAATGGCTGCAAGAGCGCCATGATCAGTAAAAAGCGTAAACCAATGGGAAAGCTCCGCGATTGTTGAGATTCTCTATTCATTTCTCTTGCGCGTTAGTGCGTCTGTTCTCTTGCTCCCAGGCGGCGCAAGAAGGTCATCATCGGACACCAGTTCGTAAACGCTGACTGGATTAGATTGACAGCGACGAAACCGGTAAACAGAAACCAGTAAGGACTGTGAAAGTAACCGAGCAGCAGCGAAGCAAGTACGAAACATCCGGCTATCAAGCGCAAATATCTTTCGACATTCATTGGGGATCTCCTTTCAAGGCGAAAAACGTTATTGCTGAAGGAACCAAGGCGGCGCGGTTCTTTGCACACGCGCGCCGTCCCAACTCGTTTGTTTGCCGAGAAGACGTAAGCCTACTTTCTCCTCCAACCTCTCCAAACGGGCACACCGCTAGCATCTCGGAGGGTGAGCGTCTGTCCATCCTTCGTGACCTCGGCAGCAATGATTGCGGGTTTGCCTTCAAAGGTGATTCGAGAACCCCTTACTTCGACCCTGTCATTCGGACTTATCTTTGACTCCTGATTATCGATGAACCAGGCAGGTCCGAGGTGAACCGAGATCGTCTCCGTATCGGTCTTAACTACAGCGTGCACGCCTTGAGACATACCTTTCATTCCACCGAATTTGCCAACCGACACGACCACTCCGCTAATCGTTTCGACGGTCTGCGGGTTGTACATTCGTTCGTCAGGCATGCCTCGGCGCTGCGCTGAGGAACCAGCTGAAAGAATTAGAAAACCGACCACAAGCGTTGCGAATATGATGACTAACTTTCTCATTCCAACCTCCTTTTGTATCTGCTGAAAAGCATTTCCTCTCCCGGTGCAAAATAGCAATCATCGTTCCCGCAGGATTCGACGTACTTACTTGATTTCCCTAAGAGCGTTCCCGTCGACAGTTGCAAAATTACGCAAATGTAGAACTGAACGTGAGGAGGTTTGCGCAGTTGAAGTGCGGGCAGTTCGGAAAACTGAGGTCTTTTTGCAGCAAAGAGGGATATTTGAATGGCCCAAAGCTTGCCGTATCAACGAACAGTCATGAGAGCCGGAATTGTTAAAGCCAGCAACAGCAAAGAGGTCTTCGAACGGCAGGCGCGTATTTGTCAGGCATTCGCCCATCCAGCGCGCTTACAGATTCTCGATTTGCTGGGGAGCGGCGAGCAGGGGGTTTCCACTTTGCAGGAGGCGCTGGGTATTTCGAAAACGCGCATCTCTCAGCACCTTACGATATTGAAGTCTTCCGGCGTTCTCGCAACTCGTCGCAACGGCAAGCAGGTGCTTTGCTCACTGGCGATTCCTGAAGTGAAACAGGCCTGTGAGTTGATCCGCAAAGTACTTGAGGCGCATATCGCGCAGAGCCAGCGCCTGATCGAATAAGCCATCATCGACAAGGAGCAATTATGGAAGACAGTTATTACTACAAAACGGAAGTTGAGTGGACTGGAGAGCGTCACGGAGATTTGAGTGCGCCCGTGCTGCCAAGCCTGAAAGTTGACGCACCGCCTGAGTTCAAAGGACATGAAGGTGTCTGGACGCCCGAACATCTCTTTGTAGCGTCAGTCAACTCGTGTTTCATGACCACGTTCCTGGCGATTGCGGAGAATTCGAAACTTGAATTTGTCAGCTTTAGTGCCGATGCCAAAGG
>DATIBJ010000153.1:0-5205 GCA_035457565.1 Pyrinomonadaceae bacterium | reverse complement strand
GTTTCCAGCCGAAGTCGACGCTGCGCGGTCCGCAGAAGGAGTTGCTTGAGAAGTTGCTTCTTTTCGAGCAGGCGGCGGCGCCGGCTGAGCCTCCGGAATAAGGCCCGAGTCGCTCGGTACCGGTGCAGCAGCACCCGGATTCGGCTGTACTGGCGCAATCGTTCGCGTCTCGCCGTTTTGTGCAAGCTGGTCGACAACGGACTCACGTCTCACAACGATCCAAGCCAGTGCCACAACCAGAACCACAGCCATTGCCGGTACGGCATAACGAAGTAGTAGGGGTGAGAACAACGCAGCCAGAAACGTCTTCAGTCGGGAAGGCGTCCGTTCCTCTGCGGCGGCGTGAGCAGTCGCAGCCGTCGAAGAAAGACTCAACTGCGTAACGATTTGTCGACAGCTACTGCAATCAGCAAGATGTTCGGTGTATCGCAATCGAAGCGAAGCCGGTAGTGCGTTTTCAGCGTACGCGTTCAACTCATCCGCATCGAGATGTTCGTAGCCACTCGCAGAGGAATTACCCTCAGCCGCAGCAAAGTTGCCGTTCTGTTTCCTGCTTAACTTGCGAAGCAGGATCTCGATTTCTTTGTTAGGCTCGCGATTCATTTCTTCAAATCAATACCAACATAAGAACGTATTTAGCGCGTCAAACTTGCGTTGATCGTTGCCCGCTAAACACTAGAATTTCGCAACAAACCCTCAAGATCTGTGTCGAGATGCTGTGCAACCTCTGAAAACGAACGTTCAGTTTCCGCCTTTGTCCAGCCCCTTTCTGACATCAGAATTTCGCCCACACGCTTGCGCAATTCACCGTGCGCTTTCGTCAGCCGACGGCTGGCGGTGGCTTCGTGAACACCCAACACCTTTCCTGCCTCGTGTAAACGGAGATTATCAAAGTAATACAACTTCACGAGCAGTCTATCCTCTGCCGATAACTCGTTGATAGCAGCTTGTAGCGCGTTCTGCATGTCGGCTTCTGCAAACTTGTTGGAAATCGCTTGCTCGGGATTGCGACCTGTCGCAGCGACAGCGGTTTGCAGCTCGGCCATCGGCGCTTCACGTGCAAGTCTATCTAAGTCGACATCCTCTTCCGCTTGAACAAGACGTGATTGTTTTCGATATGTATCAACGGCAAGCTGCGATACCACCGCGCGCAGCCATCCTGCCAAAGAACCTCTGCCGGAGTAGTACGCTAGTTTGCTTGCCGGTTTCCCATCTTTGCGATTACGCAGTCCGTAAAGCTCAGCCCAAATTGACTGCGCGAGATCTTCGGCTGCGTCTTCGTTTGAACTTGCTGAGCGCGCAGCAGAACGCACCGTCGCGCTAAACCGTTCGACAAGATCGTTCCACGCTGACTCGTCACCGGATTCGCACGCGACAATTAAACAGAGATCGTCGGCCTGCATCTCATCGATGAAGGTACTTACTTCCTGGTTAGAGACATTCGGGTCATGTCGAAGCAGGTACTTTTCGACGGAGGCGTTCAGCCTGGAAACCAGCAATTCTCGAGTCAGGGAACGCGAGTCTGTAGCTCTCGACAGAAGCCTGCGCGCGGCCTCATTTATTGCGCTCTCGATTTCGCTGCTCTTCGCTGGCACAGGGGATCTCTCAGTCATTCGAACGCGTGCCAATCCTATCATGCTGCACGCGGTGCTTACGGCGTTTCGACCGCGATTGGTTTGATGTTGTTCCCGTCCTGAAGTTGCCGCAAGGTCAAGGAACACGAGATTCTGGGCCGAGAAAAGGGAGCCCGCCGAATGCGGTTTTTGACAGTGCCTGAGCGGTACGCTAGATTCAAACTTCCGTTTTTGGGCTGTTCAAATGCTGCGCGTAACTGAGATCTTCCGGTCAATTCAAGGCGAGTCGACTCATGCCGGCCGGCCCTGCACGTTCGTCCGACTAACCGGCTGTCCAATGCGCTGCGCCTGGTGCGACAGTGAATACACGTTCACTGGCGGCGATCATTATTCGCTCGAAGACGTGATGGCCCGAGTCCATGCCCTTGGCTGTCAGCTGGTCGAGATTACCGGGGGAGAACCGTTGGCGCAGCGAGAAGCGTTCGAACTCATCAGACGGCTGTGTGACGAAGGCTTTGAGGTGCTAGTCGAAACCGGAGGCTATGTATCTACCGCCGACGTCGATGAGCGAGCAAAAATAATCCTTGATGTGAAGTGTCCGGCCTCAGGCGAAGAACCGCGTAATCATTGGCCCAACCTGGGGCTTCTGCGCGCCGATAAAGACGAAGTGAAATTCGTCGTTGCAGATGCTGGCGACTGGGATTACGCGCAAACAGTAATTCATAAATACGACTTACAAACGAACGCGAAAGCTATCCTGATCTCGCCGGCATGGGAACAGATCGATCTAAAATCGCTGGCCGATTGGGTATCGTCCAGCGGTCTGAATGTGCGCATGCAGTTGCAACTGCACAAGTACATCTGGGGCCCTGATGTTCGAGGTGTTTGATGGGTGGATCAAATGAAATCGTCGAAGCTGTCGAACCCGTTGAAGGCGACGAACTTCGTGTTGCAGTTTGCCTGGTATCGGGTGGTATGGACTCGTGCGTAACGGCGGCAATAGCCGATAATGAAAACGATTCGCTTGCATTCTTGCACGCGTCGTATGGTCAATTGACCGAACAACGTGAACGCCGATCGTTTGAAGAAATCGCCGACCATTACGGCGTGAAAGATCGTCTGGTTATATCGTTAGAACATCTTGGGGCTATTGGTGGATCCTCATTAACAGACGCGCGCATTCCCGTAACCGATGCAGACCTATTCAATGCACAAATCCCCACTAGCTACGTCCCTTTCCGAAATGCTCACTTGCTGGCAGCCGCAACGAGTTGGGCAGAAGTCCTGGGGGCGCATTCCATATACATCGGAGCCGTGGCCGAAGACTCGTCCGGTTATCCGGATTGTCGGCCCGAGTTTTATGAAGCCTTTCAAAGGACCATCGATCTCGGCACGAAACCTGAAACGCGAATCCGAATTCGAACGCCAGTCATTGCGATGAAGAAAGCGGAGATTGTGAAGTTGGGTCAACAACTAGGCGCGCCGCTACAGCTTACGTGGTCTTGTTATAAGGACTCGGAGTTTGCCTGCGGAAACTGCGATTCGTGCGCATTGAGACGAAGAGCATTTCGTGAAGCTGGCATTGAAGATCCGATTCGTTATCGGCTTGACAGTAGTCGTTCCGCTTATTAAGTTTAGGCTTGTTTCTCAATCAATTATTACAACCGGCAAAACTGTTATTGCATCCTACAGGCTCCTGCTCATTGCGGAGCACTGACATACCACCGGAGGGGTAAACTCGAGATGATTCGCAGATACATTTTTGGAACCATTGCCGCAACACTGGTCCTAGCCTTCGCAGCCGTTACCGTAAGTGCACAAGTTGGCGAACTGCGTGGTCACGTGTTTTTCCAGAAGGCAGACGGCACGAAAGAACCCCTGGCTGATGCGCAGATCGATGTGTTTCGCACTGACTCGAAGGGCGAGTACCACACGAAGACTAACAAGAAAGGTGAGTACGTTTTTGCTGGTCTGCCGTTTATCGGTGAGTACACCATTGCGGCTAGCCATCCGACGGCATCACCTAACTGGGTGTCGAAGTTCAAAGTTGGTAGAGGCATAATGGCAGACATTACGGTGACGCCCGGAGATGGACGAAGGCCGACCTTTGAAGACATCAAGAATGCCACACCTAGCGGTGGTGCAGCCCCCGGAGGTGGAAGAAACAGCGGTGAGAGCGCTGAGGAGCGAGCGAAGCGTGAAGAGCTGATTCGAAAGAACAAAGAAATCGAAGAGAGCAACAAAAAGATCACCGAAGCAAATGAGATCATCAATCGGACTTTTAAGGCTGGCAATGATGCCTTGAATGCGGCGAGTGTCTCGGCTAAGAACGGAAATACCGAAGAAGCAATTCAAAAGTTTACCGAAGCGATCACTCAATACAATGAAGGTTTGGCAGCGGATGCTGACCAGCCCGCATTGTTGACCAATAAGGCCACGGCTTTGAAAGCGCGCGCGATTGAGCGCTTTAATTCGGCAATTCGAGCAAAGGACTTGGACGATGCGGCAAAGAATGCGGCCTTCGAAACAGCCAAGAACGATTTTCGCGAAGCGGCCACGTCCGCAAACAAGGCCGTCCAACTGATAAAGGGTCTCACTGCGCCGACTGATCCCGCAGAAGTTCAGCGCTTCAACTTAAATAAATACGCGGCTATGGCGACCAATGCCGAGACGATGCGCCTGTTCGTCAGTAAGGTCGACGGTTCAAAAGCAGACGAAGGCTTAGCGGCTTTCCGTGAGTACATTGCAGTCGAAACGGATCCGGCGAAGAAAGCGAAAGCCCAGCTTGACGCCGCCCAGATGCTTCTGGACGCGGGCGCAGCCGATAGGGCTCTCACGGAATTCCAGACAATATTGGCCACTCAACCAGACAATCCCGATGCGAACCTCGGCGCTGGCCTGGCTGTATACGCGACTGGTGATAAGGCAAAGTTTCAGGAAGCAGCCAATTATCTCCAGCACTTCGTGGATGTCGCGCCCGACAGCCATCCTATGAAAACGGACGCAAAGGCGATCCTGACGGAGATGAAGAATACAGAAAAAATAGTCCCTGAAAAGACGCCGGCACGCCCCAGGAAACGACCGTAAAACCGTAGGGAAGAGGACAAGTTTCGAGTTCCAAGTTTCCTGTTTCGGGTTCCATCAAGTCGCAACTTGAAACTCGCACCTTGAAACTTCCCCTCTTCCCCTGCAAGTTTCGAGTCTAAAGTTACAAGTTTCGGGTTTCGGGTGCCGTCAAGTCGGAACTTGAAACTCGCATCTTGAAACTTCCCTTTCTTCCCCTTTTCCACCTCCTCCCCTTCTTTCGTCCTTCTACTTCTTCCCAAAATACCTCGCGTTTTTGTGAGTTTTCCGGCTATTTTCACTGAAAACTCTATTATTGACACTCCAATCGTTGAAACTGTACTATGACTGGGCAACGGTGTTTTACGCCGTTGTTGACTAAAGTTACAAGGCTACCTCGAAGTATCCATCGGCACGCTCCCACCCCGAACCACGGGGAAAATCCGGCGAATTTTGACCTCCACATGTCAGCCAAATTAGGCGAAATCTTAGTACGCGAGAATCTGATTAGCCCTCAGCACTTGCGAGAGGCACTCGATTATCAACGGGAACACGGCGGACGTCTCGG
>DATIBJ010000152.1:0-9454 GCA_035457565.1 Pyrinomonadaceae bacterium | reverse complement strand
AAGTTGATCGCTCGCTTGGCTTCGTTCTTTGGACTGCTGGCCTTGTTGCTCGCGTGTATTGGCCTTTATGGGCTCATGTCATACGCGGTGGCGCGCAGAACAAATGAAATTGGTATTCGGATAGCTCTAGGCGCACGCAGTGCAAACGTGCTCTGGCTCATCATGCGCGAGTCACTGACGCTGGTGGTTGTCGGTATCGTTTTGGGATTGGTGGCGTCATTACTCACAACGAAAACGGCGAAGACTCTGCTGTTTGGGCTAGAACCAAATGACCCGTTGACGATCGCTGCCGCTGCATTGCTGTTACTGACTGTGGCGGTATTTGCCGGATATCTGCCAGCGCGCCGAGCAGCGCGAGTCGATCCGATGACTGCGTTGCGGGAGGAATGAACCTGAATTTCGGATTTCGGGATTTCGGAATTCGGATTTTTTGAATTCTGGAATCTTAAGCGATGGTTCAAGCACCAGAAACACGAAATCCGAAATCCGCATTCCGAAATCCCGAAATTGTTTTGTGAGGTGAAAAATGTTTCAAGATCTACGTTACGGCTTCCGCTTGCTGCTTAAGAACTTTGGATTCAGTACCATTGTCGTTTTGACACTCGCCCTCGGTATCGGTGCAAACGCGGCCCTCTTCTCGGTTGTCAACTCTGTATTGCTCAAACCGCTACCGTTTCCTGATCCGGAACAGCTGATCACCATTTATCAAAGCAAACCGAATTTTGAAACTGGCTCGATGCCTTATCCAAACTTCCTGGATCTTCAGCGGGACAATCAAACACTTTCAGGGATGGCGATCTCGCGTGGCTTTAGCTACAGCCTTGTGGGCTTGGGTGAAGCTCAGCGGGTCAATGCGCGTTTGATCTCAGGAGACTTCTTCAAGGTTCTGGGTGTAACTCCAACTCTTGGCCGCACGTTTATTCCGGCAGACGATAGTGCTTCCGCCGAACCGGTAGTTTTAATTAGCGGTCGTTTCTGGTCAGAGAAGTTTGCTTCCTCATCAGACGTTCTCGAGAAGAGTCTCAACCTCGATGGCAAGAGTTACAGAATCATCGGAGTGATTCCAGCAGATTTTATTCTTGCACGCTCGGCTGACGTATACGTTCCCATCGCTCAATGGAATGGTCCCGCGTTAAAAATTCGCTCAGCCGCGCTTGGAATAAGCGGCATTGGTCGACTTAAACCCGGCGTGACAGTCGCGCAAGCACAATCTGATCTCGATCGGATCATGCAAGCGCTGGCTGTCTCGTATCCAGCTACTAATAAAGGAAACGGCGCGAAAGTTATTCCGATGATGGAACGACTCGTGGGACCAGTCCAGGGAATTCTTTGGACGTTGCTGGCTGCTGTTGGTTTCGTATTGCTGATCGCATGTGTAAACGTGAGTAACTTGTTACTGGCGCGTTCGTCGAGTAGGGCCCGCGAATACGCGATTCGCGCAGCGCTTGGCGCCGGACGCTGGCGTTTGCTGCAACAGTCGTTAACTGAAACCGTCGTGCTCGCACTTATCGGTGGCGTGCTCGGACTCGGCATTGCTGCCTGGGGTACCAGCCTCGCTCTCAAAGGCCTAGCAACCTCACTACCGCGAGCTGAAGAGATCGCCCTCGATCGCCGCGTGGTCCTGTTTACATTCGGTGTTTCGCTGCTGACCGGAATACTCGCCGGTATTGTTCCGGCATTGAAGACCTCACAACGTCGCTTCAACGACACACTAAAAGAAGGTGGTCGTGGTGCGAGTGTTGCCCGTGCGCGCGCTCAAGGTGTCTTTGTCGCCGTTGAAATGGCCCTCGCTTTAGTGCTCTTGATCGGTGCTGGATTGATGATTCGCACTCTCAATGCATTGTGGAATGTCGATCCGGGTTTTAACGCCGACAACGTGATGGTCTTCGATCTGACACTTCCAACGTGGATGCGCGATTCAACGCCCCAAATAGTTCGTCAAAGCTTCCGCGATCTGAATGAGAAGATGAAAACAACGCCAGGTGTCGAGTCGGTCTCATTTTCTGCCGACGCTTTGCCGATGTACTCCGAGAACGATCTGTTCTTTTACATTGAGGGTCAACCGAAGCCGGCAAGCACCAGTGAGATGCCCATGACACTGATCTATACGGTGGACACTGACTACCTCAACGTGATGCGCATCCCTCTCAAGCAGGGACGTTTCTTTAATGCGAATGACGATGAACGTGGTCCAGCAGTGGCGGTCATCGATGAGGCTTTCGCGAAAAAACATTTCCCAGGTAAAGATCCGATTGGATCCCGCATCTTTATAAATGATCAAACACCGCTGCAGATCATCGGCGTCGTGGGTCACGTGAAGCAGTGGGGTCTCGATACAGACGACAAACAGAGTCTTCAGGCGCAACTCTATGTGCCGTTTCGCGGGCTGCCAGACGGCGACTTACCCGTTCGCAGTGTTGGAGTAGTTGTTCGATTCAACGGGGAAGGCAAAGGTACCGAAGCGTCGCCTTTCTTCAGTGCAGTTCGCTCAACAGTCCAAGCACAGAACGATCAGAATGTCGTTTCGAATGTCCAGACGTTGAGTCGAGTGATTGCCGATACACTTGCTCAGCGTCGCTTTTCGATGATCGTGCTCGGGGGATTTGCGTCAGTGGCACTTCTTCTCGCGACGATGGGAATTTACGGAGTGGTTTCATATCTCGTGGGTCAGCGAACCCAGGAGCTCGGAATCAGATTGGCCCTGGGAGCCGCGCGAAAAGACATTTTGCGTCTCGTGTTGGGTCGTGGAATGAAGATGGCAATTGCAGGTGTGGCAATCGGCTTAGTGGCCGCATTTGGTTTAACGCGATTGATGAGTTCAATGCTTTTTGGCGTTAGGCCAACTGATCCGCTGACGTTTTCTGCAATTGCATTGATTCTGTTGCTTGTGGCGCTGCTCGCTACTTATTTCCCTGCCCGGCGCGCCACGAAAGTCGATCCACTAACGGCGTTGAGATCGGAGTAAAAACAGTCAGTACCACCTAGCGGTAGCGGGTGGGTGCGAAGCCAAAGATCGGAGTTGCGTAAGTATCAACAGCAGGGTCGACGATATCTTGCGGTGTTCGGTTCCATCGCTCATGACCGGCTTCGCACCCATCCGCTACCGCGGACGGTACTGACTGGGTGCCACTGAGTTGAGTAAGTCCGCCTCAACGACAAGCTGAAGCATATCGGACATTAAGAAGGGGAAACACAAATGAAACTCAAAGTAATTCTCACGTTCGTTCTTATCATGACATTAAGTTGCCTTGCTGCCGGGCAAATGAACGAGGTGAATCGGGACAAATCCACTTGGAATTGGATCAGCAGCGACGACGGTAGGAAGATCGAAGTGCGCGTTGAGAATAAGGTTGAATTCAACGACGACTATTCGGATGTTTCTAATATTCCGGGAGACGGCTCACTGAAGATCTTCGACAGTCGTGGGCCACGCACATTTCGACTACAGATCACCCGCGGAGCCGCCGGCGAACTCAAGCGCGAATACTCAGTCGACGGTCAGCGACGCGAATTCGACAACGAGGGTCGTCAATGGTTGCGCACAGTACTGTTGCAAGCGGTCCGCGAAGGTGGATTGGAGGCGCGGAATCGAGCGCAAAGGATTCTGAAACAGCGCGGCGTTCGTGGGTTGGCTGACGAACTGGCTTACGTCAAGGGTGACTACGTCAGACGCATTTACTTTGAAGCGTTTCTCAAAGCGCCTGGTCTTACGAACGACGACTTGAAGTCGGCCATTCGCAACGCTTCGCAAACCATAGACAGCGAGTACGAGCGCGCGCAGCTCTCATTGCAAGTCGCGCACGTGTTTGTTTCAAAAGACGAACTGGCTCCAGAGTTCTTCGCCGCGTTGGATCGGCTTAGCTCCGATTACGAGCGCCGTCGAACGTTGACCGGAATACTAAGGCAAGAACAACCCATTAAAACGGCGCTGTCTGCGATGGCCAATTCTGCGCGGGCCATCTCGTCAGACTACGAGAAGGGCCTCTTCTTGATGGAATCAGCTGAACGCTATCACGCTGACGATCGATTGCGTGCGAACTGGTTCAATGTGCTCCGCACGATTAACTCTGATTATGAACACCGCAGAGTACTGTCTAAGCTGCTGAAGGTCGCGACCTTGAATTCAAATGCGCTGGTCGACGCTATGGAATCAGCTTCACGGATGCAGTCAGATTACGAAAAGGCGACGTTCTTGATCGACGCACTCGGTCGATACCAATCGGAGCCTCGTCTGCGCACCGCACTGATCAATACGGCGAAGACAATCAGTTCTGAATACGAGCGCGGGCGTGTGCAGAAGCGATTGGATCGGGTGGACTTCTAATCATGGACACTGTGTTTAAAGACATCCGTTACGCAGCCCGAAGTCTTCGAAGAACTCCCGCGTTTACTGCGGTTGCAGTGATCACGCTCGCTCTCGGCATCGGTGCTAACACCGCGATCTTCAGCGTCATCAACGGTGTTCTGCTTCGTCCACTACCGTACCCGGAGTCCCAGGATCTCATGTTTGTGAGCGAGCGCGACCAACAGATGAGGCGCCTCGCCCTCGCTTGGCCTAACTATCTCGACTGGCGTGCACAGAACCAGGTTTTTGAAAACGTCGGAGTCTACAATCGCGATAGCTACAATCTAACGAACGCAGGTGAGGCGCAACGCTTGTTTGCAGGACAGGTTTCAGCAGACCTGTTTCCGACACTCAGAGTCAATCCTGTGTTGGGTCGTCTGTTTCATCATGATGAAGATCAGCCCGGTGGCCCACTCGTTGTTGTTTTGAGTTATGGATTGTGGCAACGGACGTTTGGCGGCGACGCGAACATAATCAATCGAGCAATAACTCTCAGTGATCGACCGTACACGGTTATTGGCGTGATGCCGCAGGGTTTCGACTTTCCCGCGCGCGCCGATATTTGGGTGTCGGCAGGTCAGCTGAGCGCAGGGTGGCAACATCGAAACAATCATCCTGGTCTGTACGCTGTTGCGCGACTAAAGCAAAACGTAACCATTGCCCAGGCTCAAGCCGACCTGGATCGAATTGCGGTCTCACTAGAAGCTGAATACCCGGAATGGAATCGAGGCCATGGCATCGCGGTCAGCTCTCTACTCGAGAATACCGTCGGCGATATCGGCAAATCTCTGTGGATTTTATTTGCCGCGGCGTTATTCGTACTGGCAGTTGCGTGCACCAATGTCGCTAACCTCATGCTCGTGCGAGCAGCAGCACGCGCTCGTGAGTTCAACATTCGAACTGCTCTGGGTGCCAGCCGATTTCGTGTCGCCCGTCAACTACTCGTCGAGAGTTTGCTGATTGCTCTCGTCGGAAGTGCGGCAGGGGTGCTGGTTGCGCGCTGGTTGACGTCAGCGTTAGTTACAACTGCGGCGACCAGCTTACCGCGCGCGGCAGAGATCGGTCTCGATGGCCGAGTGTTGCTCTTCACCGCAGCGTGTGCCGGAATCACAGGCCTGTTGTTCGGTTTACTTCCAGCCTGGCGGTCCGGGCGTTTAGTTCCGCAACAGGCGCTTACGGAATCCGGCCGTGGCTCTGGTTCCGCGAGGAGACAGGCACAAAATGTGTTCGCCATCTGCCAAGTCGCTTTGGCCCTGATTCTTCTTGTGGGTGCTGGACTGTTGCTGCGCAGTTTTTATCAGCTTAGCCAGGTTAATCCAGGCTTCGGTCATGAGAACGTTCTTTCGTTTATTGTCTCACTTCCACAGTCGAAATATCGGACCATCGAACAGCGCACAGACTTTTATAGTCGATTGCTCGAGAGGCTAAATGCGTCGCCGGGGATCAACTCAGCAAGTGTGGCTTCCGGTCTTCCATTTGGCGGAAGTAGTTGGCGCACCGGTTTTGTAGCTGAAGGGCAACCGATACCGGCAGCGAATGACACCCCACAACTCGAGGCCTACGCCGTTGGTCCTGATTACTTTCGAACGATGGAAATTCCGCTTCGTGCGGGCCGGTTCTTCACTGAGCAGGACAATCGCCAACATCTCGCAGGTCGCGACTTGAGCAAGTTTGATGACGGCGCGCGGCAAGTACTTGGTCTAAATGCAATAGTTATCGATGAAGAGTTTGCGCGACGTTATTGGCCGAACGAAAACGCCGTAGGGAAGCGCATCCGCCTCGCGCCAGTAGACCAGGGATCCCCATTCTTAACGGTGGTGGGCGTGGTTGGTCGCGTGCACATGGACCGCCTTAACGTCGCGTCGAATCGAGTCCAGGGCTATCTCTCCTATCTTCAGTTCCCACTCCCGGACACCGCAGTGGTTATCAAGTCGCCGCTGGATGTCGCTCAGCTGACCGCTCTCGCGCGCGCGGAGGTCTCTGCAGTCGATCCTCAGCAGCCGATCTTCAATATTCGCACGCTTGATCGAATTCGCTATGAGTCAGTGGCGCCGGAACGATTGAACATGACGCTCATGAGTTTATTTGCCGTGCTAGCGTTGATGCTCGCTGCCGTCGGTATTTACGGCGTGATCTCATACGCAGCTTCACAAAGAACGCACGAGATTGGTATCCGAATGGCGCTTGGTGCGCGACCACGTGACGTTTTGAGTCTGGTCGCGCGGCAGGGAATTACGCTCGCGCTGATAGGTGTAGGGGTAGGGTTGGTTGGAGCGTTTTTATTGACTCGACTGATGTCGCAGATGTTGTTTCGCGTGAGTGCGACTGACGCAATTACTTTTATCTGCGTGCCGCTCTTCTTGATTCTGGTCGCGGCGATTGCGTGTTACATCCCGGCGCGTCGAGCTACGAAGGTCGATCCACTTGAGGCGCTTCGGTATGAATGAAGCGATTGATGATTGAAGATTGTTGATTGCTGTCCTCATTAGTGAGATCAGTGTTCAATCAACAATCCTCAATCTTCAATCATCAATCTTCAATCGACGACAGAGGCTCATCATGCATGCATTCATTCAGGATCTGCGTTACGCATTTAGAAGTCTTATCAAGCGGCCGGGCTTCGCCATTATCGGCGTGCTCAGCCTTGCTCTGGGAATCGGTGCCAACACCGCGATATTCAGCTTAGTCAACACTGTGCTGTTGAGATCGCTGGCAGTTGCGAACCCCGAGCAGGTTGTCGCTGTAAGCCTGCGAGGCAAAGGCGACTCATTTTCGGCTTTCTCCTACCCAAACTATAAAGACTTCCGCGACCGCAATGATGTGCTCTCCGGCTTAGCTGCCTATCGTTTTATTCCGCTCAGTATGAGCCGCTCGGGTAACAACGAGCGTGTCTGGGGCTATCTGGTTTCAGGGAATTATTTCGATGTACTCGGCGTAAATGCGATCAAGGGACGAACGTTCCAACCAGAGGAGGATCAAACGCGAGCGGCCAACCCGGTGGTTGTCATCAGTTACGAGTGTTGGCAACGGCGCTTTGGCGGTGACTCGAACATAGTTGGTACGGATGTTCTTCTCAACAATCATCCATTCAACGTTATCGGTATCACTCCGCCAGGTTTCAAAGGCACGGAGCTCATCTACACACCCGAAATGTGGGTGCCGGCTTCAATGATCGAGTGGGCGGAACCGGGAGCCACATGGCTCAATAACCGAGATTCGGGCAACTTCTTCTCAGCGGGACGTTTGAAGCCGGGAATTGGCGCGGCGCAGGCCGAAGCATCCTTGAATCTGTTTGCCAAGCAGCTTGCCGAACAGTATCCCGACACAAATGAGGGTCAAACGATCAAAGTTGGACCAGCGGGATTCATTCTTCCCGACATTCGTGGTGCGGTGGTGAGTTTTACCTGGATACTGATGGTCGCAGTTGGGCTCGTGTTGTTAGTGACTTGCGCCAACCTGGCGGGTCTCCTCCTTGCACGCGCGGCAGATCGCCGGCGTGAGATTGCCATTCGTTTAGCGATAGGCGCTAATCGATTCCAACTGATACGCCAACTCCTAACGGAGAGCGTGCTCGTGTCGTTTATTGGTGGCGTGCTCGGTCTAATGCTGGCCATCTGGATGATCAACCTGCTCCTGGCCTTCAAGCCTCCGCTCGACTTTCCGTTGGAGGCAAATGTCACCGTCGACTGGCGTGTCCTATTGTTTTCGCTGCTGGTCTCGATCACGACCGGCGTGATTTTTGGACTAGCGCCAGCCCTCCAGGCCACCCGCACGGATATGGTAACGGCGATCAAGGAAAGTGCTACCCAGGGCGGAGCACGCCGCAGTCGACTCAGAAGCGCACTTGTGGTTTTGCAGATTTCCTTATCGCTCGTTGTGCTCATTGGCGGCGGCTTACTCGTTCGCACCTTGTGGCACCTACAGTCAATGAACCCCGGGTTTAATCCGCAGAATGCGTTCATGTTGTCTTTTGACGTTGGTCTGCAAGGATACGATCAGGCGCGTGGCGAGCAATTTTACCGTCAACTAGTTGAACGTGTGGACGCACTGCCGGGGATCAAATCGTCGGTAGTCGCGAGTTATGTTCCACTCACCCTCAACTACAACAGCAATACCATCTTTGTTGAGGGTCAACCAGCCGAACGAGGCGCTAACGTACCGACCGCGATGGTCGGCGCTGTTGGACCAAGATATTTTGAGATCTTGAATACGCCCCTGCTGGAAGGCCGCGAATTCACCGCGCTTGATATAGACAAGTCGCCCAAAGTGGTGGTTGTCAATGAGACATTTGTTCGCAAACTGATGCCGTTTCTCCAAACAACTCGTGATGCGATTGGCCAGCGGCTAAGTTTCAACGGTCCTCAAGGCCCGTTTATGCAAATCGTTGGTGTTGTGGAGACGGGTAAATACTTCAACATCGCAGAGGATCCGCGATCGTTCGTTTGGAGACCCATATTTCAAAGGTACGAAAACAGCGCAACGCTGATTGTCAGAACCAACGGCAATCCTGAATCAATGATCTCGGCCGTTCGCAATGAGGTGCGCTCACTGGATCCAAACTTACCGTTATATGAGGTCAAAACGCTCACCGAACATCTACGGTTCGCGTTATTCCCGCCTCGTGTGGCAGCCACCGTTCTGGGTGTTTTCGGTTTGGTGGCACTGATGCTTGCGGCGATGGGGATCTACGGCATCACTTCATACGCAGTGGCTCAACGAACGCACGAGATCGGGATTCGCATGGCACTTGGTGCGCAATTGCGGGATGTGCTCAGACTCGTCATTAGCCATGGCGTTAAGTTGACGCTCCTGGGAGTTGCGATTGGTTTGATTGGCGCTTACGTGGTTACGCGGGCAATTACAAGTCTTCTTTATGGCGTAAGCGCGACTGACCCTCTGACGTTTGGCGTTGTTTCAGCGGCCCTGGTGATCGTGGCCGTGCTTGCGTGTTACATACCGGCGCGTCGCGCAACCAAAGTCGATCCGTTGGTGGCGCTTCGATATGAATAGGTCTTTGGCCTTAGGTCTTTGAGATTGTGGTTCGGTTGATGTTGTCGTGCTGCACTCGATTCAGTGGCGAACGGTCAGTACCACCGCGCGGGTAGCGGG
>DATIBJ010000151.1:0-9901 GCA_035457565.1 Pyrinomonadaceae bacterium | reverse complement strand
GCCCCTTCGCGTTCATGACCAAGTCAAGGTGTGTGGAACGAAAGCAGCAGGTCAAAGACCGAACCAGGGGCACAGCCCGGAATGAGAGCGGTACGTTACGGCGAGGCGGAGCCATCGCCTCACATCGAGCGGCAAAGCCGTAACACAACGGCAATTACTTGGTTGCGGCTCTGCTTGCTCTGTGTCTCGGTGGTGAGTGTTTGTCTGATACTTTCTGACCCCAGAGACGCAGAGTTCGCCGAGGTTGCACGGAGACAATTCAGCTTAGGACATTTCCCAAGCATGAAGGCTGAGGTGGATCTGCTTTCATCCCTGATCCCTGGGCGTTGCTGTCTATTGGCGATTGAACACCCTCTTTTTGTCCGGCGCATTGGACGGGATGAAGGCGGTGTTAGTATGTTGCAAATTAACGCGGCTGGTTTGAGTCAAGACTTTGCCGTCGTCCGAAAGCTTCCATTCATCGACCTGTTCGAATTCGACAAAGGTACCGCCGGGAACATTCAACCTGTAGCGTGAGCGCGTGACTATTTTGTTGCCACTCCACTTCGTTTTCGACTCAGTTTTCTTATTTCGCAGATCTTCGGGCTTGAATCCAGACGGATCACTTGTGATGACAGACGTGGCTTCGTTTTCTTCGCCTCGGCCATCTGTGAAATAGATAAATTCATGCTTTTTAATCTGGCCATTCGATTCAGAGGAAAGCACCATTTTGAACTCCGGATCCTGATGCAAAATCGTAATCGGGAGATCTGGACTTGTGGTCAGGCCAGCAGTGTTGCTCTTTTTAGTATCGAGCAGCCACGTGCCACTGAAATCCGGTTTGATCTGTGATTTGGGGTTTTGTGCTTCGGCAGTTGTGCACAAGAAGAGAATAGACGCGAAGATGGCTGGTGCTAAGATCGATTTCCTCATGATCGTTTCCTAAAGAAATTATCTTGGCGCGACGTGACATCAGTCTCGGCGCGATTACATTGTTTACGGCTGCAGACCCATGCGCCGAAGGAGATCCGCGTACCTGGGATCACTGCTTAGCGGCATGAACGCGAGTTGGTACCTGATTCTCGCTAATCGCCCATCTCGCATCTGAAAATCCTTTTCTAACCACGCAAACGCCTGGTCCTTTTCTCCTAAGCCTGCGTAGACGGCCGCAACGTCCGCTGCGAGGGCCTGTCTCTTCTGATAGTTCGCCTCGATCTCTTTGATTATTGCCCGTGCCTCGTCACGCTTTCCTGAAACACCGTAGCAATAACCCAGATCGCGAAGAATCTGCCGATCCCGACGACGCGATAATTCCATCGCCTTTTCGAGCTCCACTGTTGCCTCCGGATACTGTCGTTGTGCAAGGTATGCCAATCCTAAAATGCTGTGGCCTCTGGCGAAGTTCGGATCGAGTTCTACCAACTTATTGCCTTCGTCCTCTGCGGCCTTAATCTCCCCGACAGTGATATAGGCAGACGCGACGTTAAAGCTAATGATCACTGAAAGTGGATCGAGCTCGTGAGCGCGCTTGATTTCCGCGAGAGCTTCCTGACGCCGGTCGACTTCAAGTAGGTACAGGTAATACCAATGATGTGTGGTTGGGTAATTCGGATTCAAAGCGATTGCGCGCTTGTATGCTGCCTCAGCTTCTGACCACTCCCATAGTTGTTGCTGTACGAACGCCAATGTGGCGTGCGCCTCTGCCAGAGACGGATCGAGCTGAAGGGCACGTTCGGCGAAAGCTTTCGCCTTAGGCAATGTCTCGCCCGTCGTTACCCCCGCATAATCACCCAACACGGCGTGACAGTCCGCGAGTCCCGCATACGCCAACGCATAATTTGGGTCCCCGTCAGCCGCCTGCTGAAACTGGTCCATGGCTCTTCGAATGTTCTCCGAAGTGCGTTTGTTCCAGTAGTACCTGCCTCTCAGATAGAACTCATAGGCTTCTGGATTGCTCGTGTCCCGTTTAGTCAACTGCTTTTGTTCTTCGCCACTTAACTTGGTACGCAGTCGTTCGGAGATTTCCCGCGAGATCTCTTGCTGAACCGCCAGGGCGTCCGAAACTTTGCGGTTGTACTGTTCGCCCCAAATCTGTTTGTTGTTTTGTACGTCTAACAACTCGGCGCTGATAATCAGACTGTCGGCGCGCTGTAATAGACGGCCAGTCAGAACGGTGCGGACTCCGAGGTCCTGCGCTGCTTTCATCGGATCGATGTCCTTCGCCTTGTACCGAAAAACCGAACTACGTGGGCTGACGCGCAGCTCCGACAACTGACTGAGATTGTTAATAATGCTTTCAGTGAGACCATCAGTAAGGTACTCAGTTTCGGGGTCCTGACTTTGATTTACGAAGGGCAAGACGGCAATCGAATCAATTGGACCTTCGGACTTCCGCGTGTACAGATATGCGGCCAGGGCGAGGCCCGCAATCAAAACGAATGCGACTGCAAGGGTTGCGATCTTGTGGTGCTTTATTCCAGTGACTATGTACTCGGCGCTCGACGTCGTCGAGGTTGCGATCGCGGCCGTCTTTGATGTTCGTGCCGGGTGCGAAGTCGGTGAACCCACTGAGCTCGGCGGCACAGATGTTTCCAACTCATCGGCGGCCTCAAGGTCGCGACGAACGTCTCGCAATTCAATTGCGGCTTCTCGGATTGATTGGTATCGCTCTTCCGGGTCCTTCGCCGTGCAACGTCGAACGATGCGCGTCAAGTCGCCCGGCGCGGAAGGGTTTACCTCCTTAACCGCAGGTACAGAGGCATGAACGATCAGGTGCAGAGTGTCGATGGTTGAGTCGCTATCGAAGGCTCGTTTACCTGTCGCGGCCTCATAAAGCAAACAGCCGAAAGAAAAGATGTCGGAACGATGGTCGAGTGGGCGACCTTGCGCCTGTTCAGGCGACATGTATCCGACTGTGCCGATGATCAGGCCAGGAGTAGAGAGTGGGATGGTTGGATCATCTTCAGTCCTTCTCGCTGTCGAGCCATCTCCGCGTCCTTCGGTCAACTTCGCCAGCCCGAAATCCAGAATCTTTGCGTAACCATCGCGAGTGACCATTACGTTGTCGGGTTTAAGATCGCGGTGCACGATCCCTGCGCCATGAGCTTTCACCAATCCTTCAGCTACCTGTTGCAGGTACCGCAGCAGTTTTCGCAATTCGCACTGTTCGCCATGGATCAGCTCACGGAGTGTGGCGCCGTCTACGTATTCCATCGCGATAAAGTGGGTCCCACCGCTCTCGCCGATCTCATAGATGTGCGCAATGTTCGGGTGATTGAGGGCGGCCGCGGCCTTTGCTTCCTGTGCGAAACGACGCATCCGGTCTTTATTACCGGCGAGATCCTCCGGCAAAATCTTGAGCGCCACTCTTCTGTCGAGTCTCGTGTCAACTGCCAGATACACTTCGCCCATTCCGCCTTCGCCAATCTTCGATACGATGCGGTAGTGAGAAACCCTTGTTCTGGGTGGCAGTTCTTTGCTCAAGTGCGTTGCCTCACCCAGTCTTTACTTGCTGTCTCCCAGGTGCATGCGTTTTAGCATTTCATTAAACCTCGGGCCAGTCTAAGCGATCGAGACCCGGGATCTCTTTGTTTTCCACGCCACATAATAGAACCGTTCTTAATAGTTAAGTAACTCAAACAGTCGTATCCACTACTAGTTAAGTCTTGGCCATCCGCTACCGCGCATGGTACTGATGAAGACCTGAGGTTACTACCGATTACTCCTCATCGCAGTATGTCCCTTAAAACTCCTTCCTTGGTGATGACGACCGGCTTTATCAGGCCCTGTTCAGCAAAACGCATCTCATCGATACAAATCACTCGGTGATTGCGATCTACTTCTCCTAATGGTCTTCGATGATAGACGATGTACCATCGCGATGACCCAGGTTTACGTCTGGATCAGCGTACCAGCCGGAGATGATTGGATTGCCCGATCTTGCTTCTTGTGATTCATCGCGTAGGTAAGGTCGCTGTGAAATGTTGGCTGCGTCTAAGGGCGCACCGCGAGCGGCCAGCTCGCTCCCCACTGAGTCAGAGAAGTAGGCTGATGTAGCCGCCAACACCACCGACAGCATTAATTTCGAATTACGAGACAAAACGAGCAGCGTGAGACGATTCTGAAGAGCTGGACCAAAGCGCGTGCATTCTACCCGCAACACAATAGCCATTGCCAGAGGAGTGGATTGATCTTTACTTTTCTCAGTTGTCGTAAGACAATGCGGCACCTCACCAGACGCTACATGTTCGGTCAACGGATGGAGGTCCTCACAGTAACTCCGCGAGCACCTCAAACCTTAAACCTCTCTACTCTTAAGGAGCTCGAAAAATGACACTCACACAACTTCTTGACGAACCAGATCAGGAAAAACGAATCGCGAAACTGCGTGAAGAGATTGAAAAACTGGGAGGCAGCACGACCAGTTTCGAAGCCATGCCCGCAGACATGGAAGAAGAATTCCTGCGCCATGTACTCGAATACGAAACCGCGCAACCCATCAGTCTGTTCACGATGTTGGAGAATTGCGGCACTGAGATTCCCGATCCGACCGATCTCTCCGACCATGAGCTTTGGCCAAGGTTGAAAGAGATCATTGAAACGATGGCGTCGCTGGGAGCCTTCCTTTTGCACACCAACCATCTCACTGACCGTCAGCTCTATGAATATCTATACACGGAGGGCTTGCGAGAAGAGGCGGTACTTTTCCCGGAGAATCCGAGTTACGCGTATATGATCGACCTGACCGGCAGCGGGAGCGAGGAGGATAACGAGATCTACCTCAAGTACTACGCAGATGAGGACCACAGAAAGCAATGGTCCCAGGATTGGCCGGAGGACCACATACCGGATCATGAAGATCCACCATTTGATCGTGACCGGAATTTGCCGCAGTCGCCTTTAGGTTGACGTTTACGGTGGCAGTATTTCGTCGAGTGAGGTCAGTAAGTCACGGCCTCGGAGACCTGGTTGCTTCTTGCGTGTTTGGCCCAGCGAAACGACTTTTCCGTCTGGGCCAAGCAGCAAGGTTGTCGGAAAGTAATGAATGCGGTAGCGAGTTTGAAGTTGCTCGATGCTGTCCATCCGCGCTTGCGGCCACGATAGACCGTTCTTTTTGAGCGTGGGTTGCACTAACGTGTAATCGGGATCATTGTTCATTCCGAGAATTTCAAAGCCGCGTGCCTGGAAGCGGGAGTAAGCGGCCTTCTGGTATGGCAGCTCACGTCGGCAGGGGCCACACCACATCGCCCAGAAATCGATCAATAGATACTTGCCGCGAAACTCTGACAACTTCCGTTTCTTGCCTTCAAAGTCAGTAAACTGAAAGTCGGGCAGTTCCGCCCCTACAGTTAGCTCGACCCGCTTGTAGTCTGAGGCGGAATGCTCACGCATGGTGATTTGGTTCTTTTCCAAATCGACTTTCTTGGTTGAAATGTAGCGATTGCCAACTCGGAAGACTACCGTTTCATCACGGGCCTCTGCGGCTTCAGGTGAAAAACGGTCAAGGTCGATGACGTGATCGCCATCACCATCAACACCGAGCCAACCGTTGTTAACCGTAATCTTCTTTGACTGAGCATTGAAGCCGTATTCAACCAGTGTTTTCTGTCCGTTGATGTCAACGGTGCCTTTAGCGAAAGCTTCTTTCGACTGAAGCAGCAGCGTCTCGCCTTCCTTCAATTCTTCCCACTGCACGTCTTTGAGGAAGCGCACAAGTATTGGATAACTCTTGAACAGTGCATTCTTAAACGGGAGTTGGACTGTCGTTTGGAGGATGTATGGATTGCGTTCTTCTTCGCGCTCGAGTTCGCGCTTCTCATCGTCGGTCATGTTGTTATCGAGATTCAGATCGACGTAGAGATATGGTTGCTCATCTTCAGGCTGGATGAGTAGCGTGAGTATCGCCGACTTGTCGCGCAGAGGATCATACAGGCGGCCCGCCGTGACAGAAACGTCCGCCGGCAGCGGACTGGGTGTCTTGATCTTCGATAGGTCTTTGATTGGCCGAAAGATTATCTGATCGAGATCTTCGGTGTTTGGAACCAGTTCGCCGTCGAGCGCACCAGTAAACTCCGCATCGCCTGCGTAACTACGCGGGTGCCAGGAGGCCAACTGAATAACTGCGAGAAGAATTAAAACAAAAGGAAGAATCGATCGCCGCCGAAAAGGAGACATGGCTGACTCCTGGGAAGGAATGACGAGAGCCCGGCGATTCTATTTTTGGCCGTCGCGAAGTGTCAACGAGTTAGGTCACGATCATCGTGCCCGTGCCTTTGTCGGTGAAGATCTCAGAGAGCAGAGCGTTCCTGTTTGTGCCGCTGATGATGTGGGCGCTATGAACACCGCGACGCAGCAGCGCCGCAATGCTTTGCAGCTTGGGAATCATTCCGCCTGTCGCCGCTCCGCGAGCAATTAAGTCGTCGGCTTCATCGGCGGTCAGTCGAGAGAGCTTGGTTTGCGGATCTCCTGGACGCAAATAAATCCCGTCAACGTCACTCAGCAGAATCAGTTTCTCAGCCTTCAATTGGATAGCAATTTCAGCGGCCACTGTGTCGGCGTTGATGTTGAAGACCATGCCTTCATCATCTGCACCGAGCGAAGAAATCACTGGAAGATACCCATGATCGAGAAGCACCATCAATAAACGGGAATTAATGTTGACCACATCGCCAACATGTCCGAAATCGACGTGCGCGCGAACTCCCGTCTCACGATTCACGATCTCCTTTGGCGGGCGGCGCTCAGCGTGAACAATGTTTGCATCTACGCCCGATAGACCAACTGCTTCGATCCCACGATGTCGCAACGCCGCAAGGATGTCAGTATTGATCTTTCCGGCAAAGACCATCTTGGCCATTTCAAGTGTTGCGTCATCAGTAACACGCCGGCCTTCAATAATCGTTTGCTCGATGCCGAGTTTCGAGGCGAGCTCAGTCAACTGCTTCCCCCCGCCGTGAACGACGCAGATTCGTATTCCAACCTGATGCAGCAGTGCTAATTCTTCGACGAGTGAAGTGAGGTTGCCGTGATCTTCGGTGACCTTGCCTGAAAGCTTCACGACAAACGTATGCCCTTTGAAACGCTGAATATACGGCAACGCCTCGCGCAGCAGCTCCAGACGCAGTTGGTTGTCGATGTCAGGACGATCGGTCATGCTGGGTTTTGCACTAACTCCCAAGTCCTAAATTCTTCAGTATCGCCTTCTGCACGTGCAATCTATTCTCCGCTTCGTCGATCACGACTGAACTCGGTGAATCAATAACTTCGTCCGTCACAATTACGTTGCGTCTAACCGGAAGGCAATGCATGAAGATCGCATCGTTGGTTAGATTCATCTTTTCCTGATCCACGATCCACTTCTTACGGTATCGAGCACGAGCGATGATCTCCTGTTCGGTGTTGCCATACGAACGCTTCGCTCCCCAACTTTTCGCATAGACAACCTCTGCGCCATTGAATGCCGCATCGATGTCGTGGACCACCTTAACCGAACCACCAGTCTCTTCTGCGTGTGCCGAAATGTTTTTCATTAACGTGTCGTCTAGCTCATAGTCGTCCGGGTGAGCGATGATGAGTTCATGGCCCATCTGCGCGGCGGCGAGCGCGAAACTGTTCGGCACCGCCATTGGTAGCGGTTTCGGATGCCAGGCCCAGGTCAGCACGACGCGCTTACGACCGGCTCCAAGCTTTTCGCGTATGGTCATCATGTCGGCCATTGACTGACATGGGTGATGCATTGCGGATTCGAGATTGATAATGGGCACGCTGGCATGTCGCACGAAGGAGCTGATCACGGGATCAGTGCGTTCTTCTTCCCAGTTTCTCAAGGTCGCAAAAGTGCGAATGCCGATTGCAGAACAGTAACGTTCAAGTACGCGCACAAACTCAGCGACGTGCTCAGTCTTATCACCATCCATAACAACGCCGTCGCGATGTTCAAGAGTCCAGGTTGTTCCGCCTGGCTCGAGTATTACAGCCTCGCCACCGAGTTGATAGACCGCCACCTGCATCGAAGCGCGGGTGCGCAAACTCGGATTAAAGAAGACGAGCGCGACTGCTTTGCCCGCCAATGACTTCGAAGTGTCTGCACCACTTTTGAAGCGCGTAGCGGTATCGAGCAGTTGCTCGAGTTGTTCGCGCGAGAGATCTAACGTACTGATGAAATTCTTAGACATCTGAATACTCAAAGTGTATCGGACATCCGCTACCGCGCCTCGGTACTAACTGTTTTCGCCACATCATTGGCTTCCTCGACGACTTCTCTTAAGGCACTCAAGAAGAGGTCCACCTCACTACGCTTCAAACATAACGGCGGCAAGAGACGCAGTACTTGTGGATTGCTCGACGTGCCGGTAATGATGAGTCGATCCAAAAGTTGCTGATGAATGGTCGCGGCTTTTTCTCTAAACTCGATACCGAGCAGGAAGCCGATGCCATCCACTCTCACAACTTGAGGGATGTGGGCCAATTGTTCGCGCAGGTATTTCTCGACCTCCCGAACGTTTGCCAGCATCTGATCAGATTCAATCGCTTCGAGTGTTGCTGTGACCGCCGCCATCGCCAGCATGCCACCGCCGAACGTGGTGCCCAGATCGTTTTCCTTTATCTTTCCCGCGATCGCTTCAGTCACAACACATGCGCCGACGGGCACGCCGCTGCCAAGTGATTTCGCGAGAGTAATGATGTCAGGCACAACACCACCTGCAGCCTTGCTCCCTGAAAAGAACCATTCACCTGTGCGGCCGATTCCTGTTTGCACTTCGTCGAAGATGAGCACAACACCGCGTTCATCGCAAAGCGTTCTAAGATCTTTGTAGAACGACGCCGGGGCGGTCCGCACACCCGCCATCGATTGCACGGGCTCCAACATGATCGCCGCTACAGAATCATCCAGGATCGCCCGCACCGAGTCGATGTCGCCAAATTCAGCTGACAAGTGGCCAGGGACGTTAGGCCGTCCGAGCTCGCGGTACTTGCCGAGAAACGTTGCGCTAATTGCGTCGGCAGTGCGGCCATGAAATCCGCCTGTGAAAGTTATGATTTTTTCGCGGCCGGTATGCATGCGGGACATGCGCATGGCGTTTTCGTTTGCTTCCGTGCCGGAATTACAGAAGAAGGTTTTCCGCAGTTGTTCAGGAGCGACTGCCGACAGTTTTTCAGCCGCACGCGCGCGCGCTTCCGAATAAACCAGATTGGAATAAAAAAGCAGCTTGTCAGCCTGCGTTTTTAGCGCGCTGACCACATGTGGATGGCAATGGCCGGTTCCGGCGACAGCATGTCCACCATAGAGATCCAAATATCGATCGCCTTCGCTCGTGTAGATCCAGACGCCCTCGCCGCGTTCAGCTGCGATCTGCATCTTTTTGTAAGTCGCGAGCTGGAATCGATCCTCAGTCGCGCGAATATCTTCGAATGTGGTTGCCGTCGTCGCTTTCATCCCACTCTTGCTCCATCTGGCACCGTCGTTTCGGGTGTGGCCAACACCGGCACGAGCCCATCGGCATATCCAATATCGAACAACATTCCTTCTGAGAGTTCGTTCCTCATCTTCTTAGTTGGAAGATTTACGACAAATAATGCTTGTCTACCTTCGATCACTTTCGGATCCTCTCGCTCCTGTTTCAAGCCTGCAAGAATCGTCCGGGTGTGATCTCCAAAGCTCACATTGAGCTTAACGAGCTTGTCGGATTTCGAAACTTCCTCGACGGACAATATAGTGCCGACACGAATATCGATCTTTTCTAAATCAGCTAGTTGAATCAACGGCTTTATATCAGCCGGTTTAAAGGTCATAATCCGCAAGTCTCGCTGTTGACTCAACTCCGACGGTACTGACTGCGCTCATCACGGGTTAGTTCCGACGAGCATCAGTCCGGTCGTCTCTTCAAGACCAAGCATAAGATTCATATTCTGTACGGCCTGG
>DATIBJ010000150.1:0-16034 GCA_035457565.1 Pyrinomonadaceae bacterium | reverse complement strand
GCCCCTTCGCGTTCATGACCAAGTCAAGGTGTGTGGAACGAAAGCAGCAGGTCAAAGACCGAACCAGGGGCACAGCCCGGAATGAGAGCGGTACGTTACGGCGAGGCGGAGCCATCGCCTCACATCGAGCGGCAAAGCCGTTCCAAAAAAGTTTCTCAGGAAAACAAGAACTTATGCACTTGCTACGCGGAGAGCGCCGAGGTCACGCAGAGAGTTGAATCATTCTTAGCGAGAAACTTCAGGCTAAGACCCAACCAAATAATTTTATTTTGACTAAGAATTTTTTTCTTGAGTTTTATGCGTCGAGGAGTAGAATGCGGGGCGCCCATTAACTGTTTCGATTGCAAAAGGAGCAACCTCACATGCTTCGCTCCAAAATCCTCTCCTTCTTCCTACTGACCATCCTTTCGAGCGTCTTGTTACATTCGCGACGAAGTGCCTCAGAGTCTGAGCTTCGTCGGCTAACGAACACCCGCGAACAGGTTGTCAACTTGAATCCGTTTCTGAGTGACGATGGTCAGGTTGTCGTATTTGAATCAAGCGGAGATTTCGCCGCTACCGGCGGCACGGCGTCATTTCACACCGTCCGCAGTGACCTATCGAGTGATGCAGTTCAGTTCGCCGAGATTGGACGCACGAGGAGCCAGGCTTCTCTTGCAACCGATGGTCGCACCATGGTGTTCGCGTCGGTTGAGAATCTCTTGGGGACGAATGAAGATCGCAATTCCGAGGTCCTTCTTCACGACGGCAAAGGTCTGAGACAGCTGACAAACACTTTGCCAGCGAACGAATCGACCCGCCTCGAAGATGGAAATTTTCAGCCGTCCCTGTCGGGAGACGGACGGTATGTTGTGCTTGCATCGAATCGTGCACTGGTTGGGCCTAAATCAACCAACAATCGCTCGATTTATCTCTTCGATACAGTGACGAGTGACATTAAGCAGTTGTCGCCTGACCAAGACAACGTGGAATACGGGTCTCCCAAGATAAGTGCTGATGGAAATCGGGTTTTCTTTATTCGAGCACATGCGAACGGCGTTGGCGACTTGATCTTGTACGAACGTTCGACTGGCGATGTGCGCATTGTTCTGCAAGACGTCGCAGGATTGGAATTCAGCGGAGGGAGGAGTGTCAGCAGCACTGGCTTGCGCGTGGTTTACTCATCGACGGTCGGAGAAGACGATCGGGAGTTGTTCGTCTTTGATGTTGCTTCGTCCACAGCCCGACAGATAACCCACCTTGGCGCACGCAGTTCCGACGTATCGCTATCAGCAACAATCTGTGGGGATGGAAAGCGAATCGCTTTTGTTACAAGAAGAAAGGTTTTGAAGACGGCTGACGGAAGCGTCGAGCTCTACGTGCTTGATATTCCCACGGGCCAGATCGCCCAGGTGACAAACGCGCCGTCGACAGCGACTGCAGAAGTCGTCTCTTCACTGAACTTCGATGGGAGCAAGGTGGTGTTCAACTTTCCGCGAGTCATATCAGGTCCTCTATCAGATAGCGATCTCGCGAATAACAGCGAGATCTATCTGGCCAGTGTTAGTGCAAGACCGGCGTCAGGAGTTGTGTCTGTATTGAATGCTGCCGCTAGAGGAAATGAACCCGGTTCAATAACTCAAGTAGCGCCGGATAGCATTGTTAGCATCACCGGTTCTGCGCTCGCGTTCACGACTTTGCAGCCAAAAACCCCTTCAATAGTTGTGGCAGGCACGACCGTCAGAGTCAGCGGACATCCAGCGCTAATACTGTATGCATCGCCTGATGAGGTGATTGCGGTCGTGCCCTCGACCATGCCCACCGGCATTGGCGAATTCGTCGTTAGGAATTCAGAAGGCTTCGAATCCAAAGGCGTTGTTTCAGTCGCGCGTTCAGCTCCGGGCGTGTTCACTATTACATCCGACGGAAAGGGAGAGTCGATCGTTATCGACGCCGACAAGCTTCTGACCGAACCGTTTGATCCAACTTCCGGGCAATTGCGACTTGCTGTTTTCGCGACCGGTTGCCGCAACGCGCTGACGTTGCGCGGAACTCTCGACGGTCAGCCGGTCAACGTCGAAAGCGTGCTGCCATCGCCAACTTTGCCGGGTCTTGATGAGATTCATTTGTTCGTGCCTGCTTACTTGCGGGGCGCTGGAAAGACCACGCTCTTAATTGAAGCAGATGGCCTGGATTCCAATGCAACCACGCTGGTACTTGGCGGCAGCGCGCTCCGCGATATCATGATTAATGAGTTTCTCGCAGATCCTCCCGATGGGCCTGCCGGCGATGCAAATCATGACGGAGTACGTGATGCTTCGGCAGATGAGTTCATCGAACTCGTCAACGCAACCACTCGGGATCTTGATATTGGTGGATACGAGTTGCAGACACGCGCGGGCAGTGGTGATGACGTCATGCGACATCAGTTCGCCGCTACTACGGTCTTGCCAGCCGGAACCTCGATTGTAGTTTTCAGTGGAGGCAAGCCTGGGCAAGATGATCCAGTATTCAAAGGATCACAAGTTGTTAAGTCATCGAGTGGGTCTCTATCTCTGAACAACACAGCGGGAACGATAACGCTGCGCGATCGAACATCCACTGTAGTGACTTTTGTGACTTACGGATCATCGGTGGCTTTACCAGCAAACTTGAATCAGTCGTTGACACGTGATCCGGATATAACGGGCGCATTCGTGCTTCATACGAAAGCCACCGGCACGGAAACTAGCTCCTTCAGTCCGGGGACCCGATCAAATCTTCAGCCGTTTCTTCCCTTCCCCGCGATCTTTCGAATAACCATTGCACCTACATCGGTGCACCTCATTGAAGGCGCCGAATTGCAGTTAACTTCTCGTGCGTTTGACAGCGACGGTAATGAACTCAGCGACGTGCTTTTTCATTGGCAGACTAATGGATCGAAATCAGTCGAAGTGGACCAGACAGGTCGTGTGAAAGCGCTGGTTGAAGGCTTTGCTCAAGTCTTCGCCATCGCTCGAGGGACGCAGTCACAGGGCGCACAGATCACGGTCCTACCGGCACCAACGCCGACTCCAACCGCAACGCCATCACCAACGCCCAAACCGACGTCGACTCCAACGCCCACTCCGAGCCCCTCTCCTTCTCCAACTCCCGCTCCCACCCCAACTCAGTCTCCGTCACCGTCGCCAACTCCAACGCCGTCTCCTTCACCGTCGCCGATTCCGTCTCCAACGATTCAACCCAAGATCGTAATTAGTCAGATCTTTGGTGGGGGCGGAAACTCCGGCACTCCGCTGCGCAACGACTTTATTGAGATCTTCAACAACGGGCAGACAACGCTTAATCTGACCGGATGGTCGGTTCAGTACGCCAGCGCTACCGCTTCGACATGGTCAGTGACGGCTCTTCCAAACGTCTCAGTTGGTCCAGGTCAGTATCTTTTGATTCAGGAAGCCAGTGGTGGGGCAAACGGCGCAACACTACCAGCACCCGATGTAAGCGGGACAATAAATCTGGCGGCAACAGCGGGAAAGGTTGCGCTAGTTAACTCAACGACAACATTGAGCGGCAGCTGCCCAAGTGGTACGAGCATTATCGACTTCGTCGGCTACGGAACGACTGCAAATTGTTTCCGCGGCGCTCCGGCACCTGCACCATCTAATGCAACTGCGGTCGTGCGTAAAGCAAATAGCTGCAGTGACACGCAAAATAATTCGTCGGATTTCGCGGTCTCCGCTCCAAACCCGCGTAACAGTTTCTCGCCGACTAATCAGTGTGGGCTGGCCTCAATTAACAACCTGATTGCCTTCGATGGAGGGTGGCCCGAACCATCAAGCCGACTGTTTGCTATTCCGAGGCGACTAGATCCCGTTAGTTCAATCAAACGAGTCCGTCAACAAACCGTTGACCACCGACGCCGTGTGGAGGTAGTTTTCCTTCGCCTGATCTAACCTAATGCTTGCGAAGAATAACGCTATGTACAAACTTACAACCGCCCTCGTAACTCTCTTTCTCCTAACTAGCTCAGTCCTTGCGCAGGCAACTGCTACGTGGGTACGGCTTGCACCTGCGGGTGGGGGCTACGCAGTCATGCTTCCCGGGACCGCGGAGCCGCAGGAAATTACTAAGGAGCAGTATAGCGCGAAGCTTTATACGTTAATTGTGAAGGACGGCTCATCCCCGCGGGTGATCTATCTTGTGGGCGTCGGTGATTACGCACCGACCGTTAAGGTCGATCCTGCAACAGAGCTACCGGCTGATCGCGATAACTTTATCAAGGCGCTTCCCGGAATGAAGTTGGTCGAAAGCCACAACGTCACGCTGGATGGCCGGCCTGGAATTGAATTAACCGGTGAATCGGATCAAACGACGGTTACGGCGAAGTTTTATTTGAAGGGTAACCGCGTGTATCAGGCCGCTGCTCTCATTTTCAAGGGCGCGAATGAAAAAGAAAACGTGATGAAGTTCTTCGATTCGTTCGCCTTCATCGATCAAACCTATTAGCGAACAACCCCATCCAACGGGCTTGAGGCGCTCGCGTAAAGTCGTCGCTCCATTCGCCCAGCGACATAGGCCAAACGTCCAGCGCGAATCGCGAGCTTCATTGCTTCTCCCATCGCCGCAGGATCCTTTGCGCTCGCAACCGCAGTATTCATCAGAACACCGTCAGCTCCCAGTTCCATCGCGATTGCCGCGTCACTCGCCGTTCCGACTCCCGCGTCAACGATGATTGTCGCATCCGGAAGTTGTTCCCTCATTATGCGCAGATTGGCGGGATTCTGAACGCCAAGGCCTGAGCCGATCGGAGCAGCAAGCGGCATGATCGCCTCACAGCCAGCATCGAGAAGTTTCTTCGCCATGATCAGATCGTCGTTGAAGTAAGGCAACACAATGAATCCTTCTTTAACGAGAATGCGTGCGGCCTCGAGTGTTTGTTCGTTATCCGGAAACAGCGTCGTCTGGTCTCCAATCACTTCCAGCTTCACAAGATCTGTTTCCAGAGCTTCCCGCGCCAGCCGGGCGGTGCGAACCGCCTCTTCCGCTGTGTAACAACCAGCGGTGTTTGGAAGTATCTTCATCTCCGGATCGAGATAATCCAGAAACGACTCGCTGCTTCGATCAAGCGGCACACGACGCACCGCCACCGTCACCATCTGTGCTCCGGAAGCTTTGTGCGCAGCGCGCATCTCTTCATAGTTGCGATACTTTCCGGTTCCGATGATTAAACGCGACGTCAGCGTCAGATCCCCAATCCGGAATGCGTCGGATGATTTGGCTTCTATGGCCGAAGACATAATTACGACTTACCTCAACCAGGTATTTGATCTCGACTCTACACCAGTTTTCTCCGTACCACCACCGACGAAATGGACGATCTCAATCCGATCGTTTTCGTTCAACCTCGTTTCTTCCCACACCCGACGGCGAACTACATTTCGATTGAGTTCAATGGCGATGCGTGTTGATGGGAGATCTAACTCTTTAACCAGATCCAACAGCGTCGAGGACTCTGCGATATCTTTGCTGTCACCGTTCAGGTAGACCCGCAATGTGGGGGCCTCCTATCGATTTGGATGGATTATGCAACGCACTTCCGCGGCCTTATCCTTCGCGCTCGCTTTGATGAGCACCGCGGCGCGACCCGAAGTAAATTTGGGGATCTGGGTGGAGACCGTCGCGATACCGTCTTTGTGCGTCTTCAGTGAGTAGATGAGTGGTCTGAATGTTGTACCTAACACCTTAATCGAAACGGCAGCATTACCCACAGGATTCTCCTGCTGTCCCTCACGATTCGTCACAAGTACACGCAGGGTCGGCGTTTCGCCTGCATAGAACTCAATGTTATCGAGAAGACGTACCACCAATCCTTGATCAGGTATCGGTTCTGGACTGAGCGCTTCTTTCCTGCGGCGTGGAGAAGGACGTACTTGAGTTTTTTCTTCCTCTGCATTTGCAGGAACTTCTTCGGTCTCAGCCGAAGGAGGTGGTGGCGGCTGGTACTCCTGACTTCGCTTCGAGCCGACCTCAAGCTCAAACGGCACTGGCGTCGGCTCGATTGTGTCATCTAGCTCCAACGGCGGCGCCGGTTCGGTATCAGCACCAACTTTCGGGGCTACACCCCGGCCGCTCATCTTCTTGAGATCGTTTATTCGACCCGTATGGATCGCGGCGCATATCAGGCGATGTTGCCGCATGAGGCGTTCAGCTAATGCCTCATCGCTGTAACCTTCGCGAATTAGATCTTCATAGGGCGAGCGTTTGCTCGCCAAGATCGCCCCACCTGCATATACCAACGAAAGGATAACGGGCGAGTCGAGTCCCTTATCTTCGGTCTGGACGTGGTAAACAACGCCCTCATATTCGATGTCAGTATTGAATCCGGTGATCACTCGTTTGAGCTCACATTTTCAGACGGGACGACTCACGAGAATCCTCGCACACGTGCGAGACGTTTTAAGACGTTAACACAGCCATTTTTTCAGGGTCAATCAGCTTTTTTTGGCCCCATTCTGTGGGAGAAACCTTGCTTGACACCCTTGATCACTTCGTCTAGCATCGCCCTTGTACAATGATTCTCAATCTCGTTAGGGGCGTGTCCACCGCAAGCGATTGCCTGTCAACAGGCCGTTAGCGGTAGCGGAAGATTTGTTTGAGATGCAGTTTCGTCTTTACGACTACCTGCCGATCCTTCTGATGTTCATTGTGGCCGCCGGCTTTGCGGTCGGAAATGTTCTCCTCTCTCAACTCGTCGGACAACGAAAACGAACTAAAACCAAATTGATGCCCTACGAGTGTGGCAAAGATCCGGTGGGATCAGCACGCGAGCGGTTCTCCGTGAAATTCTACCTGATCGCGATGATCTTTATTCTGTTTGATATTGAAGTCATTTTTCTCGTGCCGTGGGCTGCCGTCTTCCGCACGTTAGCCGCGCAGGGACTGCGTTGGTTTGTCTACATCGAGATGATGTTATTCATCTTCCTACTGCTGGTCGGCTACATTTACGTTCTCAAGAAAGGCGCGTTTGATTGGGGCGAACGGGCCAGACGCGAAGCGGAGGCAGAAGCTCAGTTGCTCCACGCCGTTGAAGCAAAAACATCGCGGCAACAAAGGCCGGCCGCATAAAGAAATATGGGACTGGAAAACATCATTGCGGAAGCTTTGCCTGAGGTACTTACTACCAGGCTGGATTCCTTAATCAATTGGGCCCGCAAATCGTCTCTTTGGCCGGCCACTTTTGGTCTGGCTTGTTGTGCGATCGAGATGATGAATGCCACGTCATCTCGCAACGATCTCGCTCGCTTTGGTTCCGAGGTGTTTCGCGCCAGTCCAAGACAAGCAGATGTGATGATTGTTTCCGGTCGCGTGTCGCGCAAGATGGCGCCCGTTCTTCGACGAATCTACGATCAGATGCCTGAGCCGAAGTGGGTGATTTCGATGGGAGCGTGCGCAACGTCCGGCGGGGTTTTCGATAATTACGCAATCGTCCAAGGCGTCGACAAAGTCGTGCCGGTCGACGTTTACATCCCTGGTTGTCCACCGCGCCCGGAGATGCTGATCCACGCCGTAATGATGTTGCAAGACAAAGTTATGAAGGAGAGTGTGAGAGATCGACGCGACGTTCTAGAGGAAGAAGCACGTGAAGCAGTCGTGCCGGGTACTTTGCCGGTTACAGATGGATCTACCGCCCGGCAAAACACCCTTCCCGAATCGCGTCCTTACACTATTGCTTCGCGACATGAGCGGCGACGTTCTTCGTAGAGAGTAGAGCACTCGAGTAAATGGAATCCGGGGTCGATAACACACCACTGTCGTCGCAGGCAGAAGGGGACAAGATTCAGACGCCGTCACAATTGGTGGCGGCGTTTGAGCGTGGACATCCGGATTGGGTCTCTTCTGTAGTCACTGCGCACGGAGAAACAACTGTCGTTGTCCCTCGCGAACACATTGTCGAGGCCTGCACGTTTTTAAAGGCATGGCCCGAGGGTCGTTTTGATTTTCTGGCGGATCTCTGCGGTGCTGATCGCGGCGTGGAAGAAGAACCGCGCTTCGAAGTCAACTACCACCTCTTCTCAACAACCAAGCATCACCGAATTCGTCTAAAGGTTTTATTGAACGAAGCCGATCCGCATGTGCCGAGCGTGACCGGAGTGTGGAGAACGGCAAATTGGCACGAACGAGAGACCTACGATTTGTTTGGCGTAATCTTCGATGGTCATCCGGATCTTCGCCGCATCTTGTTGCCCGAAGACTGGCAAGGTCATGCGCTAAGGAAAGATTTTCCGTTGCGAGGTTATGAGCCGTATAGCCTGAAGTGAAACATTTTAGATTTTTGATTTTAGATTGTATTCCACGACGAGGCTTTCCAATCACCAAGCTAAAATCAAACATCTAAAATCGGCCGTTTAAAGCACATGAGTACAGTTACCAACATTCCGCCACAGTTTGAGATTGTCGACCGTCCGCTCGACACGCAGATGACAATTTCAATGGGTCCTCAGCACCCGTCTACGCATGGTGTGCTGCGGCTCGAACTCGTGTTGGACGGCGAAATGGTTATCAAAGCCACTCCTGACATTGGGTATCTCCACACCGGAATGGAGAAGCTGTTCGAGTACAAGAAATACCAGCAAGGAATCGTCATTACTGACCGGATGGATTATCTGAACCCACTGGGCAATAACCTCGCTTACGTAATGGCCGCCGAAAAACTCCTCAACCTCGAGATTCCGGAACGCGCACAAACCATTCGCGTCTTGATGTGTGAGTTGCAGCGTATCGCATCGCATCTGGTGTGGCTTGGTACCCACGCGCTCGATATCGGTGCGATGACAGTATTCTTCTATTGCTTCCGCGAGCGCGAGAAAATTCTCAACATGATCGAAGCTGCGTCGGGCGGTAGACTGACTCCTTCGTACTTCCGTATTGGTGGCTTGATGATGGATTTGCCATCTGGATTCGAGAGACGAGTTGCTCAGTTTCTCGACAATTTTCCAAAAGCACTCGATGAATTTCACACACTGTTGAGCGGCAACAAGATCTTTCAGAAGAGGACACAGGGAGTCGGGCGCATATCAGCCGAAGACGCGATCGACTGGGGCTTGTCAGGTCCGTGTCTTCGAGGCAGCGGTGTCGATCTCGATATTCGACGCGCGAACCCTTATTCGAGTTACGAGCAATACGACTTCGAAGTACCGACTGAACCGGACGGCGACGTCTGGTCGCGGTATATGGTGCGGATGCGCGAAATGGGCGAGTCACACAAGATTGTTCGCCAGGCGTTGCCGCGTTTGAAACCTGGACCAGTTAAAGCGGACGCACCGAAAGTAGTTCTTCCTGATCGAGAAGCGATGAAGAAGCACATGGACGCACTGATTCATCACTTCCTGATCATTACCGAGGGTTTCGACGTTCCTGCTGGAGAGGTTTACCACCCAATCGAAGCGTCAAAAGGTGAACTGGGGGTTTACATGAAGTCGGATGGTGGACCGAAACCAAGTCGCGTGCACTTCCGTGGGCCGTCTTTTGTGAATCTATCGGCGCTGCCCCAAATGTCAGAAGGCGAAATGGTCGCCGACATCGTTGCAGTAATTGGATCGCTCGATATCGTGCTGGGGGAAATTGATCGGTAGGACCGTCTTTGGTCTTGGATCTTGGGCCTTGGACCTTAGGTCTTCGAACTTTGGTTTAGGGTCAACAGCAGCGATCTAAGGCCAACTCCAAAGACCTAAGACCAAAGACCAAAGACGATTGCAAGAAACGTTATGTCATCGCCGCTAACCCAGATCCAACCTCTCTCACAGCCGGTTGATATCGGTAATGAGATTGCGGAGTTTTCGACTGAGATCGAGGCAGAGATTGATGGCCATCTTGCGAAGTATCCGGTGCCGCGTTCAGCGATATTGCCATTGATGTTTATCGTGCAGCGCGAGCGGGGCTATCTCGATCCGCCGGGTGTCGGCTACCTGGCAAAACGTTTAGCGTTACGCATCACAGATATTTGGGAAGTCGCGACGTTTTATTCAATGATCTACACACAACCTGTCGGGAAGTATCACATACAGGTTTGTCGCACACTGTCCTGCAAGATTCGCGGCGCCGCAATGATCACTGAGCATTGTTCACAGAAGCTAGGAATCAAACCGGGAGAGACTACTGCGGATGGAAGGTTTTCGCTCTCGGAAGTGGAGTGTCTGGGTTCATGCGGTACCGCCCCGATGTTCCAGATCAACTTCGACTATCATGAGGATCTAACGCCGGCGAAAGTAGATCAGATTTTGGCAGCGTTACCCTAGTGAATGGTAAATCGACTACTGGGATCGCGGATGTCTCGTCCGCAATGAACGAAGCGAACAAAGCATGCGCGACTGCGTCGCGTTTGCGGACGAGACGTCCGCGATCCCAGTAATCAATTCACTATTGACCATGTTCATCGGCGCGATCGGTTGTGAACCTCTTCAACTGGCGCGAGTTCATCTCGAAAACTCGCGCTCGATAGACGTGTATCGTCAACACGGCGGCTACGAAGCACTACAGAAGGTGCTGAACTCAATGTCGCCGGACGATGTTATTAACGAGGTGAAGAAGTCGGCGCTGCGAGGCCGCGGCGGGGCAGGTTTTCCAACCGGAATGAAATGGAGCTTTGTTCCAAAGGATTCACCGAAACCCAAATATGTTGTCTGTAATGCTGACGAATCGGAACCGGGAACATTCAAAGACCGCTACTTGATGGAGCGCGATCCTCATCTAATGATCGAAGGGATGTTGATCGCTGCTTATGCGCTTGGTTCAAAAACCGGATACATCTACACGCGCGGTGAATATCGATATCTGATCGACATCATGGACCAGGCGCTGGGCGAAGCACGCGCCGCCGGTCTGGTTGGACCAAATGTGCTTGGAGGTAATTTCTCCTGCGACATCTTCACGCATACTGGAGCCGGCGCTTACATCTGCGGTGAAGAGACAGCGTTGCTCAGCTCGCTCGAAGGAATGCGTGGACATCCACGCATGAAGCCCCCCTTCCCTGCTGTCTCTGGTCTCTACGCAGCACCGACGGTGGTTAATAACGTCGAGACACTTACTGCTGTGCCCGACATTATCAAGATGGGTGGTGAGGCGTATCAGAAGCTGGGAACGGAAAAGAGCGGTGGAACGAAGCTCTGGTCTGTATCAGGTCATGTTAATCGTCCGGGCGTTTACGAACTTCCGATGGGCTACGACGACATGGAAAGGTTCATCATGGAAGACTGCCAGGGAATGCTCGGAGGCAAGAAACTAAAAGCAGTCATTCCGGGTGGCTCGTCTGTTTACATCATGCGGGCCGATCAGATTATCGGAAAAGATGTGCGCATGGACTATGAAGGCCTGGTGGCCGCCGGTTCAAGTGTCGGATCGGGTGGCTTCATAGTGATGGACGAAACTGTCGATGTATTCGAATCGACCAAGAACCTGATTGAGTTCTACAAGCATGAATCGTGCGGTTGGTGTACGCCATGTCGTGAGGGAACGGACTGGCTGGTGAAAGTCTTCAAGCGGGTTGCGAATGGCGACGGGAGACCTGCAGACGTGCAACTAATGCTCGACCTCTGCGACAACATCGAGGGTAAATCGTTCTGTCCCCTCGGCGATGCGGCGGCATGGCCCATTCAATCAGCTATCAAGAGATTCCCGGAGGACTTTAGGAGGCGATTGGTTGGTGAATCGTGAATCGAAGCCGATGTCGAGCGAACTAATAAACATCACCGTCAACAACAAGCCTTTCCAGGTGCCGAAGGGCGCGCGGTTGATCGATGTGTGCCGCGAGAACGGTTTCGATATTCCCTCATTCTGTTACTACGCCGATCTCGCGTTGCAGGCATCTTGTCGCATGTGTCTGGTGCGCATCGAAAAGATGCCCAAGCTGCAAACCTCCTGCACGATCACTTGCACGGACGGAATGATCGTTACCACGCAGAGTGAAGAGATTGAAAAAGCACAACGCGGGATGACGGAGTTTCTCCTCGCAAATCATCCACTCGATTGCCCTGTTTGTGATCGCGGTGGAGAGTGTGAACTTCAGGAGATGACCTTTGATTGGGGGGGCCTGGAGGAACGCTTTACAGAAAAGAAGAACTACCATCCTGAAAAATATCTTTCACCGATGGTCGCTAATGATCCGCAACGGTGCATTTTGTGCAAGCGTTGCACACGAGTTTGCGACGAATGGATGGGCGAAGAGGCGATCGAGGCTGGAGGTCGCGGCGCGCACACCGTCATCGGGACATACCTGGGCTGGCTCGACTGTTCTCAGTGCGGAAACTGCATCGAAGTCTGTCCCACTGGCACGCTTTTAGACGCAACCTATCGACATCAAACGCGTCCCTGGGAGTTAGCACAAACTGTGTCAACCTGCTCCTTCTGTTCTGACGGTTGTCAGATGTCGCTTGGCTCTCGCGGCGGTGAGTTAATGCGCGTAGTCGCCCGTGATCGCTATGTGAACGGACTGAACGGTGAGTTTCTTTGTGTAAAAGGTCGCTTCGGCCATCCGTTTGTAAATCACGAAGCGCGACTGCGCACGCCGTTGATTCGTTACAAGAAAGGTGGAAAGTTAATTCCGGCTACGTGGGACGAAGCGATTCGCTTCACCGCGGAGCGTTTGGATCAAGTCGCCGACGAGTTTGGTCGAAATGCGGTGGCCGTCGTCGGAAGTCCGCGGTTATCCAACGAGTCGCTCTACGCCTTGCACAAGTTTGCAACTGAATTAGTCGGCACCGACACTTACACAACTACGGACGCCTTTAGTCTGAAGCCATTCTTCGACAATCTTGGCGGCCAGCTGGCAACTCACAAAGACATTCGTTACGCCAAGACGATCCTCCTGATCGGCGGTGAGCCGGAAGAGCTGCAGCCACTGACCGGCAAGCAGATACGTCAAGCAGTTCGGAATGGCGGAGCAAAACTGATCATCGTTAATTCCGTTCCGATTCGCTTGCGCGAGCAGGCAGCGCAGTTTGTCCATATCCTACCCGGCACGGAAGACGCTGTTGTTCTGGCCCTGTCGGATCCCGCTCATAACAACGTTGCGGCACAAAAGATCGGCGTCGAAGTCGAAGAGTTAGTGGCTGTACGTGAAGCGCTATCGAATAGCACGGGTGATGTGATCTTGATGTTCGGCGGAGAACTGAGTGCGGCCGCGCAAGCTGCGATTGCTCAACTGCCGCTGTCGATCGGAACTGACAAAACTCGCGTGCTACTCCATCCGCTACCTCTTTTCAACAACAGCTTCGGCGCACATCTCACGGGCATGATGAACGGAAATGTTAGTGCTGAAAGTGTGCTCGATGAGGCTGGTTCAACCGTTCGCGCAATGTATCTCGCCGGTGGATTCCTGCCGGAGCAAATGAATGGACGTGAAGCTAACCTAACCCGTTTGGACTTTCTGGTCGTTCAGGAGTTATTTGAAACAGTTGCGACTAAAGCGGCGGACGTTGTGTTGCCCGCGGCGTCGTTTGCGGAAATAGACGGCACGTTCACAAACAACGACGGATTTGTGCAGCGCGTTCGACAATCGATTCCGCCAGTACACCAGTCGAAACCTGATTGGCTGATCACCGCCCAGCTCGCCGTCGAATTGGGTGTCGAGTTCGGATTTGGAATGTCATCAACTGGTGTGTTCCGCGAGCTTGCTGAGAAGGTGCCAGCGTTTCAGGGAATGCGATATCCCCTGCTGAAAGACGAAACGAAACCTGTCCAGGTGAAACACGCGGCACAGCGCTCCGAGATAACGGCCGCGATCAATTCGCTACGAGACCGTCTGGAGCAGATGAGTGGTGAGGGTGAAAAGCTGACGATGACTCCGGACGTCGGACACGAATTATTCAAGATTGGAACGTTGACTGACAAGGTGGCGCAGTTCCACTTGTTGGCGGGCGGCAATCCGCGGCCTGAAAGTTTTCTTATCTCGCCCCTGTATCAGCTAACAATCGATAGCGATTTGCGCACAGAAGCGGTTGTGGCGGGAGACTGAGACATTGCCGATTGCCAATTGCCGATTGCCGATTTGCGATTTCAGGAACATCGGGATCGACGAAGCGGTACGTCATCAATCAAAGATAAGAATGACCGAAAATCGGCAATCGGCAATCGGCAATCGGCAATAGACTCATGGACTGGGCGACTATCCTCGACATTGTTCTTAAGTTCGTAGCGATCACGATCGTTTTTACCGTTGTGTTGCTAATGGTCGCGTACACGGTGCTCGCTGAACGTCGTGTTCTTGCGTTTATTCAAGGTCGCCTGGGTCCGAATCGCGTCGGTTATGGCGGTGCGTTGCAGCCCTTCGCCGATCTACTAAAGTTCATCCTCAAGGAAGACATTGTTCCCGACAAATCAACGCGCTTCATCTATTTCCTCGCGCCCGTTATTGCGACAATGGCTGCGTTGATGACGATGATCGTTTATCCCTTTGGACCAGAAACCAGTATTCCTTTCATTGGCACAATCCCGCTCTCTGTCGCTCGCTTCGACGTTGCCCTGCTGTACGTTTTGGGAGTCACGTCTGTCGGTGTGTACGGGATCATGTTGGCCGGGTGGTCGTCCAATAACAAATACAGCTTGATGGGTGGTCTTCGCTCGTCGGCCCAAATGATTTCGTATGAACTCGCGCTTGGGCTCAGCCTGATCGGAGTAATCCTGTTGGCGGGCACTCTCGACTTGCAAAAGATTGTCGAGATGCAGTCGGCTTGGCACGGGTTCCGATGGTCGATCTTTCTTCAGCCGCTTGGCTTCATCATCTATCTGATTGCCGCAATCGCTGAAACAAATCGAGTGCCCTTCGATCTACCCGAAGCCGAGACAGAACTGGTGGCCGGCTTTCACACCGAATACAGCGCAATGAAGTTTGCGCTCTTCTTCCTCGCCGAATACATCAACATGTTTACGGTGTCGATGCTGGCGACCACTCTGTTTCTGGGTGGTTGGAATGTCCCGTTTGCTGAAGATCTTTTCGGCCGCGGCACGTTCTTATTTGGACTGGTTGGGGTGATCGGTTTTCTGCTGAAGGTGATCTTCTTTCTGTTCCTGTACATCTGGCTGCGAGGTACGCTGCCTCGTTTTCGTTTCGATCAGCTGATGAATTTTGGTTGGAAGTTTTTGCTTCCCGTTGCGCTGCTAAACATATTCCTGACAGCAACGATACTTATGTTCTTTACGTGATCAAATACTATTTTCGTTGATGCTTGTACTGCTCTTCATACTATTCGCCGGACTCGCTATCGGATGTGCGATAGCTCTCGTCGCTCAACGTAATCCGCTCTACAGCGCTATCTCACTAATTGGAGTATTCATCTCGTTGGCGTGTTTGTATGTAACGCTGGCAGCACCTTTCATTGCGGCTGTTCAGGTAATCGTTTATGCCGGAGCGATCATGGTGCTCGTCGTCTTCGTGATCATGCTACTGAATGTGGAGCAGGAGGAACGAAGACGACGATCACGGCTCGGATTTCTCGTTCCGGCTGCCGTTGTACTTGCAGCAATACTTGTTGCCGAAGCCACATTCATCATCTGGTTTGTCGATAGATCGCCAGTAAAGCCGGTAAACAGCATCTCCGATACTGGATTAACTTCGTCTATCGGCTCTGCTCTTTTTACGAAGTACCTACTTCCATTTGAGATCACCTCGATTTTGTTATTAATGGCGATTGTCGGCGCAATGACGCTTGCCCGACGAATTAAAGAAACCCCGCCGGGCGCAGCCGTTCTACCCGGAACTCAGGTGTTGCCATTGCGTCTCTTTGACCCAAATCTTCCGTTGTCGGATACGCGCGCCGCGGAGGCCCACAGCACCGAAGAAGCGGCTGAAATGCTTGGAGTAAGCGACGAGCGCGATCCATCGGAGCGAGACTAAATATGGTTCCACAACTTTCGTGGTACTTAGCACTCTCTGCGGTTTTGTTCACGATCGGCGTTGCCGGAGTGATCATCAAGCGCAATGTCATTGCCATGTTTATGTGCATTGAGCTGATGCTGAATGCCGTAATTCTGACGTTCGTGGCATTTTCCAGTTTTTACCAGGACGTGACGGGGCAGTTGTTTGT
>DATIBJ010000149.1:0-27620 GCA_035457565.1 Pyrinomonadaceae bacterium | reverse complement strand
CCCGCTACCGCGCGGTGGTACTGACCTCATGCCACGTGATTGAGTGCAATCAACATCACAGGCTGTCGCACCCACCCGCTACCGCGCGGTGGTACTGACTTCATGCCACGAGATTGAGCGCAATCAACACCACAGGCTGCGCACCCACCCGCTACCGCGCGGTGGTACTGACCTCATGCCACGAGATTGAGTGCAATCAACATCACAGGCTGTCGCATCCACCCGATACCGCGCGCTGGTACTGACTTCATGACACGTGATTGTGTGACGTCGAGGGAATGCTGCTCGGCAATCACGCGTTTCATGTTAGGGCCTGTGTTTCAGCTATGCAAACCGTAAGTTCCAGCAGTATAATTTGCCTCACCTATGAACCTCGAGATTTTTCATCCAGCAGTAGCGCGCTGGTTCGCCCAAACCTTTCCCTCCGCTACACCACCGCAGCTACAGGCATGGCCGGAAATCAAGAAACACCGCCACACACTGATTGCCGCACCCACTGGTTCGGGAAAAACTCTGGCTGCATTCCTCTCTGCAATTGATGACCTCGTGAGACTCGGTGTCGAAGGCAAACTCGACGACACCACGCACGTCATTTACGTCTCACCGCTGAAGGCGCTCAGCAACGATATCCAACGTAATCTTCAATTCCCGCTCGAGGGCATTCAAAAAGAGCTTGCGGCGCTGGGATTACCTGCAGTAAACATTCGCACTCTTGTCCGGACCGGTGATACACCAGCTGCCGAACGAACGGCGATGACTAAGCGTCCGCCGCATATCGTTGTGACCACTCCTGAGTCGCTCTACATTCTACTCACGAGCGAAGGTGGACGACGGATGCTTGAGACGGCGAGAACTTTGATCCTCGACGAAATTCACGCTGTGGTCAGTGACAAACGCGGCTCACATCTTGGACTCTCAATCGAACGACTCGAACAACTGACGAAGAATTTCGGAATTCGGAATGCGGATTTCGGATTTCGTGACAACAAAGATACCGCTGACCTTGAGCAGCCTCTTGATCATGAGCGCGAAATCCGAAATCCGAAATCCCAAATTCGAAATCGATTAATTCGCATCGGTCTTTCTGCAACTCAGCGCCCCATCGAAGAAGTCGCACGATTTCTTGTGGGCACCGCCAATATTGATTCATCCGGCAGTCCCGACTGCGCAATCATCGACACCGGTCATACACGCAAACTCGACCTGGCTATCGAACTGCCTGAGTCGCCACTGCAAGCTGTGATGTCGGGCGAAGTATGGGATGAAGTGTACGACCGACTCGCGCAGTTAATCCGTCAACACCACACCACGCTGGTTTTCGTCAACACACGTCGACTCGCCGAGCGTGTTGCACGGCATCTCGGCGAACGCATCGGTGACGAGAACATCGCGGCGCATCATGGCAGCCTCGCGCGAGAGCAGCGACTGATTGCTGAGCAACGATTGAAGGCCGGTGAATTGAGCGCGTTGGTCGCAACCGCTTCACTTGAACTGGGGATCGACATTGGTGACGTCAATCTCGTTTGTCAGCTGGGCTCAACAAGATCGATCGCGAGTTTTCTGCAGCGTGTTGGCCGTTCGAACCACACAGTGGTTGGATTTCCCAAAGGCAGAATATTTCCTTTGTCGCGCGATGAACTGATCGAATGCGCATCGATTATCGATTCGGTTAGACGCGGAGAGCTCGATAAGCTGGAAATTCCTTCAGAGCCTCTCGACATTCTGGCCCAACAGATCGTCGCCGCTGTGGCAGCAGAGGAATGGACGGAAGATGATCTGTTCGCAATGATTCGCCGCTCGTACAGCTATCGAAACCTTGAGCGCGAGCGATTCGATTCAGTCATTCGGATGCTTGCTGAAGGCTTTTCAACGAAGCGCGGACGACGTTCAACTTATCTGCATCACGATGCTGTGAACAAGCGTCTCCGCGGACGAAGAGGAGCAAGGCTCGCGGCGATCACCTCAGGTGGCGCTATTCCTGATACTGCTGATTACGCCGTTGTTCTCGAGCCAAGCGACCTCGTGATTGGGACCGTAAACGAAGACTTTGCGATCGAAAGCCTGCAAGGGGATATCTTCCAACTCGGAAACACTTCCTGGCGAGTGCTTCGCGTGGAACAAGGCAAGGTTCGGGTTGAAGATGCCAAGGGTCAGCCACCGTCGATTCCGTTTTGGTTGGGTGAAGCTCCGGCACGCAGCGGCGAACTGTCCGTTTCAGTAGCTCGTCTGCGTGAGGAAGTTGCGGAGCGGGTTGATCTGAAAGCGGTCAACACTAACAACGGCGAAGTTACAGAAGACGATGAGGACACACCTCGCCGTAGTCCGTGGTTGGAGGCTTCGGCTGCTGCGCTCGAGTGGTTAACGAACGAAGTCGGACTCTCCGCTGCCGCCGCGGAACAGATTATTGACTATCTCGCCGGCGCTAAAGCGGTGCTCGGTGTAATGCCGTCGCAGGAGAACCTTGTTCTTGAACGATTCTTCGACGACAGCGGCAGCATGCAACTGGTTCTTCATTCGCCGTTCGGTAGTCGAGTGAATCGCGCCTGGGGACTGGCGTTGCGGAAGCGTTTCTGCCGTAAATTCAATTTTGAATTGCAGGCTGCGGCCACGGAGGACGCGATTGTTCTTTCTTTGGGCCCGACGCACAGCTTTCCGCTCGACGATGTATTTCACTACCTGAACTCGAAAACCGTCCGTCAGCTCCTTTGCCAGGCATTACTCGATGCGCCGATGTGGAACATCCGCTGGCGTTGGAATGTAACGCGCTCGCTCGCGGTGCTACGTCGACGCGGAGGGAAGAAGATTCCCGCCCAGTTGCAACGAATGGACGCGGAAGATCTGTTAACTGCCATCTTCCCCGATCAAGTTGCATGCGCTGAGAATCTTACCGGCGAACGAGAGATCCCAAAACATCCGCTGGTCGATCAAACTGTGCGTGATTGTTTGGAAGAGGCAATGGACATCGACGGGCTTGAGGCGTTGTTAACCTCGATTGAGCGAAATGAAAAGCGATTGTTCGCTCGTGATGTGATCGAAGCATCACCTTTGGCCCAGGAGATTCTGAACGCCCGTCCCTACGCATATCTCGACGATGCCCCACTTGAGGAGCGGCGCACGCGCGCGGTGTTTCAGCGTCGTTGGCTCGATCCGGAAACTGCGAGTGACATGGGCAAGCTCGACCAGTCAGCAATCGATCGGGTGCGAGATGAAGCATGGCCCAATGTTGAGAATGCTGACGAACTTCATGACGCGCTGGTTGAATTGGGCTTTCTGACGGCGGCAGAAGGCACTTCCTGGTACACCTTCCTCGAAGAACTACAGCGTGATCGACGGGCGGCGATTCTTACAAGACAAGGCTCAGACCAGCCATTATGGATTGCTGCAGAACGACTACCGCAGATCGATGCTATCTATTCGTCGATCAATCTGGATCCGGAGATTGCCGCGCCTGAAAGTGTCGCTCGCACTTCCTGGACGAAGGAAAATGCTCTGGTCGAGATCTTTCGCGGGCGGCTCGAAGGTCTGGGTCCCGTGACTGTCGATGAACTCGTTAGGTCGTCAGGTCTTACCAGGCTTGATGTCGAAACGGGGTTATTAAGACTCGAGGCGGAAGGCTTCGTCATTCGCGGGCTCTTCACGCCAGGCGCAACCGAAACTGAATGGTGTGCCCGGCGTTTACTGGCGCGGATTCACAGCTACACGCTGAATCGTTTGCGTCAGGAGATAGAGCCTGTCTCAAGCTCTGATTTCCTCCGCTTCCTGCTGGCCTGGCAGAAAGTTGCACCCGAGCACCAGATGGAAGGACCAGACAGTGTGCGGGCGATCATCGAACAGCTCGAAGGTTTTGAGGCTCCGGCGGCTGCGTGGGAAGGTGAGATACTCCCTGCGCGTTTACTCGAATACGATCCTGCATGGCTCGACGCCCTCTGTCTTGCAGGTGAAGTTGTTTGGGCGCGATTGACGCCGCCAGTACGAACTCCACAACCGGATGGCTCAACGGAACGCGCCCGCGGTTCAGCGCCTGTGCGAAATACTCCAATAGCTTTGTTACGTCGCAGGAACTTTGCGCTCTGGAGTTCAGTCTTTCCGCAGTCTGCCTCAAATGGACGCGATACCGACTTTTCATCGACGACGCAAGTGGTCTACGAATATCTGCAAACGCGCGGCGCTTCTTTCTTCACCGATATCGTGGATGGAACGCGACTGTTGCGCAGTCAGGTCGAAGAGTCTTTGGCTGAACTGGTTGCCTCAGGAGTAGTGGTGTCTGACAGCTTCACAGGTTTGCGAGCGTTGTTGACGCCGGGGAGCAGAAAAACTCAGGCAGCCGCACGTCGCAAGCACCGGCAGCCGGTGTACGACATGGCGAGCGCTGGACGCTGGTCGATCATTAACCGAGCAGAAACGGGTGGGAATTCGGCGCGAAACACATCAACTCATGATCCAGAAACAACCGAACAGGTGGCGCGCATTCTTCTGAAGCGATATGGAGTTGTTTTCAAACGCTTGCTTGAGCGAGAAGGCGTAGCGATACCCTGGCGCGTTCTGTTGCGTATGTATCATCGGCTCGAAGCGCGTGGTGAGATTCGCGGCGGGCGGTTTGTTGCAGGTATCTCTGGAGAACAGTTTGCCCTGCCCGAAGCGGTGGGGATGTTGCGCGCCATTCGTCGCGAAGGTGCGCATGAGAGCATGATTTCCGTCAGTGCCGCTGACCCTCTTAACCTCGCCGGCATTATCCTCCCCGGTAATCGACTAACGTCGCATACAAGCAACCGCATTCTCTATCACGACGGCGTGCCGACTGTGGTACTTGAGTCTGGTGAAACTAGATTTCTGGTGGAGCTTGGCCGCGCGATGGAGTGGAAAGCCAAAGCGGCATTGATGAGGAAAGCGACGCCACCGCAATTGCGATCATATTTACGTCGACCAGCTTAATAGGACTCCAGTAAGGGTCCAAGGAACGCAAGATTGCGTGTAGTGAGGGTGACTTGCCCTCGCTCAAGGTGCATCACATCCAACTCCAGTTGAACAGAGCAACGTGCAACGGATCAACGCCCAAGCTCCACTGAAATAACTCAAGGTCACAAATTGCAAGTTAGGAAGGGTGGTTTACCTGATGTTTTGCACGCCGCATTGTTTAGGGGGCTCCCTCTTTATAAATTTCGTATAGCCAGCACTTCTTTGGCGGGTGTTCGATCTCCAGTGCAGCTTATTCGTCGAGGTGCGTTGAGGTGGACGATTGCGTAGTTGAGCGTGGAATAAAGTTCTACGATTCTTTTCGTTGCTTGATTTGACAGCACGACCGGTCCTGGATGTTTTGCCAGCCATTCCGCAGTTCGTACTTGTTCTTCCCAGCCAAATCCTCCCTTTGAATATTGCGTGAATTTAACGTCGTACGGCGGATCAGCGTAAACAAAATCTTCGCTCGTGAGTGGAAGTGATTCGAAGCCGGTGTTTTCAAAATCCCAGTTGGCGAATAGCGACTTATACGACATGAAATCCCGTTGGTAATTGATCGTGTGGTAGCGACCAAACGGGACATTGAATTCCCCTTGGCTATTGAAGCGACTAAGCCCGTTGTAACCGGTGCGGTTCAGATAATAGAACAGTGAAGCAGCTTCTTTGGTCGTTGACTTGCGGGCGCGAAGCAGCTCGTTGAATCGATCGCGATGCGAGTAGAACAAACGCTCGCTATTCGACATCTCGATTGAAATCGTGAGTCCGCGCTTGAGCCAGCGATAGAAGTTGATCAAATGCGGATTGACGTCATTCAGCAGAGCTTTGCTTGGAAGTAGTCCAATCGTTACCGCAAGTCCGCCGCAGAACGGTTCAACGAGTCGTCGCTGACTGTGATGTTCCCAGTAGGTTTTCAGATAGGGAAGTTGCCAGCGCTTACCACCAGCCCACTTCAGAGGCGGAGGCAGATGATCTGATTCCGATTCAACTGATTTGGGGCGTCTGACAGAGGCAGCGACGGTCATTGCGAAGCTTATAGCACAACACTCCGGCACGGTGGGTATGAATTACTCAGACTGCTCGTAGAAAATTAAAGTCAGTACCATGACGTGGTTGCGGTGGGTGCGAAGCGTTTCTCTGTGCATCCTCCGCGTTCTCCGTGTCTTTGTGGTTCACTAGTTTGGAACCATCAACACCAAAGAGCCACAGAGCTCCACGGAGGTTACACAGAGGTATCAACGGTTCGCCTACAATCGGAACGATCGCTATGACCGTCGGAGGAACAACGGTCGGCGGGTAAATGGTGTGTGGGTGCCCCGGTTATTCTGCTTAACTCGGTCAGTAGGTAAATGCCGCGAAGTCTTCCGATTTCGCGGTATTTTCGATTTTCGGGAAGAATATCCCGCAGAAATCTGGAAATGCCCCGCCATTGATTCTGCTTAATGTCTACAGGGGAAAAACCAGTGAAAGTACTAAAACGAAAAGAGCTGCAAACTCTGTCTCTTCTGGCCACCGAAAGCCCGAAAAGCAGACAACTCATAGTTTTTCCAACACCCGGAACCAACCGGATCCGGACGTCTGAGACTGACCGGGTTCGTCGGCCGCGACTTTCCGCAACGGAACTCAAAAGGCGGTTATCGATGCTCAGCGCCGTTGATGTGATGCGCGTCAATCGCGCAACCATCCGGGAGGGTGAGGCGCATTGCATCTGGCCACCTGACATCGTGGAGAAATTCAGGACGGCGGATGTGATTACTGAGAAGTCCGTCTCGCATTACGTTCTTCGCGAGGTAAACCTGACGCGTGTAAGGTAACGTAACCAGCCCCCCAGCTGCACAAAATCCAAGCGCCGCAACAACCTCAAGAATTTCTCAACCACTCTTCGCTACTGTTCCAAATGCAGTAAGGCTTTACTCCGTAAGCCAACTGGCGGGCCAAATCCGAGGGCCTATGATCCGGTGTCTGGAGCGTAAAAGCGATGAGTGAATAGTCGGGAGCTATCACTTGTACGCGTTATTGCTTTACGACTTTGGACACCGGACCGTGGGTCCTTGTTATTTAGCTTTTGCGTTTTGTTCGTCTAACCAAGTCTTAAGCGGTGCGAAATAGTCGATTATCGCGGTCGCATCCATCTTGTCTTCACCGGTCATCGCCTTCAGAGCTTCCGGCCACGGTCGGCTCAAGCCCATCGCCAGCATCGACTTCAGTTTCTCACCGGCCTTTTTATTGCCATAAATAGAGCACTGATAAAGCGGTCCGTTGAATCCCGCTTCGCGACATAGCGCGCGGTGAAACTGAAACTGCAGGATTGCCGCAAGGAAGTAACGCGCATAAGGAGTGTTCGCGGGAACGTGATACTTTGCGCCAGCGTCAAAGTCCTGTTCACTGCGAGGAACCGGCGGGGCAACGCCCTGGTATTTTTCGCGCAGCTCCCACCATGCTCGGTTGTAATCGTTAGGACCAATCTCACCGGAGAAAACTTTCCAGCGCCATTGATCGACGAGATAGCCAAACGGAAGAAACGCAACCTTGTCCAGTGCGCGGTTCAACAGGAATCCGAGATCAGCACTCGAATCAGGAACTCGATCAATCAAACCGATCTGTTTGAGATATGGAGGAGTGACTGACAGCGCAACGGTGTCGCCGATCGCTTCATGAAAGGCGTCGTTTGCGCTGTCGCGGAACAGAAAGGGTTGGGCCGCGTAGGCCAGTTGATAATAGTTGTGGCCAAGCTCGTGATGCACGACGGTGAAGTCTTCTTCATTGATCTGAACGCACATCTTCAATCGAACATCTCTCTCGAAGTCGACGTGCCACGCGCTCGCGTGACAAACAACCTCACGGTCGTTTGGTTTCACCAACATCGATCGTTCCCAGAATGTTTGCGGCAACGGTTCGAACCCGAGAGACGTGAAGAATGCTTCGCCGTAATGGACCATCTGCTTCGCGTCTGTATTGCGTGCTTTCAGGATTTGCGTGAGATCGTAACCTCGGTCACCACCTGCGGGAGCAAGCAGCGGATAGACGTTGCCCCAGGTCTGGGCCCACATGTTTCCCAAAAGATGTGCGGGAATGGGCTTATCGGGCGCAACAATGTCTTTGCCGTATTTCTCAGATAATTTTCGTCTCGTGTAGGTGTAGAGCGAATCGTAGAGTGGCTTTACTTGCTGCCATAAGCGTTCCATCTCAGCGGCGAACGCATCCGGCTCCATGTCGTACTTCGAACGCCACAGTGCTCCGGTATCTTTGAAGCCCATTTCCTTCGCACCTTTATTACTCAACTCCACGAAGCGTTCGTAGTTTTTTCGGAATGGTGGGGAAATCTGGTGCCAGCCCAGCCAAGCTTGTTTCAGCTTTTCTGGATCCCGACTTGTCCCCATGATCTCTTCAAGCGCTGTGATATCGAGACACTTTCCCTTTTCGCCGTCAGGGCAGTATTTGCCTTTTCCGTAATCGCCTTCCATTGACGCAGCAATCTTTGTCAACTCCTCTCGCTCAGCCGGATTCTTCGGTGCCGGCAGCGTCAGCGAAAGTTTCAAGAGCTTCATCTTTCGCTGCGTGTCAGCGGGAAAATCGAGGCCCTCAAACTTGGTCGCCTGCTCCGCGAGTTCTGTAGTGGCAGCAATCAGGTCCTTGTTTGCGTTCGCCGACTTTTCTTCGGTTGCGTCAGTGATGTTGGTGCTTTTCTCCCAGTCGGCAGCGGCGTATTTGAGATTCAAGTCGAGCAAACGCTTTTCAGCATCGGCTATGAATTTTTCACCTTCAGCGACCGTGGCTTTGCCGTTCGATGGCGATTCAGATCTATTCATACACGAACTCGTTGCTGTTAATAGGAGAGCAAGAACGAACAGGACGGCCAGCCAAAGGTGGCGCGTCGAAGCATTGGGCTTCACTTTTGACCTCCAGGTGCATTGGTTGTTGATGATGGGGATGTTCAATATAACTACCATTTCGCGAATCCTCAAAGTCGGCGTGCGATGGATTTCGGAATTCGGAATGCGGATTTCGGATTTCGTGTTATGAAACAGTTTAATTGTCACCAGGTCCGATTTATGATGAAGCCTCGTTTCAATGAGTAACTTGAGAACACGAAATCCGAAATCACTGAAATCACCTTGAGGGGCACACATGACATCAACCAAACTGATCGTGTTCACTGCGACAATTGCCATTGCGCTAGTCGCGCCGAGAACCACTAGCAATACATCCGCCGCCGCAAAGCCGGAAGATAATTTCTCTATCGTAAAAGTTGGGGAAGGAGTTTATGCGGCCATTGCGAAGCCAGGAGGCCTCGCATCCGGCAATGCCGGATTCGTTGTCGGAGATAATGCGGTGCTTGTGTTCGACACGTTCTTCACACCGCAGGCGATCGAGGATCTGCTGACAGTGATTGAGTCGGAAACGAAAATGCCTGTGAAGTTTGCCGTCAACAGTCACTACCATCTCGATCACACAGGCGGCAATCAAGTGTTGGCCGCTCGTGGTATTCCCATCATTGCGCATGATCGTTTGATTGAATGGCAAACAACGAAGAATCGCCGCTTCCTTCCCGCGGCAGAAGAGCTGCAGAAAAGGAAAGCCGATCTCACGCAACGTCTGAGCGAGACGCCTGCCGACAAAGCTGAGCAACGCACTCAACTCGAGCGACAGTTACGACGCCTGGATGCAATGATGGGGATAAAACTAACTAATCCGACAGTCACCTTTAGCGGCGGTGTTACCCGACTCTACGTTGGTCAAAGAGAAGTCATGCTGTTCAGCTTGGGTGGACACACTGGTGGAGATGTTCTCGCCTATGTTCCCGACGCGAACGTGGTATTCACAGGGGATATGGGCTGGCGGAAAACGCTGCCAAATCTAGTTGATGCGACCGTCAATGAATGGGTTCCATCACTCGATAAACTTCTGAGTGACTATCCCAACGCGAGGTTCATTCCCGGTCACGGCGAAGTTGCATCCGCGGAGGAAATGCGAGAGTTCAGGGATTATCTCGCTGATTTGCGGTCACGGGTTCAGCAAGCAATGGCCGAGCACTTAACTGTCGACCAGGCAAAAGAGCGTTTGAAACTGCCCGAAAAATATAAAGGATTCGCTTTCCAGAATTTCGCAACACCAAACGTGGAAGATATGTTCAAAGAATTATCAGGAACTAAGCAATAATCATCCACTGGAGGTGTTGCGTGAGTAACGCACTAATAATTTTGGGCATTGCGGGGAGTCTACGTAACGATTCCTTTAACAAAGCTGCATTGCGAGCTGCGCAGCAACTTACGCCTGAAGGTTCGCGAATCGACATAGCCGATATCGAAGGCCTTCCCGGATTCAATCAAGACGATGAACGCCAGCCGCCTGCTAAAGTCACTGAACTCAAACAGCAGATTCGCAATGCTGATGCGATCTTGTTTGTCACTCCGGAATACAACTACTCGGTTCCGGGGGTTTTGAAGAACGCTATTGACTGGGCGTCGCGACCCTACGGTGACAGCGCGTGGAATGGCAAACCAGTAGCTGTGATGGGTGCGTCGGTTGGAATGCTTGGCAGCGCCCGCGCGCAGTATCACCTCCGGCAGATGTTTGTATTCCTCAACATGCACGCAGTCAATCAGCCCGAAGTAATGATCAGCAATGCTGCAAAGAGGTTTGACGAACAAGGCAACTTGACGGACGAAACGTCCAGGAAACTCATCCAGCAACTGTTACAGGAGTTGGTGAGGTGGACGAAGCTTCTGCAGAGTCAATGACGAGGGTTTACGGGCTGACCAACCCTTTCTTGATGTTACGTTGCCATGCTTCGTAGTTTCGGATTCTTCGCTTGGCTTGTTTACGTGTGAGTTTCATCTCCTGGGCCACAAAATCGATCCGGGTCGTGCGGTCTTTTTTCTTATCGTAACGATCACCCGGCGCCTTCAGGTAAAGTTTATAGGCGTAGGTCCATTCTGCTTTAACCTCAGGAGTAGCTTGCTTACCGCGTTGTTCGGGCATGGCTGCCGCCCCTTTCCGAGAAATTCAATTCGCGGATTTTACACATAAGTCGCAACTCTGAACAGTGAAAGTGTGGGCCGATAAGCGACTCAACTCTCTGCGCGTTCTCCGCGTCTTCGGCGTCTCTGCGGTTTTTCATTGATCGTGCGAAATACTCAACAGCTCGGAGAAGTGAGATGCTCCATTAACAGATTGTAAATCGGTGCGGAACTGAAACGAAAAACCGGAGAGGCGCATCGCAGCACAGCCCCACCAATGAATTGCGCTTGCGACATGGCTTTGCCGCTCGATGTGAGGCGACGGCTCTGCCTCGCCGTAATGTGCATCTTCCGATTCGGGCTCAGCCCCTGGGTTCGGGCTGTGCCCCCCTCCAAGACACATGACCCAAGTCAATCCTGAGTGGATCGCAAGCGCGAAGTCAAAGACCAGACCAGGGCGCAGCCCGGAATGAGAGCGGCACATTACGGCGAGGCAGAGCCGTCGGCTCACATCCGGCGGCAAAGCCATTCTAAGAAGTTCTCAGGAAAACAAGACCTCACGAACTTGCTACGCCGCGCGCTCCGAGGATACGCAAGGAGTTGAGTTACTTAGCAGATAAACTCTACACCACTTTCTATGAACGTTGGTCCTGGAGGTTCGATCTCTGCCGCTCGTGGGGCTTTCTTACCCACTTCAGCACGGAGATGACGCTGAGAACGATCGCAATCACAATCAAACCGTAGACGGAATACTCAACAGCGGGTGAATTCAGAAATCGAATAATTTGTCGTCCCCAGTACAACGCTAAAACGGCTTCTGTGCTGAAACGAATTAGACGTCCAGCGATCAACGCACTGAACAAGGCCCGTCGCGGTGTCTGCAAAGCAGAGGCAGTCATCAACACCGGGGTAAAAGGAAATGGCGGCGGCAGTAGAGTTGCCGCAAAGATGGTTAACCACGCTTTCGTTTCCAACTTGGATTTCAGTTGTTCCAGTTTCTGTTGGCCCACAAACCGCTGTAACCCTTTTTCGCCCGTCTTTCGCATTAGTCCATCAATCACAAAAACACCCAGGACAGATCCCGCCACTGAAGCCAGCACATAAGCGATCGACATAAGGTCAGAACGGCTGCTACTCACGAGCGCAATAAGCATCAGATCGTTTCCAAAAGGCAGCACGAGAAACGAAGAGTCGAGAGCACCAAGTAGAAACAGACCTACAACTCCAAGGCGCCGCACGGAGCGGAAAAGTGAATAGGCCGAGACAGTCAGGAGGAGATTCAAAGAAGCCACTTCTTATTCCCTACGAGGAATTCAGAGACGTGTTGGCTCAGATGGTGTTGGATCAGTTATTGGCGTGGGCTCATCAGGTTCGCGTACAGGAGCCGGTGGTTTCGGATCCGTATCGGGAGGAAGCGGAAGCGGTCCGGGCTCATTTGGATCTGCCGGGTCATACGGGTGTGGTGGAACCTCGGGTTTTTCTACCTCCGTAAAGTTAATTGTCATGGTCATACATTTTGCTCCGTCGGTTGAATAATTACTGCGGCGGGTATTCGTTCACTCTTCTGTGGTTTGTCGCGTCGAAAGCGGCGACGAATAGAGTCGCTCCACGTTGATGAAGCGTGTGTGCCGTCAAATCTGAATCTTGACCTGAGTCGGTTGAAAGGTAGTTCGATCAAATAGAAAGAGACCGCTGAGACTAGAGTAGCGGCGGCAAATCTGACCCACGGATCCCAGGTTGGCCCAACCCAGTAATAGAAAGTTGCGCTTTTCAGGAGTAACCAGTGCCAGAGATATAAAGCGTAAGAGAGCTTTCCAAACCACCTCAGCACGCGCCACTCGAAGATTCTCACCAGCGTCGAGCGCTGATTGCCGGCGCTCCACGTCACAAGTCCCGCAAGCGCGGCGATTCCTGTGTAAGCCCATTGATAGAGGAATACATCAGTAAAATGGACGACAAGGATCAGATAAATCAGAACGCCAACAGCGACAAAAGCCGCAAGCTTCAAAAGGCGCTGTCTGGTAACGGACCAGGCAGCCGCTGGAATAAGCGCCAACAAACAACCCATTAGTGGCGCGTCAGCCCGCGTGTCGGTTCCGTAATAAAGTCGGTTCAACTCAGCGCCGCCCAACCAAAGTTGATAACGATGCAGCATTATTATCGAGATCAACAGCGCTAGGCCGATTGCGATGTGCCGGCGTTTGAGTCCGAGCGAGAGGCTTGTCAGCAGTAACAACGGCCAGATCAGGTAGAACTGCTCTTCAATAGAAAGCGACCAGATTATTGCCGTTGGGTCGAGCGATAAGTCCCAGCCGAATGCCATGCGCCAATTAGTGGCGTAGGCCAAGGCATATCCCACCAGACGAAACTCACGAGTCAGATCCTCCGGATGCAGCAGATAAGTGACGATCAAACTGGCGATGAGATAGACGAACAGAGCTGGTCCAAGGCGTAAGGCGCGTCGTAAATAGAAATTTTTAAGTGAGATCGTTCTGGTTGCATCGAATTCCGTCACTAGCAGAGTGGTTATCAAAAAACCGCTCAAGACGAAAAAGAGGTCGACTCCGAGAAAGCCTCCCTTGAGAGAAAGCGGGATTAATTGGTGATGCGTAACGACGAGAAGTATCGCAACTCCGCGAAGTCCATCGAGTGCGGGGATATGCTTTGCCTTAAAACCATGCATAACTGGAAGCAGAGAAGTGAGGTAAGCAATTTGAGTGCTCAGAAATTGGCGATTGATGATTGTTGATTGATGATTGCGCTGATGTGCTCTCGATCGCCTTCAATCAAAAATCAACAATCATCAATCAACAATAAAAAACCACCGGTCCCGTGAAACCGGTGGTTTTTGTTTTTGCAAACTCGCCGAACGAAAAGACGACTCTAAAAGCGTTTAGCGTTCACGGACGAAATGTCACGGTTGAGTTGTCTCCGACACGGAATGTAACTGGACTCCCCGGCCGCGGCTTCACATCAAGTAGTCCCTGGACAATGGCGAGCCTGGCCATAATCCTCGACTCGGCAAACTGGAAACGACCAGCAAGCGTTTCTGAACGTTCGAAATCGGTCTTTGCCAACAGGGCAATCTCTTGGCCGAACCGATTAACCATCGAGGTCAATGCGCTGCCGCCTTGCAATGGCAGTTCGCCGTCGCGAAAAACGTTTGTCTCAAATCCGCTCAGCATCTGCGCCGCCGACAACAATTCGTTCAAATGGCTGATACCCGGATCGAGGATTTCAAAACTCCGTGACGCATCCACGGAAGCGAAGGCATGGGCAACGCGTAACTGCTGTTCGAAGTTTTCGTAACTCGTCGCGCGCTTATTTGTTATTTGCCTCGCTTCTTCCAACAGTTGCCGCTGAGCTTTCGGATTCTTAGCAGCTACGTCGTTAGCAAGTTGAAGCAGCAGATCGATGCGCTCGTTGTCTGATTGGAGACGGCTGAGGCTTTGGCGCACCTGTTCGAGGCGGATGCCTTCAGCCTTCGTGGCGAGCTCACGAAGATCAATACGCTGCATTACCGAATCACGGAGGCGCTGGTCTGAGAGATGATCGGTGGCAATTTGTCGCGCTCGATCGACGTTCCCTTCTTCGAGAGCCTTGAACGCAGCTTGTTGATACAAGCGCGGCTGTATTTGAGTGGGTGCTGTTGCCGCCGTCTGTATGAGTGCATCAGCAGTAACATCGCCGCGAAAAGCATTCGCAATCTGGGCCATGGGGCCACGATTGTTTTCGGCTATACCCATCTCTGTCAGTTTTTGTCGAACGGATTGAGCTCTGCCCGGAAGATTCTGGTCGACTTGCGGCAGCAGTCGCTGTAAGCCCGAGAGAAGCCTCCGCGCGTTCATTAGTTCGGTTTGCGCTTCCGACGGCTGGTTGGTGATAACAGTTCCATCATCTCTAAACACTTGCACGGTTCTGGCTACTCCTGGCCTGGCCGCGCGTGGATTGTTTGCGCCTCTCTGATTCTGTTGCGTAGGAGGTGTTGCCTTTAAAGCCGAGTCGATCAGGCTGCCTAACAGATCGACGTACACTGACTGGTCTAACACCGGCCCTCTTGCTTGCGACGACGTTTTTGCATCCTCTGGCTTCGCAGCGTCCGCGGCTGAGGGAATGCGCGGCCCCGGATTTAAGAGTCCGAGCGCCAAAGTTGCTGCTTCAGTGTTGGAAAGAAGATTCGCTGATTGCAGTCGCTTGACCGTCTTGTCGGCAAGCTTCGTGGCAGCTTCAGCATCTTGCCGTCGTAATTCCGAAATGACGTTAGAAATTGAATATGGAAATTGGCCCTTCTCCAGCATCTGATCCGCGTTTTGTGCTGCCAACTTCGGATCCAAAGCTGCGACCGCAGCCAAAAGACTCTGTTCAAGCAGGTCGTCCGCATTGAACTGTTGCTGACGCGGTTGCCTTGGGTCGACAGGCTGTACAGGCAGTGGCGGTTTGGTAGCGGCAAGCAGCTGATACGCCAATGGCGCATCGTGACGCGCCGCAGTTAAGACGAGTTCCTGACGCAGTTGCGACGGGCGACGCACTTGATTCGGGCCGGGCCGCTGTGTCGTCGTTTCTGGATTCGTCCGGGACAATTCGGCAACGGCGTCGCCAGCTACCATAAACATCGAGCGCGCGCGGCCCTGATCGCGATCCCAGAGTACGTCTGCCGCATAGATCTGCATCCGTACACGGTTCTCCGGAAGACGAAGCGATTGCGATTCATCGATCACCTGATCGAGTAGCCGGTAGGCATTCTTCGTCCATTCTTCTTTCTGTTTTTCGAGTTCTTCGGCTGTTGGTTTGGGTGGCTGCTGCTCCTGTGCGATAGCTGTCGCTGGGAAGGTAATTAGGAGGAGAATCAGTAAAAGGGCGGATCGCTTCATTTGCTTTACCTCGTCGTCGAATCTTATCAGTCAATTAGACGCCGGAAAAGGCAGGAAGTTTGGAAATCAGATGGGGAGACAGGGGGATGGGTTCTGTAGTTCAATAGGGGTTATGAAAACAAAGGGACTTCTTCTTAACGGGGTTTTCTTAGTCGCGTCACTCCACAGTGTTGCCTTCGGGCAGGCGCAACAAGAAGCGACACCTGAATCCAAGTTAATTCAGTTTCATATGGCATTGCTGAAGCGTGGTCCGAAGTGGCCGGCCGATTCGGCAACGACGCCCCCAGTGCTTCAAGAACACGTCGCGTATGTGCATTCGTTACTCGAATCCGGAAAGGCTGTGATAGCTGGTCCTATCGCTAGCGATTCGGACCTCGTCGGCGTCTATATCTTTCGCGCAAAAACCGCTGAAGAAGCGAACAGTTGGGTAATGGCTGATCCGGCAGTTGCCTCTGGCCTTTTCGTTCCAGAGATGCATCCGTGGTGGTCTGAAGATGTGATGAAAAAAACTTCAGCGCCATTCAAGATGACGACAGCTTATCTGGCATTTCTTGTTCGTGGCGACAAATGGACACCGGAAAAGACGCCTGCCACTGAGGCGATTCAAAAGGCCCACCTGGAAAATATCAATCGTCTTGCTGAAATGAAGAAGCTTGTTGTTGCAGGACCGTTCGGTGATAACGGTCGCTTGCGTGGCATTTTCGTGTTTCGTGTCGCGTCAATTGAAGAAGCGCGCGAACTCGCTGAAACTGATCCCGCGGTGAAAGCGGGTCGGCTAGCATTGATCGTGCATCCGTGGAGAGTGCCGGACGGTATCCTCCCTTGAAATCGTTTGCGGCAGGCATATCCGCCGCTACCGAATTCGTCAGTCACTGAACACACCGCTCATCATCTCCGTGAGAATGATGTTCGATAGCTCACGTTTGTCGTATAGTCCGCAAGCATGAGTGTCTATCTCGAAGGCGGATGTTTTGTCAGGCACATGTCTGAGCCTGAGCCGGTCGTTAACGGAACTCTTTTGCAGCGCAATGTGGTTGACTCGCAAACGGGCGCCCAAGAGATCTCACTTCGCGTCCTACAATTCAACAAGGGCATCTCACCTGGTCTACAGGCAGATGCTGATACCGTTCTCTACAGTCTTGATCGGCCGGATAATCTTACCTGCACGGTGTTCATCGACGGCTACGCGAGCGAGATCCCGCCGCAAACCGGTCTCTATGTTCGCCCCGGTCAAACTTTGACAGTGCTAAACAAAGCAGACCACCCGGTGTTGATGATCAGTTCTCAATGCCCTCAGTCGGCGAAGTCGTTGATTGTGGAGCCGCTGACCGAAGCAATTGGTCCTTTGGCGGATCAGAGGTTTCCGTCGATCAATCTGAGAAACCGTGAGGCAATTCCGACCGCGGATCGTTGGTATCGAGTATTGGTTGATGACGAACTGGGTAGCAATCAGGTTACGCAGTTTGTTGGTTCAATTCCCCCGGGACGCGCTCCCAATCATTTTCATCATTACGAAGAGGTGTTGTTCATCCTGCGTGGAGAAGGACAGATGTGGGCGGGTGATACAAAGACACCAATTGGTCCTGGGTCATGCATTTACTTGCCGAGACGGCAAGTTCACTGTGTGGAAAATACTGGCGCAGGAGAGTTGAGACTGCTGGGCGTGTTCTATCCCGCGGGAAGTCCGGCGGTGAGGTATGAAGCGTGAGTCACTGGGAACGCTGACGTCCTCGTCCGCAAACGCGTCGTCAGACGCGCAGTATTCGCGCTTCGCGCTCAGGTGCGGACGAGACGTCCGCGCTCCCAGTGAGATGGTAATTTACGACTCAAAGTCCCGAATATCCCTAAACGGTTTGTCCTGATCGTAAAAGTCAGGCCGGTAGTAGAACGCAGCGCCGTCGTATTCCTGGACCCAGCCGTCTTCCATACCCAACTCCGCCAGCGCATTAGTCGCCTTCATCCACTCTGATTCTCGTATGCGGCGCGATAGCAACATGTAACGCTTGTTTGTCTCAGCTTGATGCGTTGGGTAATACTGGGCCATCAGAGAGATTGCCACTCGCGGACTCAGCGCATCCTTAATCCACTCCAACGATTCTCGTATCTCGGCTACATCGTTAGGCAAAACCAGCAGCCGGATGACCAGGCCGTGCCGCAAAAGTCCATTCTCGTCAAACACCAACTCGTCCCCTGTCTGTCGATACATTTCAAGCAGCGCTCGCTGCGAATGTTCTTTGTAGCCACTCACTTTTGAATACTGATAGCCGGCGTCGTCTGAAGCATACTTCAAATCGGGTAGATAAATATCGACGACATTCTCCAGCAGACGTAATACGTCAACCGCGTCGTAGGCGTTGGTGTTGTAAACAATGGGAAGTCGCAATCCCTGTTCGGCGGCGATCAAAATCGATCGAGCCATCTGCGGAGCAAAGTGCGTCGGCGACACGAAGTTAATGTTGTGACAACCACGCGATTGCAACTCCAACATCATCTCCGCCAATCGCTCGTGCGTTACCTGGTTCTTGATCTGCTCTTTATGCGTTTGTGAGATTTGATAGTTCTGGCAATAGACACAGCGCAGATTGCAGTTGCCGAAAAATATGTTGCCAGCGCCGCGTGTACCGACCAGCGGCGGCTCCTCACCGAAGTGTGCAGTATAGGACGAAACGATCGGCAGCCGGCCCGAATAGCACGCGGCAATCTCATCGTTGAGTCGATTGTTCAGGCAATCACGCGGACAAACCGTGCAACGCTCTAACAGTCGCTCGAGTCGTTCGACACGCTGACTAAGTGTGCCTTGGAGAAACAACGACAAGTATCCCGGTGTTTCTCGATCGTTAGGCAAGGATGTGACAGCGTTACTCATGTCTTCGGAAGCGGACAAAATGTGGTTTGTGCTGTTTGACTATCTCTGCAGGCGCCACCTTCTTGGACCGTCTCCAAATGAAATCCATTTCAGCATGGATTGTACTCAGCGCGAGCCGAGCTTCGAGAATCAGCAGGACACTTCCGTAGAACAAAAACATTGCGCCAGCTATACCCAATGCTACAGGAACGAAATTGTAGCGAGGGTTACCGGTGAAAGGTACGATGCCGATGGCGACGCTCGTAGCCACAAACATTCCGAGGCTCACATAGAACGTCACCATACATCTTTGCAGGATGCGCGCGCGGCTCGTCAGCTTATCGAGTTGCTGAAAGATAACGCCTTGTCGCTCGGTAAAATCGTTGCCATCGGCAGCGTTTTCAGTCAGCTCTTCCAGGCGATCGGACAATGCGCGCACTCGGTCGACGACACGACCCAGGCGCGTCGAAGTGGAGAGAATCATGCTGCCGCAGGCCGAAATCAAAACCGCCGGCGTAATCATCGCCGTCAGTACGGCTATGGCCGAAGCTGTATCCATGAGACTTTTATAGAAGCAAATGCAGCGGACAGCAAACACAAATCATTGGTCATATGTCATTTGAGATTGCTCATTTGTCATTGGGCATGCCACTGACTTCACGTCGGTGGAGTATCAGTTTTGACCCGTGACCATCAACTAGACAGAATTCAACGCGCGAAGCGCGCCGGTTAATGTGGATAAACTAGTTAGCTCAAAAATTGAAAACCACCGACATGAAGTCGGTGGCATCCAAACTGAGAGAGTGACCAATGTCAAAATGATATATGACCAATGATTCTGATTTCCTTTCTCTTGTGGCGGCAGAAGATTGTATTATCGCGCGAACATGAAGTTCTGGCTCTCCAGGAACAGTGACGTCCCGCTTCACGAACAACTCGTCACTCAGATCATCCTCGGCATCGTCAGCAACGATCTGAAGGTCAAGCAGCGGCTGCCAAGTACGCGCGACCTGGCCCGGCGTTATTCCATTCACGCAAATACAGTAAGTGCGGCCTATCGCGAGTTAGCTCGCCGCGGTTGGGTTGAGTTTCGAAAGGGAAGTGGCGTCTACGTGCGAACGCAGACGGACGAGCACGAGAGTAAGCTCGGATTGGACCAGCTCATCGCGCGGTTTCTCCGGTCCACTCGTCAGCAAGGATACTCGCTGGCGCAGATAAGAAACGGGATCGAACGTTCACTTGCGCTGGCACCTCCGGATCACTTCGTGTTGTGCGAACCAGATCCCGAGCTGCGCGCGATTTTGGTTGCGGAGATTACGCAGGCGACACATGTAAAAGTGATCGGGATTAGTGTCGAAGAAGCAGAGCGGCCGGCCGCGTTTGTTGGTGGAGTACCAATGTTTCTCTACGGACACGCGGCGCACGTTAGTGAGCGATTACAGAAACAGTCAGACGTGCTCATCATTCATTCCGGGTCCGTTGTCGGATCCATGAGCGGACAAACGCGACCTCCGGCAGACGCGCTGGTTGCGGTGGTGTCCTGTTGGCCTGACTTCCTGCGCTGGAGTAGGACCATATTAGTGGCGGCGGGTTTGGATGCGGATGCCCTGACTTGTCGAGATGGGCGCGAGCGCGGTTGGGAGAAAGGTTTACGCTCGGCAGCTTTCGTGATCACTGACTCAGTGATGGCTCCGAAGATTCCGGCGGGCTGTCCGATCAAAGTGTTCAAAATGATCTCCGACGCATCACTGAAGGAGATTAAAGACTACGCCGAGAAGTTCTTTTAAATTGCCGATTGCCATTCATTGCCGATTGCCGATTGCCGATTGCCGATTGGGAGCCTTGGTTCGGCAGTAACTTCTACTTGGTTCGTACTCCTTGTGCAAGGATTCAGTGCCGTCCGCGGTAGCGGAAGGCCAAGACTCAAGCAGTCATACCTGATGCAGAAGCTATTACCCTCAGTTTTGTACAGTGGGAGCTTTAGCTAGGGAAGAGGATAGGTCACGCAGGAATACTGTTTCATCGGTCTTGAGGTAACGAGAAATAGGGTGCTTTGCGGAAGTCCTGTCTAGAGGTACTACTTTGCCTTCCTTTAATTCATAGCCCATCAGAATATGGAAGTCTTCATCGCTATGCTTTGCGCCTAAGAAATCATTTGTCAGGAAGAGGACATATCTTGATCCAACCCGCGGCATATCTTGGTTATCTACAGCCGCGATGAATAGCTTTCCGGAAGGCAAACGAACGCGACCTCCGAATCTTTCAACCAAAACGGATTTATCAGATTTTAAAGCCTGCTTCGAGGTGTTCTTGAATACTGTCTCTATCTCAACTTCAAACTCGGAATAGACCGACGATTTGTCTTCCGATAGATAAGCGGCTGCACTCGCGATCCTACCTAACAACACAACTGAACTTTGCTGAACAGGCAGAGCCGGTAGGTTACTTAAGGCCTCATTGACGACAAAAATTTCATTAGATAAATCCGAGATCTCTGATCGCGATTTGGTGTTGTATTTTTTTGATTTCTTTATTCGCTTCAGTCGCGTTGACTCATCCGAAGATTCTGGAGCGTTCAAATCAGCGATGGGAAACTGAGTAAAGTCTACCTCTGGTCGGGGATTCTCATCAGCCTTAACTTGGCTACTACCCCGCAATACACTCATGAACAAAATTGCGGTCAGGAAGAGTCCGACGCAGACTGTTAAAGCAACGAAATTTTTCATAAGAACTCCTTTTCACCTCGGCTCTGGGGCGACAGCGCCTGATGGCGTTTTGGGAGCGTCACCGATCTTGAGTCTAGGCCATCCGCTACCGCGGACGGTACTGAATAGGAGTCGGACTACGTCCGTTTCACAAGTCGCGGTTTCTTTCTTACTACTCTCTTCTTAGTTGGCGTCGTCGCCGGCGCGCTGATCGTTTTTGGTTGCGACTGCTCGCGGAGTATCTCTGCGACCTTGGCTTCCGGAATGGACGCGGAAATTACCACTTCGCTTTCCTGGGCCATAAGTTTTAGTCCACTCAAAATATTTTGTACGTCTTTATCAGGAACCGCGCTGACGGCCTGCTGAAATAAACTTGAGAATAGACCGTGGATAATTTTCGCGGTGTCAGGATTATCGGCGTTCATCGCACCCCGAACATTGAAGCTATTTCCTTCCATCGTCACTGCCGCATAAAAATTACCGAAGGAGGTCTCGCAGCGTGGATCACGTGCATTTGCCTCCGTGCCGAGCAATCCAAAACTCCTGGCGAAGGCAGCTATCGGCGACCCCGCAACACTGATCAGTGCATCAGGATTGCGAATAAGTGAAGCAACCGCGGTGTTGGTAATTCTCCCTGTTCCATCGGCGGCGTCGAGAGCGGCTTTGAGATATGCGACGTTTCCCACTACCACGGTGTTGGTGTTCAACGGGGCAAAGCCAATCTCCGAGAATGACTTTAGCAGCGGATTCTTTTCCGCGGCTGCGACTATCGGATCGATTTTGGCAATGGCGATCTTCCGTGCGCCGTGCGTTTCTTCTCGGGTTTTTTCCTGCATTGCGAGCTGCGCCATGGTCATCAGTGAGTCGGCGCTAAGGTCGCCGCTGACAACAGCGATTACTTCAGGTGGCACGAAGCTGAGATCGGCTGCTGGTTTGTGAAAGCGTAAGGCGATGACCACGTAATCGAGATTAGCCGGATCTACACCAATATCTTTCTTCAAACTCTCAAACGTCGTGCGCATGTTTGCGACATCTTTTGCCGGAACGACTCTGGGGACTGCGTCATTTAGTATCCGACGCGGATTGAGGTAGATCAGGGTGTCTGCTTCCGGCAGGCTCGCGAGCGAGGCAGCGGTGTTTTGATTGGTGGAACTAACATCGGCTCGAACGGTCGTCGTCGCTGTCTGTGCGGTGGCCTGACCCAGGAGGAGCAAGGCAAAAGTGAGAAAGAGCAACGGCAGGCGATGTGTCATTTGTCCTCCAAGAATGATCTGATGATTAAAATCTAAATCTTGCTGAGTTCTCTTTTGGTGAACTCGTTGTCCATATTGCCAGTGTTCAGCGTTGTTGCCGGTTCGAAGAGCAGAACATGACACTCCTCTTCGGCGACAGGGCGATGCTCCTGCCCGCGAGGCACGATCACCATCTCGCCGGGCTCGATCCAGGTCTGACGTTCCTCGCCTGAATCGTCCCGGTACTCCATTTTGAATCGACCATTGATCACCATGAACAACTCGTCCTCTTGCTCATGATGGTGCCAGGTGAAAGGACCCTTGAACTTCACGAGCTTAACTTGCTGACCGTTAAGCTCGCCGGCGATTCTTGGATTCCAATAGTCGCTGATAAGCGACAGCTTGTCCTGCAGATTTATCTTATCCATCACCGACTTCCTCCCCTTTAGCAAATCTGGCGAAAACGGAAACAATCTGGGTCATGATCGTTGACCATCCCAACCGCCTGCATGAATGCATAACAGATTGTTGAGCCAACGAAGCGGAATTCTCTTTTGCGCAAGTCAGCGCTGAGTGCGTCAGAGATTTCCGTTCGCGGCAGGACGGGTTGTCCTCGCTTGCGTCTGATCGGTTCGCCATTGACGAATGCCCAAACGTATTTATCGAAGCTTCCGTGTTCCCTTTGCAGCCTCAGAAATGCTTTTGCATTACTAATGGCTGAATCGATCTTTAAACGGTTGCGAATGATCCCAGCATCTTGCAGTAGTGAGGCCACCTTCTTCTCGTTGTATCTGGCGACCTTTACGGGATCAAATCCAGAGAAGGCTTTACGGTAGTGCTCGCGTTTGTTCAGAATTGTTTCCCAACTTAGTCCCGCCTGCGCACCTTCGAGAATCAGAAATTCAAACAATCGATTGTCGTCGTGAAGTGGCACTCCCCATTCTGCGTCGTGGTAGGCAATCGACAGGGGTGTTTTCGCCCAGGCGCATCGTTTCTCCATGCGCGTATCGTAAATCGTGAATGGTGAATAGGGAATAGGGAATGGTGAATCGTTGCGGAATACACCAACGGTGCAAGCCGAGAAATTAATAGACGGCCACTGGCCTAAGACGGGAGCGCGTGAAACTTGAAGTTCAACGCTTTGAAACCTTGAGTTGTTCCAGTGAAACTTGAGTCGCCGATGTTTTGCCCGTTGCAGGTTTAGCGGATCAAGCTCGATCCCACGCCCTGTGTGAAGCGGGCGGTGTCTTTAATGCCTGTCTGCCTATTTTCACAGCTTCTGCCGTTGGTGGTATTTCGCCACGATTCACGATTTACTATTCACCATTCACGATTCACGATTCAGGCGTTTCCGTAGCGGCCTGTCAGGCATTTGACCACTGTAACGAGTTCGTGAGTTTCGACTGGCTTCGCGATGTGAGTGTTGTAGCCCGCGGCGATGGCCCGAATCCGATCCTGCGTGCGGGCGTAGGCTGTTAACGCGATCGCTGGCACGTTCTCGTCGTTGCCGTTCTTTCGGCTCCGAATCTCTTTGATCAACTTGTAACCATCCGTTCCGGATAACCCAATGTCACTGATCAAGAGATCAAAATGCGAATCGTCCAGAAGTTCGAGTGCCTCAGGGGCGCTCTTCGCTGCCGTAACTCTTGCGCCGTGATCGGTTAGTTCCATCGTGATCACGTCCAGCGCGTCAACGTCATCTTCAACTACGAGAATTCGCAGATTCGCCAAGTCCAGGATCTGCGGATCAAGGCCCGGCAGCATTTCTTCCGGTAGCTTGTCAAACGATAGTTCGTTGGAGGGCAGCGGCAACATCACCGTGAACACGGCGCCTCCGGTTTCGCTGTTGTTGATTGAGATCACTCCGCCATGAAGCTCCACAAGATGTCGAACGATTGCCAGCCCGAGACCTAGCCCGCCATGCGCTCGCGTCGTCGACCCATCAGCTTGCCGGAATCTTTCAAACACGTGTGGCAAGAAGTCCGGAGCCACGCCGGGTCCCGTGTCAGAAACCTGAATCTCGGCAGAGCCGTCCTTCTCCGCAAGAGTTAAACGAACCGTGCCACCGGTTGGCGTAAACTTCGAAGCGTTCGACAGAAGATTCCAGATCACCTGTTGTAGCCGATCAGCGTCACCCTGAATAATCCTCAGGTCGGACTGGTAATCTGTTTCGATGGTGATCGCTTTTGCTTCAAATGCGGGTCGCACGGCGTCGAGTGCAGCATCAGCGATCGTAGAAAGATTCACTGGCCCAAAGTTCAATTGCAACTTGCCCGTGATGACACGAGAGACGTCGAGAATGTCTTCGATGATCTGTTTTTGAGCCCAGGCATTTCGTTCGATCACCTCGAGCGCGTGACTCTTGCTGTCCTCCTCCAGCCTGCCAGATTTCAGAATGCGCGACCAACCGATGACAGCATTCAGGGGCGTGCGCAACTCATGCGAGAGCGTTGCGAGAAACTCGTCTTTCAACCGGTTCGCCTTCTCCGAATCAGCTCTCGCTGATCGCTCACTAACAAGTAGCTGCGCCAGCTTTTCTTCCGCCCGCCTGAGTTCATGAAACTGTCCGATCTGGCTGCTTAAAGTGCCGATGATGTTGAGCAACTGATCGTCGGGCCGACGGATTTCGCGACTGAAGAATTCGATCACCCCCACCACTTCTTCCCCCAGCAGAATCGGAAAGCCGAAAGCCGCCCGGAGACCATTCCTGTCTGCGGCAGCGCTGCGTGTAAAGTTATCGTCGCGCATGACATTGGGAATCCACGCGGGCTTTGCATTGGCCCAGATGCGGCCAGGCAGACCAAAGCCTTTCTCAAAACTTCGCCTGCGAGAGTCTGACTCAAACTCTTCTACATCGATGGTTGATTCGTGCCAGGTGCCCACACACCGCAGCACACCCGCCTGGTAATCAGTCGTCCACAGAATGCCGACTTGCCAGCCGAGACTTTCACAAACTGTTTGTAGTATCTCTTGAGTCCCTTCGACGAAGTCGATCGATTGCGAGAGGATCTTGCTGACGGCATATTGAAGCGCCAGGCGCTTTTCCGTCAGCTTCCGATCGGTGATGTCGTGCGTGAAGCAGCGTGTGTGAATGAATCTGCCGTTCTCTCTGTAGACGCTCGAGTTAATTCGGACATTTCTTATCGAGCTGTCTTTGCAACGCAGCCGCGCCTCGTAGTCATGCAGCGCTTCGCCGTTTGTCAGACGATTAAGAACGTCTTCGATCACTTCTTGATCACAGTGGAACTCCCTGATGTTTCGCCCGACATATTCATCCCGCGAGTATCCGAGAAGATCCAACTCCGACTGGTTAACTCGGAGAATTGTGCCGTCGCCCGCGACCCAATGAAGGCCGATCGGAGCATTATCAAAGAAATCTGCGAGCTCTTGTTCACTGCGGCGCAGCGCGGCCTCCGCTCGCTTTCGATCGGTGATGTCTCGTTTGATACCTACATAGCAAACAGGCTCACCAAAACCGTTGCGCATCGCAAAGGCTGACAGTTCGATAGTTCTTTGGTCACCGTCGCTGGTGGTGGATGTAACTTCGCCGCTGAACTCGCCCGTCTCCACTAGTTGTTGCACGACTACCTGAAAGGTTTCTTCCCCGAGATGAATCGCTGGCGTCTTTCCTCTTAGTTCGTCATCGGTGTAACGCAGTAGGTTGAAGTGTGCACCGTTCTGTTCCAGGTAATGACCGTCCGGGCTGAGAATGGCAATAGCCTCTTTGGAGTGCGTAAAAATCTCGCGATACAGACTGAGATCATGCTCCGCCGGATGTTGAGTCAGAGGATTAGCTGCCTCCTGTTGGTGAACAGGCCTGGACATCGCGAAATCAACAGTCTTGGGAGAATTTTTGGAGGGGGTCGGGTGGATGATACCACAAGCCGCCTTTTAAGGGTGGTTCACTCCCGCTCTCCCGTTCAAGGTGACTATGGTTTAACTCTCCTAGGTGCCAAGGATCAGCGCCAAAATCTTCGGTGAAACAGCTCAAGTCGTCTTTTTCCGCGAGGGTTTGACTTGGTGGAGGTATTAGTTGTACAAGCCCTGTGGATTCCTACAACAACCCGGGTTAAGTTTGCCCTCGCGATCTCGGACTATCTGCCGAGATACGGTTTGAACGAAAGGAGATACGATGGCTTTACGATTAGGCGATGTAGCACCCGATTTTACCGCGGACACAACGGAAGGCCCGATTCGCTTCCACGAATGGATTGGCGACAGCTGGGCGGTTCTATTCTCGCACCCGAAGGATTTCACTCCGGTCTGCACGACCGAGCTCGGCTATGTTGCGAGATGTAAGCCGGATTTTGAAAAGCGTGGCGTTAAGGTGATTGGCCTTAGTGTCGACCCGACTGACTCACATCAGAAGTGGGCAGAGGATATTAAAGAGACACAAGGCACCGCCCTCAATTTTCCGGTCATAGCTGATCCCGATCACAAGATCGCGGAACTCTACGACATGATCCACCCCGAAATCAGTGACGTGTTCACAGTGCGTTCAGTGTTTGTGATTGGACCAGATAAGAAAGTCAAACTAATGATCACTTATCCGGCGAGTACCGGTCGCAACTTCGATGAGATCCTGCGGGTCATCGACTCGTTGCAGTTGACGGCGAAGTACAGTGTGGCGACGCCGGTCAATTGGAAGGACGGCGAAGATGTGATTATCGTGCCGTCACTCTCTGACGAGGCGGCAAAAGAGAAATTCCCAGGCGGATGGCGCGCACCGAAACCTTACCTCCGGATCACGCCGCAGCCAAACAAAGCAGCTAGCACTGACACCGGAGCGAAAGCTGCTTCGTAATCCACTTCTTAGTCATAGCTTCACGGCGCAGGTGATTTCTAGCCTGCGCCCTTTTTTTACCTTGAAAGCGCGCGCGTCCTTGCGTGATGTGCGGTGCACAACATTCAATTTCGGCTGAACAATGCAACGTGCAAAAGAGCAGTCGTCAAGTTTCACTGTAAGAACTCAATGTAACCAAATCACAGGTAGGGAAGGGTGGCTTGCCCCCGCTCAATGTGCCTTACATTCAACGTTGGATGTACTCGAGATT
>DATIBJ010000148.1:0-38474 GCA_035457565.1 Pyrinomonadaceae bacterium | reverse complement strand
GAGATGCGTCGATGAAGACACCACCCGCTTTAGCGGCGTTGTCCAAAATACCACCGACGCAGTCGGTGGATGCTTTTCAGATCCTACCTACCCAGGCGATCACCGATACTCTCTTGCGCGCTGGCGAATTCAAGTTGAGTGATGGATTCAACGTACGTTCGCCAGCGCGCAAACTTTCTTTCTGGCCTCTCGTGGTAGGGGGATCTGAACTATCCACCGACTGCCTTTATTGATTGAAAATAAACATCTCATTCCCCCAAGCTTCAGCTTGCGGTCCGAAGTGATTACCGCACAGGTCGGCCTGCTTTGTTTTTTGTTGAAGCAGTAGCACTATAGCCACGTAATCTTTCGTCTGTCCTAGCTTTTAACGCGCAAAGCTAATCTCAGGAGAACTACTATGAGATCAAAAGGTTATTTCTTCCTGGCACTCCCACTGTGTCTTTTGCTGACGGGAGTTGCCAGCAATGGACGTAATCAATCGACCGATAAAACTCCTCACGGATCTCAACGCCCGCAGATTCTTGCCAAACTTAATATCGCAAAGAAAACAATATCCGTTTTTGGTCAACCGATGGCTTACTACGAAGCGGGGCGCGGCAGGACACTCGTTCTCCTCGCTCAACTTGGCTGGGATTCTCACATGTGGTCGCAGAATATGCCCGACCTCGCTCAGGATTACCACGTAATCGCGGTCGATCTGCTCGGCACGGGCCAGTCAGCAAAACCTCATATCGACTACAAGATGGATACATGGACCGATTTCATTGCCGAATTTCTGCGGCTGAAGGCGGTACGAAAGGCAACAATTATCGGTGCGGTGATGGGAGGAGCCCTTGCCGTTCAGTTCACTCTAGACCATCCAGAGATGTCGGAAGGTTTTGTTTGTGCTGCCTCAAATAGTGGCCCAGGTGAGCACGAAGGTGGTCGGCAGCCGGCAAACTGGCCCAGCATCGCCGGGACGAGGCGCAATCTTATGGCGTCGTTTTACGACAAATCACTGATAACCGAGGAAGTCATCCGGGAGCGATTCGAGTTTCGGCTACGCACAGATGATGGCTACACAATTGAGCGACATCTGAACGACCATCGTCCTCCTTATTCAACTAAAGAACTATCTAACATCAGAGTTCCCGGAGCTTTTGTGTGGTGTCGTGAGGATGAGATCACGCCGCTGAAGTGGGGCGAGGACTATGCAGCGGCAGTCACTGGAGCACGGCTGGTAGTTATTGATGGATGTGGTCACTACCCGAACCTGGAGAAACCTAGAGAGTTTAATCAGGCCGTCATGAACTTTCTGAAGAACCAGACGCGGGGTCAGTAGAACGCCTTTATGATCTGAATTTCCGGGCGTGAACTCGCAGCTGAAACGCGGCTATTCTCGCACCAGGTCCCGACTCCGCAGCCGCCGCGAACGAACTCGAGCAGAACGACGCAACTTGCGCGTAAAGATCTGTGGGCTGCTTTTGTGTAGGCCGAAGCTGAACCATCCACCGACTGCCTTCGGTGGTATTTCGCTCTTTATTGCGCAATCTCAGGATCTCAGTGTTGCTCAAGATACAAGCGCTCAATCGTCATTTCCCCTCCCTCAACGCGCCGCACCACGTGGGCCAGGTGCGGATCTCTTGTCTCCAACGCATAACGAATCAGCGATCGAGTTTGTCTTAGTATTGAACTGTTGGTTATGAGTAATCGAGCGCGGCGTTTAAGAGAAGCGTCGATGAGGTGAGATGCACTCAACAGTGTAACGGGGAGTCGTACCGTATCACATTCAAGTCCACGTCAGCGCTTGGTCGGCGGTGCTACTCGATAGCCAGACTGGCCCGCTCGATCGATCGACCTCTTGATCAACCCTGAAGCTTTAGCTGCTACCACGAATTCGCTGAGGTAGGCGAGTCTGTCTGCCCGTCCCTTTGGAACAACCAGCGCTGGAGAATTGGCGCCATAGCTCTCCTCGAGAACGTGTGAACCCGACAACCTGGTCGAATAATCGAGAAGCGCCGGACGGACGGACGCGTACACGTCCGCACGACCGCTTTGTAGAAGAGCGAATGCGGCATCCGGCGTGTCAGCGCTTACTAGCTCTGCGTTCTTGACGATCCGACGGAGAGCCAACGTTGACGCATGGTCGCGCACAACCGCTACGCGAACGCCGGGCCTGTCCGCGTCGGCGACAGTGCGGATCGCCGAACCCGATCGGACGAGGTAGGTGTAGTCCACTTCCATGAACGCAGGCGTGAAACCACCGACCTGATCAGCGCGCGTCGGGTCAAAACCTAAGGAACCCACATCACAACGGTCGGCCCTGAGACATTTAATGAGTTCGGCTGGAGTCGCTACTTCAGTGAACACGATCGGCAACCGCATGTGCGCTCCAAGTTCGCGCATGACCTCAACATACGGTCCCCTCAACTCACCCGTCGCCGGGTCCTTCTTGTACTGAGGAGGAAACATTCCGAATCGCACTCTTCCCGCCTTCACGAGGTCCGCAATGCGAGGATCAGACGTCTGCTGCGCCTGGCTGATCGCTGCGGTCAGCAGACTCAACACGATCACGAAAACTCGGAAACCGAGCATCGGCCACTCCTCCCGCAGGAACTACAAACCGCTACGTGATGATAGTGCATCACCGACATCCGTTCATTGCAAACGGTCCAACCCGTTGATTGTATGCTTCCCGGAAAATACCACCGACGGGCAGTCGGTGGATTCGTTCAGATCCTACCTACTAAAGACAGCACAAATACCCTTTTCCGCGCTGGCGAATTCAAGTTGAGTGGTGGATTCAACGTACGTTCGCCAGCGCGCAAACTTTCTTTAGAGCTTTCGTTGTTAGGCCGGATATGAACCATCCACCGACTCCGTCGGTGGTATTCGGTCTGCTCCATTGCACAGACTCTAGATCTCAGTGTCGCCATTCACGGTTTACGATTCACTATTCACTATTCACGATTCACGAATTCCCCTCCCTCAACCCGCCGCACCACCTGGGCCAGGTACGGATCTTTTGTCTCCAATGCATAACGGATCAGCGATCGAGTTTGTCGTGGTATTGAACTGTTGGTGATGAGTAATCGAGCGCGGCGTTTAAGAGAAGCGTCGATGATGTCAAGATTTAAGAGAGTCGTATAGTTGAAAACTAATCACGTCACTTACTTCCTCGATTCGTGACCTCGTTAAATAGCGTCCCCGGTCCGATTCGATAACAATCAATCTTTGAGAGAAGATAAAAATTGCGACGGCACGGCCGGGCGTGTGCGTGCCCACACCCGGGGATTCCTTTTTCATGCTTGATTCTTCAGAGATTATCGGCCCGCCCAAAAAAGTATTGATTTTCGCAGGCCGCCTTGCCTATGATCCTCGCGGCATCTTCGTAAAACCTGATCCACAAGGTGAGGAATGCCCGGCGTCGTGCTTTAGGCCTCACTAGTTCTCAACCGCTACTACATAACTCCACTGCCAGCAAATCTGTTTTCGATCGGTGAAGATATGAAAAAACTAACTCTATCCCTCCTCGGCCTGCTCTGTACTCTGTTCACTACCACGGCTCTCGCACAGGATGCTCCTGAGCAAGCACGCAATTTTCAAATAAACGCTACCCACACAGGCGCTATCTCGTCTGAGCACTTAACACCGCCCTTCAAACAAAGATGGGTCGTCAATTTCGGCCGAAGCATCTCTTATCCGCTGATTGCCGATGGGAAGGTTTACGTCACCGTCAAAAACGTATCGGGTACCGGAACCACACTTTACGCGTTGGATGGAACAAACGGCGCGACGGTCTGGTCCTACGCTCTTGGTGGAAGCTTTTTTTGGTCTGCGGCCTGCTACGAGAATGGACGCGTGTTTGCGGTAAACGGCGACGGTTTGTTAAGGGCGTTTGATGGCGCCGCAGGTAACCTGATTTGGGGTGTCCAGCTTCCTGGCCAGTATTCGTTCTCCGCGCCGCCGACGGTTTCTCAAGGCGTGGTTTACGTTAGTGGTGCAGGATCGGGCGGAACTGTCTATGCCGTTAACGCAGACTCTGGCACTGTGCTTTGGACCAAGTCGGTGATGAATGGAGACAAAAGTTCTCCAGCGGTCACGAGCGATGGAGTATATGTCTCGTACTCCTGTCCGAACGTTTACAAGCTGGATCCCGCGACAGGCGCGCAGATTTGGCATTACTCACCGGGCTGTTCAGGAGGGGGAGGCAAAACGCCGGCGCTCTATGATGGTCGGCTTTATGTCCGCGACTTTTCTGACACTATCTTCGACGCCAACACGGGATCGATCACTGGCAACTTCAATGCAAAGAATACTCCCGCGTTTTCCGGCAACCGCGGCTTCTTTCTAGACGGGCCACATTTCTTCGGATCATATGGAACACTCCAGGCCCGCGACGTAAACACCAACTCCCTCCTCTGGAGCTTCTCCGGGGATGGGTTTTTGCAGTCTGCTGTGCTCGTCGTCAATGATTATGTCTTTGTCGGGTCGGCCCAAGGAAAGTTGTACGCGGTAGACGCCGCAACGGGACAACAGGTTTGGGTCACGACGGCCGGCACAAGTATTCCATATGTTGACGAGCAGAATGTCTCCCAACCTCTCACCGGCTTCGCAGCGGCAGAAGGTTTGTTGGTAGTGCCTACGAGCACAACTCTCGTTGCGTACGAAGGCGACACCACGCCACCCACTCTCACGTGGGGCAGCCAAACGCCGGCGGCGAATTCCTCAGGCTGGAACAACACGCCAGTCGATCTTCCATTCACGACTTCTGACGATTTGTCGGGCGTTGAATCTTCTGTACCCGAAAGTCCGGTGAGTTTCGCATTAGAAGGAGCGAATCAGACTCAGGAGGTGACCGTTACAGATCGCGCAGGCAACAGTGCGACATTCACCTCGCCCGCAGTGAACATAGACCTCACCGCACCATCATCATCAGCCCAAATCACTGCGAATAGCGGCAACGGGGACTGGTACACAGGTGTGGTTTCGGTGATGCTAAATGCCTCGGACAGTCTCTCTGGCGTGGCAAACATTTTCTACCGTCTAGATGGCGGCTCGGTGCAGGCTTACTCGGGCACCTTTTCAATCTCAAGCGACGGAGTGCACAACTTTGAATTCTGGAGTGTGGATGAGGCAGGCAACACAGAAACACATCAGACACAGATCGTGAAGATTGATGCGAATGCTCCGATAACTCAGGCGTCCGTTTCCGGCACTGCCGGAACGAACGACTGGTATCGCAGCGTAGTGCAGGTTTCACTTAGCGCCGTAGACAACGGGTCCGGCCTGCAAAACTCTTTTTATCGAATTGATGGCGGCGTGGTCCAAACCTATGCCGGCACGTTTAGCTTGTCTGCTGTTGGCCAGCATACGGTTGAGTACTGGAGCGTTGACAACGTCAACAATACTGAAGTGACGCACTTGCTGGTAATCAAGATTGATACTACCGCGCCTGTTGTCACGGCGACGGTGAATCCGTCGACTGCTTCGAAGAGCCCGAGGCCGGTAACTGTCACGATCACTGGCAGCGTTACGGACGGGCTGAGCGGAGTGAGCAGTGCAAGCTACACCGTGATTGACGAATATGGGGTTACGCAACCCAGTGGTTCAGTTACGTTGTCAGAAAAGGGGAACTATTCATTCACCCTCATTCTACCCGCGACGAAGAATGGTCCAGACAAAGACGGTCACCTGTACACGATTGTCGTGCGCGCCTCTGATCAGGCGGGAAATTTAGGATCAGCAACAACGACGCTTAGGATCAACTGACAGCACACAGGAAAACAGTAAGGTACCCCAACGGTGACACGTCGCTCGATTCGACGTTCAAAATACCACCGACGGGCAGTCGGTGGATTGTTCAAGCCCTACCTACAACGACAGCACCAGACAACTCCGACGCGCCGCGAACGAACTTGAACAGAACAGCGCAAATGCATTCGCGGCGCGTCGAACTGTGTGTCACTACTTTTATGAAGGTCGGATCTGAACCATCACCGACTGCCGTCGGTGGTATTCGGTCTGCTTCATTCCGCAATCTCGTGGCGACCAGTCAGTACCGAAACGCAGTAGCGGATGTCCGATACACTTTAAAGTTTATCGGACATTAGTTCACGCATTCCTGCGAGCTCGAGTGTGAGGCACGTTGACGACAAACTAAAAGTTTATCGGACATAATCGACCCACGAGGATCGGCAGCGGGTTATCTTTTCATCCTTCATCCTTCATCCTTCATCCTTCACGCTTCATGCTTCATCCGTCATTCTTGCTCTTAACCGACCTAATAGCAGCAACACGAAATGCTTTTCCGCGCTGGTGGATTCCGTTCGAGTGTTAGACTCTACGCTCATTGCAGCCTTGGGAAACGTTATCTTGCGCCCTGACGTGTTCAAAGAATGAGAGGTAGAAATTGTTATGCAAATCGGAATGATCGGCCTTGGCAGGATGGGGGCCGGAATGGTGCGTCGCCTGCTACGTAGCGGACACGAGTGCGTAGTCTACGACACAAGTGCGGAACACGTGTCGACGCTTGCTGGTGAAGGAGCTATCGGGGCGTCATCGCTTGAAGATTTTGTCGAGAGATTGCATGAGCCGCGCGCCATCTGGTTGATGGTGCCCGCCGCAGTTGTCGAAGAATCACTCAACGATCTCACTCCACTTATTAAGGCCGATGACATTATCATCGACGGCGGTAACTCATACTACGTCGACGACATCAGGCGCGCCAAAGCACTTCTATCTCGTGGCATCCACTACGTCGACGTCGGCACTAGTGGCGGCGTTTGGGGAATGGATCGTGGTTACTGCCAGATGATCGGTGGTGAAACAGAAACAGTTCAGCTGCTTGAACCTATCTTTAAATCGCTGGCGCCCGGTCGCGGTGACATTGCGCGCACACCGGGCCGCGATAAAGCTCCGAGCACGGCTGAGCATGGATATCTCCATTGTGGCCCGGCCGGGGCTGGCCATTTTGTCAAGATGGTCCACAACGGTATCGAGTACGGCCTGATGGCCGCCTATGCAGAAGGACTGAATATCTTGCACCACGCAAATGTGGGGAAGCGTGATCACGCAGTTGATGCCGAGACAACTCCACTCAGACATCCCGAGCATTACCAATATGATTTCAACCTCACTGATATTGCCGAGCTTTGGCGCCGAGGCAGCGTGATCGCCTCCTGGTTGTTGGATCTGACTGCCAGCGCACTACTCAGACAGCCTGATTTACGCACATTCTCGGGTCATGTCTCCGACTCTGGTGAAGGCCGTTGGACCATCGCTGCCGCTATTGAAGAAAGTGCGCCGGCGCCCGTTCTGAGCGCTGCGCTCTATCAACGCTTCACATCAAGAGGCGAGGATGATTTTGCTAACAGAGTGCTATCGGCGTTGCGGTTCGAGTTTGGCGGTCATGTGGAGAAGCAATGACAAAGAACAGTGCAGAGATTTCAGCGCTCGTCGAAGCGAAAGCATTTCCAATGGGTACGCCCGCATTGCCAAAGGCTGACCCATGCGCAGTGGTGATTTTGGGCGCTCTCGGTGATCTAACTCGCCGCAAGCTGATGCCGGCTCTTTTTCATCTCACCTGCGTGGGTTGCACCTCAGGGCAGTTCACCGTCCTCGGTGTTGGACGCGAGGAACTAACCCACGAAGATTTTCGGCTTCGGATGCGAGCAGGAGTAGCCGAGTCAAAGGAGATGGGTGACTTTAGCGATGATCAGTGGCAGCAGTTCTCACAACGACTGTATTACGTCGCCGGTGAACTCCAAGACCGACAGACCTACAACCGAATAGCGGCGGGGCTGCAAAGGATGGAAGAGCAAGATGGAGCGAGCGCGAATCATTTGTTCTATCTCGCCACGCCGCCATCACTCGCGCCTACGATCCTGGCTGAGCTGGGCGCGAGCGGACTGGCGAAGGAAAAGTGGCGGGAAAAAGGGCAGGAAAAAGTCTGGTCGCGCATCGTCGTTGAAAAACCCTTTGGGCAGGATCTCGCTTCGGCGCGCGCTCTCAATGAATCCATCGCGTCCGTCTTTGATGAGAATCAGGTCTATCGGATCGATCACTATCTCGGTAAAGACACGGTTCAGAACATCCTTGTGTTCCGTTTCGGCAATTCACTCTTCGAGCCCGTCTGGAATCGCAACTATGTCGACTATGTCGAGATCACTGCAGCTGAACCTATCGGTGTCGGAAGTCGTGCCGGTTACTACGAACAATCAGGCGCATTACGTGACATGGTCGCCAACCATCTTTTGCAACTGTTAGCTCTGACCGCTATGGAGCCGCCAGTAGCCATGGATGCCGATTCGGTGCGGGAAGAGAAAACTCAGGTCTGGCGGTCGATTCCCAAGATGACGCCGGAGGTTGTAGCTCAGAGAACTGTGCGCGGCCAGTATGGCCCAGGTGAAATCAATAGTGAGCGTGTACTGGGTTACAGAGATGAAAACCGCGTTGCGACAGATTCTTTGACAGAGACATTTGTGGCTGTTGAGTTTCGCATAGAAAACTGGCGCTGGGGTGGTGTGCCTTTCTACGTGCGCACGGGCAAACGGCTCGCGCGACAATTGACTGAGATTGCAGTTCACTTCAAGCGCACGCCGCAGGCGTTGTTTGCGCGCACGCCCGATGATCGAATCGAGCCCAATGTGATCGCGCTGCGCATTCAACCCGATGAAGGAATCACTATTACCTTCGGCGCCAAACGTCCAGGGACCGCGATGCACACCGGAACCGTGCACATGAATTTTTGCTATCGAACTGCATTCGGAGTGCGTTCACCTTCTGCTTATGAAACCCTTCTGCTTGATGTCATGCGCGGCGACGCAACACTCTTTACCCGTCGCGACGGAGTTGAAGCGCAGTGGCGATTAATCACCCCGATCGAGGAAGCGTGGGCCAAACAACCGCCATCCGACTTTCCGAACTATGAAGCGGGCAGCGAGGGTCCTGCGGCAGCCGATGAACTGCTTGCACGAAATGGCCATAGCTGGCGTCGTATTGCAGACAGTAGTAGCGGATGCGAAGAGTCCTAATCTGGAGCCGCATCGAATTCGGCTTTGCCGTCCGATGTGAGGCGATGGGTCTGCCTCGCCGTACCGAGTCTCTGTCATGATGGGCTGTGCCCCTGGTCGGGTTTCTGACCTCCGGCTTGAGTTGTTTGCGATTTTAGAGGGGCGGAGCCCGAACCAAGGGCAAAGCCCAAAATGAAAAAGCATGGTTCCGGCGAGGCAGAGCCGTCGCCTCACATCGGGCGGCAAAGCCGTGTGAAAAAGTTTCTTAGAAAAAGAAAAAGTTGCGAACTTGCTACGCAGAGAACGCAGAGTACGCCGAGGACACGCAGAGAGGTGAGTAGTTCTAACTGATACGCGGAACGTCGATGCCATTAGAGGTCGGGATTAAGATCGTTGCTGACCTGCAAGAACTAAGTGGGGTCGCAGCGAAACATTTCGCGCGCCTCGCCACCGAAGCCGTCCTTGAGAAAGCACGGTTTACGGTTGCACTCTCGGGTGGTTCAACTCCCGAAAGTTTTTACCGGTTGCTTGCCAATGAGAACGAGCCTTATCGAGCACAGGTGCGGTGGGAGAACATTCATTTCTTTTGGGGAGACGAACGACATGTTCCTCCTGACCACCCCGATAGCAATTATCGGATGGCGAACGAGACGATGCTGAGGAAGCTGCCCGTTCCAATGGAAAATGTGCATCGCATCAGGAGCGAGCTTACGGACGCACATAAAGCGGCAGATGAGTATGAACAAACGCTATGCGAGTTCTTCAAATTGGTGGGAGGCCAATACCCACGCTTTGATCTCGTCCTGCTGGGGCTGGGATCGGACGGACATACTGCATCAATCTTTCCCAACTCGGATGTAGTCAATGAGAGGGTGCGGCTCGTAGTTGCAACCTGGATCGAGAATTTTGAAAGCTACCGGATAACGTTGACTCCTCCAGTTTTGGAGAGTGCTGCTGCTGTCGATTTCTTAGTGAGCGGCGCCGAGAAGGCGAATGCTCTGCGCGAAGTTCTCAAAGGTGACTACCATCCCGAGCTCTCACCGGCCCAACTTCTTAGGCGGACAAGAGCGAACGTATTGTGGTTAGTAGATCGCCCGGCAGCGCGCCACATAAGCACGAGTGACAAGGATGAGGGATGAAAAGCATTGCCGATTGCCAATTGTCGATTGCCGATTGCACAAACCATCACTCGAGCAGATCCTTCGCCTTTGCAAGAGGGAAATCCGCAGCTGGCGCGTGCTCTGTGTCTTGGTGGTGAGTGGTTTGTCGGATCTTTTCAACCATAGAGACTCAGAGTTCACCGAGGTTGCACAGAGAAAATTCAACTACCCAGCAAGTCAGACGAATTGACACGAAGCTATATTTCCGTGCGGCTTAGTTCGTGTGGGTTCGTGTGATTTCGTGGATCGCCTGTTTACCCCCGAAGAACGATCCACAAAATCAAACGAACTAACACGAACAGGAAACTGACAGTCTCATTCGTAGTAACTCCTCACCCGACGTCTCCCTAATTCGCATGCGATTTTGTCCGCGACGGCGCATGTACTACTATGGGCGCGCATATTCCACCTTTTAACCCAGAATTCCGGAGGGCAAACTCGCATGCTCGGCAGGACTATCTCCCACTATCAAATCAAATCACAATTGGGCGAAGGAGGAATGGGCGTTGTCTACGAAGCCGAGGACATGAACCTCGGCCGCCACGTTGCTTTGAAATTCCTGACGCCAGCAATGGCCAACGACGAGAGTCTGTTGCAACGCTTTCAGCGAGAGGCGCGCGCGGCGTCGTCGCTAAATCATCCAAACATTTGCACGATCCACGGGATCGAGCAGTTTGAGTCAGAGCACTTCATTGTCATGGAGTTGCTCGACGGCGAATCCCTCGCCGATCGCATTCGACGTGGCCCACTCGACATCGATTCCGTTTTGACTCTCGGCATTCAAATAGTTGACGCACTCGAGTCAGCTCACTCCAAAGGAATCGTCCATCGCGATCTGAAACCCGCAAATATCTTTGTTACCTCGCGCGGCCAGGCAAAGATCCTGGACTTCGGGCTAGCAAAAATGGACAAGGTGACGAAGAAGGATCTCGCAATGAGGGCAGGCGCTGATTCCGAAGTGGCGACTGCCGTGCTCCGTAAAGACCTAACCGAAGCGGGATCGACACTTGGCACTGTTTCGTACATGTCGCCCGAACAAGCACGCGGTCAAGTAACCGATACACGCACGGATCTCTTTTCGTTTGGCACTGTCCTTTATCAGATGGCCACAGGAATACTGCCATTTCAGGGCGCCACGTCGGCAATCGTCTTCGATTCAATTCTCAATCGGGATCCTACTCCGGTTAACCAGGTCAATGCGTCGCTTCCAGCAGAGCTGAGCCGAATTATCGGACAAGCGCTCGAGAAAGATCGCGAACTGCGATACCAGAGTGCCACTGATCTGAAGACCGCACTCAAGAGACTGAAGCGCGACCTCGATTCATCGCCGTCGGGACGGCATGCCACTGATTCGAGTGCCGCTCGAAGACCAGTGTCGAACGTTCATGAACATTCAATTGCAGTTCTCTACTTTGAAAACCTGAGCGGAGTTAAAGAGGACGAGTATCTCCGCGATGGGATCACCGAAGACATCACAACGGAGCTGTCGAAAATCAAAGGGCTCAAAACCTTTTCACGCGCAATGGTGTTGGATTACAGAGACAAATCAGTAACAGCCGGACAGGTCGGAAAGGAACTCGGCGCGTCGTATGTGCTGGTCGGAAGCCTCCGTCGCGCGGGTGCACGGCTGCGTATTAACGCTCAGCTTGTTGACGCGGCGACAGATTTTCCTCTCTGGTCCGAGCGATACGATCGTGAGATGGAAGATGTGTTCGAGGTGCAAGACGAAATTGCTCAGAAGATTGCCGCCGCCTTACGAATTACGTTGTCGCCACAGGAGCAGCGGGCGCTTTCCGCGAAACCTACTGAGAACCTGCAGGCCTATGATCTATATCTGCGCGGACGAAATTATGCGCGTCGTGTTGGACGTCAGGATTTGCAGTTTGCCCTTCAGATGTACGAGAACGCGGTTGCCCTCGATCCGGATTTTGCACTCGCCCACGCGGGATTGGCGAAAGTATGCGCCGAGTACTACTACCACTTCGAGCGGCAGCAGAAGTGGATTGATCGCGCGATCATTGCTACTCAGCGGGCGAGTGATACTGGTCACGAGGCGCCGGAGATCGAATGTGCCAAGGCCTGGGTGCTTTTCGCTGAGGGGAATTACGACAAAGCAGTCGATAGGATGCGCGAGGCCTTAAGTCGGACTCCCGATCTTGACGGTGGCTATTACCTGCTGGGTCGTGCGCTGTTCGCTGCGGGACGTTATCAGGAGATTCTTGACATGATGGAGGAGGCGATGGTGCATGGTGGTGAGAACTACAACACCACGGTTCCGATCCATAACGCACTTGGCGCGCTCGGAAAGAAGGATGCGCTCAACAATTATGCTCATCGCGAAATCGCCATTTTCGAGGAGCAGTTAAAGAAGGTACCTGAGGATGCGCGGGCGCGCATCTTGCTTGCTGGGAGATACGCGATGCAAGGTCGGTTCGAGGAAGCCAAGCGCGAGGTGGACATGGCCATGATCCTGCGTCCTGACGACACGATGATTCTTTACAACAGCGCCTGTGCCTTCTGTGAGATGAATAATGTTGAGGATGCCCTGGTCGCAATCAAGAAGGCATGGGAAGCAGGGTTCAAGGATGCCATATGGACCAGGCAGGATCCGGATCTCACGATACTACACGGACACCCCGAGTTTGAGCGTCTTTATCCACCCCCAACATCGTGAGTGTGATTGACTAGAGTCGTCGTGATGGTCCAGGCAAATAACATTTCATTCCTTCGGAGTGGATGATGTGCTTGGGAATGCAGAAGTCCGCGCCTTCGGCGCTCAATTCGAAGCTATTGCCGACTTTTGCAAGAGGCTCTAAAGCGTATCGAACATGGTGTAACTAGCAAACCTTTTATTCTTCACCAAACTCTTTTCGCGAACGCTATTCGAAGAAACGTCACAATCACATAGTTCGTTGAGTGGTTGGGATAGTCCAAAGAACACCGCCGAGACGCAGAGAACGCCGAGGTTACGCAGAGAGAGGTGAACGCTATGACAAAAACCACTCCGGCAGAGAGCATGTCAAAAACTCGGAATATTCTTAGGTTTTTTGTTCGTGTTACTTCGTGTGAATTCGTGGATCGCCTATGCCCAGAAAATACGATCCACCAAACCACACGAAATAACACTAATCACTGACGTGAGTTTTTTCTCAAGATCATTCGCGAGCGCTACTTCCCACCTCGCGTCAGCTTCACTATCTCTTCAATCAGTGCTTCGGGTGAACATGGCTTTTCAAGGTAACCTTGTGCGCCCGAACTAAGTGCGGTTTCAATGTCGGCTGGATATACCGCACCCGAATAAAAAAGAATGGGCGTGTGTGGATCAGCGGCGCGCAAGCGACGACATAGTCCTGCACCACTGTCGCCCTCGATCCAATTATCAATCAGGTAAAGGTCAAAGCCGCCGGCGCCTACAATTGTGAGCGCGCTGCTGGCGTTGTCTACGGAAACGACTTCCCAGCCCTCAGCTTGCAATACCAGGGCGACGAGCGCTCGCGTATCGGCATCATCTTCGACATGTAAGATTCGCACGTCAGTTGCTCCGGAGGTAAACCTGGTGGGAACCGGAGTGGCGTTTTTATGCGAAGCTCCTTCCCACGGTGAAACACACCAACGCGCACGGCGCAAGGTGACCATATTCGAGCTGGCCGTTTTACGCGCGTCACAAACTAAGCGGTCGCTTAGTCAGATTGTCTTGGGGAAAGTGTGCGTATCGTTTCGTCGGGAAGCAGATAGCGGGCATTAGAGATCCCTACGGGCAATTTGGTTGTACAGCGGTGGCGAAATAGATAGCCGTAGACAGGATTAACAGAATTCACAAGATTAGCAGCGCCTTTTAAACTTCTTGCATTCGAGCTGTAGGTTAATCTTGTAAATTCTGTTAATCCTGTCCTGATATCACTAGCCGACGGGCAGGCGGAAGGCGGCCATCTCGTGATCGTTGCGAACCAACACAATGTCGCCGACCAGGACCGGATGGTTCCAAGTCTTCCCCTCGAGCACCTTGAACCGCGCGAGTTCGGTGAACTGCTCGGGCGACGCCTTTAGCAACACCAACTCACCCTTCTCCGATAACTCAAGCAACAAGTCCTGGTCGGGCAAAAGCACGATCTGGCCGTAACCGTGCTGTGGGGCCTTCCACTTTTGCTTCCCGTTGTTCACGTCGATGCACGCCAAAGTGCCCCAGTCGAAACCGAAAACATGGCCCTTGTGAACGACGAAATCGGTGAAGTTGGCATTGAGATCCTCGGATGTCCAGCGCTCTTCGGTAGTCCATCCACTTGATCCACTTTGTCCTTGCTTCACGGCGATCTTGCGCGTGCCATTTCCGCCCATTCCGTCGCCGACACTGATCACAAGTTCTCCATCCGCCGCCACGGCTGGTTGCATGATGCGCGTGTCGGATGGCCATGAGTGACTCCAAAGTTCCTTGCCGTCTGCGAGTGCGACACTAGTCGCACCTGTTGAGCTCATCAGCACGATCTGTTCGACTCCACCGATCGTCAAAAGCTGTGGTGAGCTGTAGCTGTCGCTACCCTTCGGGCCAAACCAGCGCGGCTTGCCGCTCGCGAGCTCGTAAGCGACGAGGTTGCCGGAAGCGGCGGCAATCACGAGATCCCCAACTACCAACGGCGATCCAGCGATACCCCAACCGGGGATCTTCGCGCCTGTGTCAGACACTGCATTGCGCGACCACACTACGGCGCCAGTACGATCGTCGAGCACGTTCATGATTCCGGTCGCACCAACCGAGTACACGTGACCATTACTGAGTGTGGGGGTCGCGCGCGGGCCGGGACCGCCAATCGATTCATAAAAGCGAGCCGGGTCGCTGTGTCTCCACACCGGATTACCTGTGCTCACGTCATAGCACGCAACGATCTCATCTTTGCCGCGCTGTTCCTGTGTGTAGAGGCGCCCGGCGTGGACCGCAAACGATGACCAGCCTGGTCCAACGGGCCGGCGCCACATTTCGACTGGCTGCGATGCTGACCAGTCAGTCTTGATCTGCACACCGCGCACTGCACCATCCCGCTGCGGTCCTCGAAAACCGGGCCACTCGTATTCCATCTTGCCTGTTGCGGCGGGAGCTGAGGGCGACGCTAGAGTCTCATCACCTTGGGCCAGGAGTCGCTCCTCAGGAGTTTTGGACCAGCGCCAGTGGAACTCGTTTTTGAAGTCCCCGGTAGCACCAGCGGTTCGGAGGAGCGTAAACACTCCACATCCGATCACGATCGCCGCAAGGAACACTGCGCGTCGCGGCCCTGCGGAGAGTCGACGACTGATTACTGCCGCTGCGACAAGCGCGAGGCTCATAGCTGGGATCGCCAGGACGAAAAGCAAAAGTCCAAAACTGCCGGTTGCAATCGACACGTGGACAATACGCTTGGTTACGATCACCGCGAGGACGATCAGGACAAGCGCAGCTACGCGCTCGTACCAGGGCGCTCGGCTGAAGATCAACCACCACAAAACGACACCTAACGCGCATACGGCGGTAACCATGAATGCGGGCAGAATGTATTGGGGCAGAAAGAAAGGAACAATAAGCCAAGCGATCCACTGCACCACGACAAGGACGACGCCGGGCCACACTCGGAGCGGTTTCCGAGGAGTTGGTTCATCGGTCTGAGCGCTGGTCATATCAGCAGTGTTACGCGGCTCACGTATTGTTTGTTTCCAACAAGCCGTTAGCTATAGCGGTGGCCGCCGACAGTTATCTCGGCGAGACGGCGGCCACGCTGGGCCGAACTTACAAATATTGTCAAGATCACTTCCGGCGCAATCGGGTCAAGACTCAGCAAACGTCTTCGCCCGACCACTAAATCCCCTGGCCATCAACCACAGGGCCAAGACGAGATATATGATTCCGAGTGGCAAACCCATCAACATCGGACGAGTCGGATACGGAATGAACTGTGGCAAGGTGATGCCGAAAATCTGAAGCAACGAACCCAGGAGTAACAGCACCGCCAGTGCTCGCGGCACGACCCTGGAGCGCCAAAGCATTACACCAAGCAGAAACATCCAACCCACCATAATCAGCAGATGCGTGTAGTGGACCCACTTCCAAATCATTCGTAGTGCAATACCGGTCACATGGAAGAGACCAAGATCGCCTGCATTTGCTTTTGCATATTCCTGACTGAATGTGAGGAGCGACATCCACGCCGCGTTCTCCACACATTGCAACGTGAAGTTGGCAATCGCCAGCGCCAACAACCAAGCAGCTAACGAAAAGCCGAATTCGCGGAACACGGACCAACCCGTCAAGGTAATTGCAATCGTGAGGGCTCCGCCAACGAAGAGAAGCATCACGGCAAGCCTCGCTAAAGCGCCGCTAACTATCGCGCTCGCGTCGAGTGGGATACCGAGTGGACGCAGGATGATGTACGGTGAAGTTAGGCCAACGATGAGATGTAGTAGTACGAGAATGCCAACGACTCGGCCGGTAGCGTGCGCGGATCGCATGCGTAACCTCCTGGTGACAGGTGCGAACTTAGATGCACACATATGTACGGAGTAAGTTCAAGTCGAGTTCCGAAGAGCCCTCGCGACCTGTGACGACTTTGCCTTAAAAGTCGGTTTCGGTGGTAACGAGTTTCGTGTTGAGTTCGTGCGACTTCTGGATCGTTCCCTTTGTCCAGGGAAACAAGAGCAATCCACGAAGTCACACGAACCAACACGAACGAAAATAGTGTCGACCTTCCTCGATTGCCGTTCTACTCGATCGGCGCTGTTACAACTTTTTACATTTCCAGTGCGGATGACTAGCGGCCCTTCCCTTCGACTCGATGTATGCTACCGCCTGGTATGTTCCTAAATGCGATCCGCAAACTATCCCTGCGCAAGAAGTTGGTGATACTCGTATCAGTGGGCGTGTTGCTTCCGGTTGCCGGGTTGACTTATCTGCAGTATCGATCGCTCGTAGAACTCGAGAACAAAACCAAAGGCGCATTTAAGGATAACCTGCGACAGGGACTGACCATTGTCGAACAACGAATGAGACAACGACTGGAAGACATCGCAGCGCAAACCCTAAGCCCGATCGACAGCATGCACCTTTCGTCACGAGGAGTTCCGGAGGACGACCCCAAAGAGATCGAAAAATACTTTTCAGACGTAAAGCGTTCCCATCCTGAGATCCAAGAGATCTTTGCTTTCACCTTTTGGGATGGAAAGCAAGGAACCAATAGTTACGCGTATTTCTATTCTGACAAATTTGAGAAAAGCGAGCGGGCAGGATTCGCCCCTACACAGTCCCACATTCTGTTTCTATTTGACAAATCGCGGATGGCCCAGAGTTTTCTCGACGGTAACCGCAAGTATTTATTCCTATATGATTCCGCGCCGATCAATGACATGCGTCAAGGAACGTATCTGTTTTATCCGCTGAACGACCTGACAAAAGAAGAGTCGAAGAGTTTTGGAGGTGTCTTACTAAGCGAAGGTTTCGTCACCAATGACTTAATGGCTGGGATTATAAGACCACTCATTGCATCGCACTCACCAGGGATGACAATTACGATCAGCGACGAAAATCAGCGCGTACTCTATTCAAACGGGGCGCCTAAAAAAGGATACCTTCTTGAAAGCAATCTTGATCGTCCGTTCTCCGACTGGAAGGCAGCAGTCGGCCTGAAGGATACAAATCTTGATCAGCTCGCGCGCGACAGTTTTTTGCATAGTGCCGGAGCAACTGTCCTGGTGCTGCTGGTGTTACTTTTCGGTATCGCCCTGGCGATACGAGCCACTGACCGCGAAGCACGCCTGGCGCAAGCGAAATCAAATTTCGTCGCGAATGTCTCGCATGAACTAAAGACACCTCTATCGCTACTCAGCCTGTTTTCTGAAATTCTCGAACTCGGTCGCGTTAAAAATGAAGAGAAGAGGATCGAGTACTACCAGGTCCTGCGTCATGAAAGTCGCCGCTTGAACAAGGTGATCGATAACATTCTCGATTTCTCAAAAATTGAGGCCGGACGGAAAACGTATAACTTCGCAGATGGTGATATGGCAGAGGTAATTGAGAATGTGCTGTCCAGCTATCGCTATCAGATCATCAACTCCGGCTTTCAGATTCAAACAAACATCCAACCTGATCTGCCGCCAGTCGTAATTGACCGCGAGGCGATGGCGCAGGCTATCTCAAATCTGCTTGATAATGCGATTAAGTACTCCCGCGAGGTGAAGCAGCTTTCGATCACGACAGAAAAGCGCGGATCTGATCTGTCTGTTGAGATCGCAGATCAGGGCATTGGAATTCCACGCGCAGAACAGGCAAAGATATTCGAGAAGTTTTACCGTGTGGGCAACGGACTGGTCCATGATGTAAAGGGCAGTGGCCTGGGGCTATCTCTGGTAAAGCACATTATTGAAGCTCATAAGGGCTCCATCTCGGTCGAAAGCGACGTGAGTAAAGGAAGTAGATTTACGATTCTTCTTCCGCTAAACCGCAGGGACGCTGATGCCCAACGATCGTAGTAAGTTTCTCTGTTCTCGTCTCAGTGTTCTCTGTGACTCTGTGGTTGTCCGACTCGCTCGAAAAAACTCGCCACTGAGACATGAAGAGCACGGAGGAAAACACAGAGAAGAATTCGGTCGGCGCCCTATTCATAGGAGAAGCATTTGGCCAAAGTTCTGATAATCGAAGACGAACCCAATATGGTTCTCGGGCTAAAAGATAGCTGTGAGTATGAAGGCTACAGTGTCTCCGTGGCACGCGATGGCAAGGAAGGATTAGAGAAAGCCTCGACTGAGAAACCTGACATCATTCTGCTCGATGTGATGCTGCCTCTGATGAGCGGAATAGATGTGTGCCGTACCTTGCGCAAACGCGGCATCGAAACACCAATTCTTATGCTGACTGCTCGGAGTGAGGAGATCGACAAGGTGGTCGGCCTGGAAGTTGGGGCAGATGATTACGTAACGAAGCCATTTAGCATCAAGGAACTGCTCGCGCGCATCAGGGCGCACTTGCGACGGGCCGCAAGACAAGTCGTTGAAATCGAAAGTTTTAAATTCGGCGATGTGGAGTTGAATTTTAAAAAATACGCGGCGCGCAAAGGCGGGCGGGAATTAGATCTTTCAGCTCGCGAATTTGAGATCCTGCGCTATCTGATCCGGCGTCGAGGTGAAATCGTCACACGCGATCAACTGCTCGACGAGGTTTGGGGGTATGACATCACCCCAATTACGCGAACCGTTGATAACCATATCGCCAGGCTGCGTCAGAAAATCGAACCTGATCCATCCGAGCCGCAGCACATTATTACTGTTCACCGACTCGGCTATCGCTTCGTGGAATAAACCGCGGCGCAAAACGAGAGTATTCACAGGGTACCCAGACTACGCAGATTAGCGACTATCGGTGATGTATTCCCTTCGTTACAACTTTTTACAATCTCATTACAGTCTGTGGAGACTTGTAAGTTCAAAGTCTATAAATTCTCACGGTTGCATTCTCAATCAACCAGGGAGGAGAACCGACGAATAGCGAATGACAGAAAATCTTAAGTTAACAATCACTTCGCTGCTCGCGATCGTCTTTATGTCGTTTCATATTGCAGACGACATCGTCCGCGGGTTCGAGCCGGGAGGATTCAAGAACATCCAAACGATCCTTACCATTTCCATCTGGTTTTACGGAACGGTTGCGCTCAGCGGACGGCGATCGGGGTACATCATAATGCTCCTGGGATCGATGCTCGGCTGCCTTGTTTCCCTCGCCCATATGAGAGGCGCAGGACTTGTCGGCGGCAGAATCGCCAACTCAAGCGGAAAATTTTTCTGGGTGTGGACAGTTCTCGCTCTCGGCGTGACCTCTGTCTTCTCCGTCGTTCTTTCGGCGCGCGGACTGTGGCGCTTTCCATGGCGCAGGGCGCGACCCGATGCGTCGGGATAGCGGGTGGGTAGCGAAGCTACTGACCTCGTCATGAGAAAAACAAACTGGCAGATCTGGACGGGATTCTTTCTCAGCCTCGTTGCGGCCTTTAGTTATCCGCTTCTATTTGTACGGTGGGCGATAACGCGTGAATTTCCATGGGCCAACCTGACCCTGTTCGCAATCGCACTCGTGCTTTTGTTTCTCGGCCTTCGCCGCGCTTTCAAACCTGACAAGAAGATCATCTCAAGAATCTTCAGCTCTCTGGCGGCAGCGTTTGGAGTATTACTGCTCGCAGGACTTCTTTATTTGATCTACGTCATGGGATCGTGGCTGCCTGCATCGACTGGCGCGCCACAAGTCGGACAGAAGGCGCCCGCCTTCACACTCACTGATTCGAACGACAAGCCGGTTACGCTGGCTCAATTGTTGGCTGAGCCGATTAACAACAAGCCGCCCAAAGGCGTGCTGCTAATATTTTACCGCGGCTATTGGTGAGGGAATTGTCACTTCGAGTTGCGAAGTTTCGAAAAAAATCTGAATCAGTTTAGCGAGGCCGGAATCCGTGTCGTCGGGATCAGCGTGGACACGCCAGATGAAACTCGCAAGTACATGATTCAAAAAGCGGGATACAGTTTCACTTTTCTCTCGGATCCAAAACTCGAGACAATTCGTCGCTATGACCTGGTTCACGCCAACGAGATAGCAAGCGGCAAAGACATTGCGCGTCCGGCTGAGTTCCTCCTCGATTCATCTGGCACAATTCGCTGGCGAATGATTACCGAGAATTTTTTTAAGATCGCGCAGCCGGAACAGGTTCTCCAAGCCACAAAGGCGTTGCAGTGAGCGCTTCGCAGCGCTGCAGGGTGCGTTTTCTGCCCGTTGAGAATCCGTTGAGAAACAATTGAATGCGCCGCTGAGGACTTCCCTCCTCTAATTAAGACATAAGTGTGCCCTCGCGCTCTCCTTTTCGCAGCGTCCCCGGATCGGAGTAACAGATGAACACAAACTTCTTATACGTTTTTGTCGCCTATCTGTGCTCTCGGCACGTCCGTAAACCGGAAAGGTAAGCTCAAGACCTTGACGGTAGGCAGTGTAACCATAGATTCGCCGACCCGTCTCATTTCGCCTCATTAATTCCGGTTTGGATGAAGCGCCGTTTGACGGGCTTCTCGGAAATGATTTCTTCAAGGATTTCGTTGTTACATTCGATTACCGCAGCATGATGGTAATGTTTGAAAAATTCTAAGCGCGCGGCGAAGCGGTTTGGCGGTAACAACGTTTTACAATCTCATTACAGTTTGTGGAGACTTGGAAGCGCAAAGCCTACAGAGTCCGGCACAATGCGCTTATCAGGAATTATCAACGGCTCTCGTCTTCACGAACGCTGCGATAAACAGCACGCCAAGAAGTGCATCAATGGCGCCAGGAGCGAGCATCGTTGATGAGACACGATGCTGTAAGAACAAAACGATGAGCGCAAATACGAAGCCAACTTTTTCAAGAACGGCCGCGATCATCAGCGCTCGATATCGCACCGGGTCTCGCGAAATAATGATGAAGACCACTTGCCACGCCAGCGTCACACCGATGAAGCCATAATAGAATTCAGGATGCGTAATCGCTGGCGGCGAATCCCGACCGATCTTTGATTCAAGAAAATACTGCGGCAGCATTACAAGTAGTCCGTAGACTCCGGCGATCAAGAATACAATTCTTGCGAACTTCATTTTGTCGCGCTCCGCGTTTTCACTCCTCGGGCCACGAAATCCATATCTCACACTCATCATCACCGCGCTTGATACACTTCGGTTCCTCGATGGTCGCGTGCTCACTGTAGAGCGCCAACACTTCGCGAGCGAGACTCACATATAAATGACAGTGCCGATTGGGAGACCGGTAATGCGTTATGAGCTTGTCGTGCAGTTTTTCAATGCGAAATTTGTCCTTGATGAGATCTCTAGAACCGGGATCGCGTACTGCATCGGCGAAATTGTTGTGAACCGAGGGATGCCGTTCGAGAAACTGTCGCGCCGTCTTCGACATCTCGAACCAAACCGGCCAGCGCTTCTGAGCGTCTCTAAGAAAAAACCTTGCGTACTCCTCCTCCAACTCCTCACCAGTACATCCAAGCACATCGACAGTCGTTGCAACTATGTTCCGCCACGTCTCATCGTCGTAGACTTCGTTGATCCGAAACTCTAAGTCAGTGCACCCCGAACGACGTCTGATTTCCGACGCAGCCTCTGCACCATGGTGGGTCGTAACCAAATCAAATAAAACCTTGGGAATGAGTCCTAACACGTTAATTATCTCCTGTCATCTTTCGCTCTTCACACGACCTGGACCACCACGACAGTTTGATCATCATGATTCATTGCGCAATTGCAGTGCTTTGCCACTTGCTCGAATATGTGTTCGACGATTTCGGCGGCGCTCAGATGGCATACTGTGCTAATAATTTCTGCTAAACGCTCACCACTGAACTCCTTGCCATACCGATCGACTTCATCAACCACACCATCCGTATAAAAGACAAAGGTGTCTCCAGGTTCGCATTGAATTCGCATAGCGTCGTACTTAGCATCCTCAAACAGCCCTAGCGGCAATCCGTGGATCGGTAGAGTGCGGAGAATGCCTTTTCGACAAAGCAGAGGTTCGGGGAGACCGGAGTTGCAAATCTCTAACACGCGGTTCTCGTCGTCCCACGTGGAATAGGCTAACGCAACGAAATTACCGTCAGGTGCTCGCGTGAACAAACTGTTGCTTACCTGGCTCAGCATCGCAGCCGGATCGATTTCGCGATCTGTTAGAGAGCGGACGATGCCACCAGCAAGTGCAGCGTAGATCGCTGCGGCAGCGCCTTTTCCACTTACGTCACCGAGCAATCCGACGTAAAGCTCCGAACGCGGATAGCGAAAGAAGTCGTAGAAGTCGCCCCCGACGGCTCTTGCCGGAACGCATTTCGCACCAACGCGTAGATTCCTCGCGTTCGGCAGTTTCTCTGGTAATAACTTCTCCTGGAGCTTGCGAGCAGCAAACAAGTCTTCTTCGACACGCCGGTGAACTTCAGAAAGGTCATCGAGCGACCGGCGCGCCGTGGCTAGAACAAAATTAACAAGAAGAAGAAACTTATCGACGTCATCGTCGCTTTCAGAGACTTGAACCACGAAATCCAGGTTTCCATCCACGACGCGGCAAAGTTGATCCGCGGCCTCGCGAATCAACGACCGCACCTTGTCCTCCACCGCTAAGGCGCTGCGATCATGGCTAAGTGCCAACGCAGCGCGTTGAACAGCACTCGAACCGGTGGAGGAGCTAACCATTATTTCGGATTGGAGACGCATCAGACACTCGGGCCCTACTATGAGACGCGTAAACGGAGACGGTTTCGGTGCTAACTGTCTGCAAAATCTTTCGAGTCGACCTTTTAGGAGTGTGTGAGTTGAGGTCGACAGGGACTGTGCGGAATTTAGATCCTTAGCGAGCCGCGGAAACCTCTCGCCGCATAGTAGGACTCTGCACCGTTGTGATACAGGAAAACCATGTCGTAACGACGATCACAAAAGAGGGCGCCGCCGAGTTTCCTGATAGCAGGAGGTGTTTTCACCCAGCTCGACGTCTTGGTGTCGAAATCTCCGAGTTGCTGCAGCTCCCGATATTGTTCTTCCGTTAAAAGCTCAACGCCCATGGCAGCTGCCATATCAATGACGCTATTTCCCGGTTTATGTTCCTTCCTCGACTCCAGCGCTTCGCGGTCGTAACAAACACTTCTGCGGCCTTTCGGGCTTTCTGCTGAACAATCATAGAAAACGTATTCGCCCGTCTTTTTGTCATGACCTACAACATCCGGTTCACCGCCCGTTCTTTCCATTTCACTGAGTGACCACAGCCTTTCAGTATTGGCTTCCAACCTGGCTTGCACCCTAGACCATTCAAGACCCTTATGGCGGTTCATGTTCTTTTCAAAGCGTGCTTTCAACGCGGTGAGCAGTTCCTCCCGTTGCTCTGCTGACAACTGCTTTTTGGTTTTACTGGTGGCTTGTTTCATGATTGCTTTCCTCGATTCAATGTTGAATGCATGACTATCGCAGAATCAAGGTCGCCGTCAATGGGGAGATACATCCCACAACCCGCCTTTCTCCATAATCGGCGAAGTAGCGAGCGGCCGTTCAGATTCGCCAACAAAAATCTAAGCCCTACTTCACAATGAACATAGCTCCTATCATTGGTCCACTCAGCGTCGTATCAAACAGGAAGTTATCTCTATCGTAGTTGACCGAAAGGGCTCTGTAGCCGCCAATCAGTGCGATCTTGCTGTGAACGTGAACGCCAGCTCCACCGAACAACTGCCATGTGAACTTTGCGCCGCCACCGCCGAGATCACCTTTGCCTGCGATGAAAATGCTCTTGGACAAATACATCTTGCCGCGGACGCCGCCGACTGCATCAACCCAGCTTCGCGTTCCGGCCGCGGATCTCGCCGCGAGAATTCCTGGTAAGAAGTTTAGATTCGTTTCCAATCGCCAAATCCGAATTCCACCCAGGATATCGACCGAGCGGCGCTTTTCGATATTTTCCGCAACGCGATAGCCGACTTCGGGATCAAAAATGAAGGTCTTGAAATCAGCTTCAGCACCGGAAAACAGCAGGCCGCGTGGACTCGGTCGCTCAGTCCCAAGATTTGAATATTGCAGATCGGCGAGCAGAACAAACTTGTTCTTGCGTGCTTCGAAAGTCCCCATGAAACCAGAATTAAGTTTGACGTTGTCGTCAGTTAATCCGGAATCGATGTCAACAACAAGATCGCCTATTCCAGCTCGTCCGGTCACTCCAGCAATCCACAAATAGGGGCTGAACTGAAAATGCCATTCGTCTGGATCGGTACTTTGGGCCTTCGGATCGGAATCGTCGAAGAGACTTGCTGTCTTTTTGATTCCCTTCTCCGCGATCTTCGTCGAGTGAGTACTCGCGGCTGTAAGCGTACCCGATTCGTTATTGTTTACTGTTGAAGGATTCAGGTCGTTAGCCGACTGAGTTTGGCCAAAGCCAGTAGCCGAACACGCGCAGGCAACAATTAACGCCAGGGCCACCAGCTCAATTTTGTGCCGTAGATTCATTGTCTTTATCTCCGTCTATTAGCGATGAAATTCGCAGATCTGGCGTAGCTGACTACCGTTTCGGCGATTCCTCTATGGGCCAGCCTAAGGCGTGAGATATGGCGGCGTAACTGTCAGTATTGACAGCCGTTGAAAGATAGTCAGAGGCAGGGTCTTATTTAATTCTCCGTGTGACCTTTGTGTTCTCAGTGTCTCTGTGGTTGAAATCGTCGGACAGCTGAATACCCCAGAGGCACAAAGAACACGGCGGTTACACAGAGAGAATTGAGTAGATCACAAGGACATTCGGGAGCGTTTTTGCTTGGTCACTTTGGGTCCATCACAAAGCGAACACCGACGTGGTTACTTGCTGTAGTTACTTCTCCTTTGCCACGGGTGCCAACCATGTAACGACTGCAATATTGATCGGTGCAGAGATAAGAGCCGCCTCTCTGCACCCGCTTCTTGGCTGTTGGTTCCGCAGGATCGAAAGATGATTGTGGGCCTCGTGGATTGCGCACTATACCGCCGGCTTTTACCAACTCACTGTAGTAGTCGCTGCGATACCAATCGGCGACCCATTCCCAAACGTTCCCACCAACATCAAACAACCCGAAACCATTTGGCGGAAACGATCGAACTGGCGCAATGCCTTTAAAACCATCCGCACCTGTATCCTTCGCGGGAAACCGTCCCTGATAGGTATTAGCTACCGGTGTGTCGCGCGGCCAAAACTCATCACCCCACGGGAAGAGTTTTCCAGTCAATCCACCCCGCGCCGCAAACTCCCATTCTGCTTCAGTCGGCAAACGCTTTGCTGCCCACTTCGCATACGCAATAGCGTCGTCGTAGGAAATCTGGACCACCGGAAACTTTTCTCGTCCCTTAATGGAACTCGGCGGTCCTTCGGGATGGCGCCAGTTTGCACCCTTCTGATATCGCCACCACTGAAAGTAGTTATCGAGCGAAACTTCGCCGGCTGTCGGTGTAAAAACAGTCGAGCCTGCAACAAGATTCTCAGCCGGAGCATCAGGAAATTCTTCTCTTGTCGGAGTACGCTCAGCGGTAGTCAGGTATCCGGTCGCTTTCACAAACCTATCAAACTCTTCGTTTGTTAATTCAGTCGCGTCCATCCAGAAACCATCGACATACACCCGATGAACTGGCAACGCGTCTTCTGTAATACCGGGCATACCACAGAGCGACTCACTTTCAGCCGTGCTCCCCATCGAAAACTCCCCACCAGGAATCCAAACCATCCCATCTGGCGGCGTACCAGGTGGTCCAGCTTGATTTGGAACAGTTGCCTGGAAAGTGGTTGCTACTTCTGAAGGACAGTCATCACACGCTGTTTTTAGAGTTGCTGCTGACCTGAGCGTTGATCTGGAACGACTGATGGCGAACACGACTATGCCTATCGCCAACAGCAGTCCTACAAGTGATACAAGGATTCGCGAAGTCATAGCAGCAACGATGCTCCACTCAGTAGGAAAACAGTCAGTACCGAAACGCGGTAGCGTCGGGTTTGCTTGCCACAAAGTCGACTCAAGGGCAGCCGGACCCGACGCTACCGCGTGCGGTACTGACTATGTCGCGTGAGTTAAATCTTCTTGCCAATGCCGCTCGCGGCCCAAAATTCCTCGTTATCCACCACAAAAAACTCTCGACCCTCATCCACAATCACAAAGTTTCCGTGAGCTTCATGAGGAGGATTACTTAAGTCTGAGGAGAAGTCGAGAAAGCCGGTGCAGTCGTCGTTGATTGTGTAAGGTCCAGTGAATGTTCGTTGCAGCGGATTTCCATTGAACCTACCAATCTCCGTCGTCGTGAACGTACCCTCTCCGTCGAAGACAATTCGGGAGATGGATACTAGCGGGCCTGTCCCGAGCCTCTGACCCTCAAACTTAATCCCGTAAGCTCCTTTTAATGTCTTCAGTGAACACTTACGCGAACCGGGACCTTGGACACTTGCCGCCGTCGTTGAGGCCCTGGCGCTTAGATCCAGGAAGCTGCGTGAGAGAAAGCCGGCAACAAACATCGCTACGAGACACAATGGGGCGATAACTCTTGTCGAGGAGATTTTCATGACCCTGAGTTCCTTTCAACCGACATGCTGGGCGTGGAGTGTGATTGCTTTGGCGGCTTTTTATTCTCAATTTATCCAAAGGTCAAGCGCATGGCGACGGGTTCACCGATCGACCTGCGCCTACTGTCTGGCCGGTCTCTCATCGAGCTGCCGGAAAGATCCTGATCGTCCACTTTACCCGTCCGGCTTGGGGATCTTCTCTCAATGCAAAGACCCCGGCTCGCTGAACTGTAGACAGAACTTGTACGCCGCTGTCAGGCCGCGTAAAGAGTCCGGAAGCCTGTAAGTTGTCTGTGCTGAACACACGCAGCTCGACGTTGTCCCAATCCATATCTTTAGTACTTTGTGCAACTTTAATATGAGGAATCACCGAGTGATCCTTAACGAGCAACACAATCGGAATTTTATCTGATTGAATGTCGTACCAGTTCGGTCCCTGAAAAACACGACCAGTTTGATAATCGATCCATCGGCCCGGAGGAACATAAACTTTGCGAGTCGTGCCACTTTCAAACATGGGTGCTACGAGCAAATCTGATCCAAACATGTACTGATCATCGATGGTCCATGAACCTGGATCGTGCGGGTATTCAAAGAATAAGGGCCGCACCATTGGGAACCCACGCGCGGAGGAGTCCTTCGCTTGTGCGTAGATGTAAGGCATCAACGAATATCGCAAACCTAACGCCTTGCGGAAATCTTCTGTCAAGGCAGTGTCGTATTCCCACGGCTCTCTCGGTGGGGCACCGTGTGCGCGCGTGTGCGATGTCAATGCTCCCCAAGCCATCCAACGACGATACAGATCGCGCGGCGCTCGTTGCACAAACCCGCCAACGTCGTGACTCCAATAAGTGAACCCAGATAGTCCGAACGACAGACCGCCGCGTAACTCAGCTGCCATCGCAGAATCGGTGTTCTCTGCATCGCCACCCCAGTGCAACGGATAACGTTGACTACCGGCCCATGCGCTGCGCGCCCAGATCACATCTTCACCAGTAACTTCCTTAGTGACTTCAGCGACTGCTTTGTTATATCTCAACGGATACAAATTATGTTCGTACCACCCAGTGCGCCCTGACGCATACTGACCCGTAAGCGGAGCGCCTTCACCAAAGTCGACCTTGATTGCGCCGACACCCAGCTTCAACAATTCTCTCAATTTGCCTTGATACCACTTCACTGCTTCCGGATTACTCATGTCGAGTGTCGCGTCCTCGAACGGAAGTTCGCCGCCTTCATTCCTGACGTGGTAACCCTTCCCGACTACCTCTTTCCAGAGATCGTTTTTGCTCGTGAAGTAGGTGTATTGCCAAAGGCTGACGTGAAAACCCTGGTCTTTTAAATCCGCAATCATCTTGGTTGGATCGCGGAAGCGCGAAGTTGAAAAACGGTAGTCGCTTCGCCAATCGGTTTCGAACCATCCTGTATCGAGGTGAATTACATCGGCAGGAACCTGATGTTTTCTCAGTTGTTCGGCTACCTGCCGAACCTGGTCTTCTGAGTTGTAAGTAATCCGGCTCATCCAAAAGCCGAAGGACCAAAGCGGCGGCACTGGACTGCGCCCGGTTATTGCGGTGTACTCAGACAGGATGTCCTTTGGTTCGCCGATGAATAGAAAGATATCGAGGTTCTCATCGCCTGAGTAGATGACGTTGTGCGCATCGAACGTTTTGCCAAAGTCGAAGGTGAGCGGTGCGCTGGTATGGACAAACATCCCGTACCCATTGCTGCTCAAAAAGAACGGGATGGGCTTATACATGTATTCGTTTTGCGTGCCCATTCCGTCACGCGTGGAGACGAGCACGCGCTGACCTCGCTTGTTAAATCGGGTGAAGGACTCTCCGCAGCCAAATATCTTTTCATCGTGTTGCAGTTCAAAGGTAGCCGCGATGCGACGCGCGAGATCACTGGCTCGACGTACAAACGAAAAAGGAACAGGCGTAAAGAAGGTCGACGGATCTCCCAGGTTCTGAGTTCGAGTAAGCAGACGACCGTTCCGATCGTAGATTTCTATATGCCATGGCTGTTTAAGGATTCGCACGCGGCCATGCGCACCCGTGTAAATGATTTCGCGATCGTTCTGCTCGACTCGCCAGGACGTGTCTGTTGGCACGCTGCCTGCGAGCATCAGCGACTGGCCGTCGGTCAGGGGAACCGCGCGAGTCGAAAACCGTAACCGAATGGTTCGAGGACTTACGAAATTAATAGCAAAAGGTAATGATGGATCCTGATCATATTCTGAACCAGGAAACTCGGTTGCGCGTCCGCGGGCGAAACCGACATCGACTTTGTTGAATGACAAGGTCGTATTGCGCCAATAACGATCCCATTGCAGCGAACCCTGACCAGTTGCAGTATTGAATGAAGTTACGCGACTACCTATAAAGTACACGTTCTCCATCTTTTGAAAGTCCTGGCTTACATCTACCGGATCGCCGAGTACCTGTGCCCGTGAAAGAGTCGGAAACTCGAGCAAGACGACAAGGAACAAGATCAGGCGTAATGAATGAAAGGTGCGATCGCTCTTCATTGTGTGCGTAGATAGTTGTGGGCTTTCAATATCAGTACCGCACTTGGCCCATGTGTAATCTCACTGTCCATGACCATACGAACAGCTTCAGCTAACGTCACTCTGATGATTCTAATAATCTCGGTCGATTCATGTTGGGGCTCGACAAACGTTAAGTCCCGCGCGAGGAAAAGCTCGGCTGGAGATCGAACGATAGACGTTAGTGGGTCAACGACTCCTAAACTTGTCCATTCCTTCGCCTCAATCCCAACTTCCTCACGCAATTCACGACGAGCACAAACGAGTGTCGGTTCATTTCCGTCAATCCCACCACTAACCACTTCGATACTTTCGCGTTCGATGGCGTAACGATACTCGCTTGTCAGATAGACGTTCTGTTCATCGTCCACGGCAAGGACCGATACTCCAGGCCTTAAAAGTATCGTCGAAAAGTTTCCTGGCCGTTGGTCCGGTCGAATGACTTCATCTTCCAACACTTGAAAATAGTCATTTTTATATCTTTCGATTGTCCCTTTGACGGTCCATGGGCCTCTCGTCTTCGTACTCATGTTATTTCTTTCTGCGCCGGTCGCAAACGGGCGCTGGGATTTCTGTTGTGACCAGATAAAATACTGAATCAGTCAGTTATTGAAAACATTTAAGTGTCTGACCAAGATGAAACATAATCTGTCTCGCCGTGAATTCCTACAATCTACGAAAGCTGGTGTTCTCGTAATGACTATTGCACCTAAGTTCCTTTCTGATTCCTCTGTCACAGACCAAAAGAAAGACTCTCAGGAACTGATCGATGCATCTGTGGTCTGGCTCGCTAAGGCAATTCGGACGAAACAGGTTTCATCTGAAGAAGTAGTGCGAGCCTTTCTTCAGCGGATCGAGCAGGTCAATCCCAAGATCAACGCGGTAGTTCAGATCCACGGAGAAGCTGCCCTGGCTGATGCGCGCGCCGCAGACCAGCAAGCGCAGGCGAAGAGATGGCGCGGTCCACTGCACGGTGTTCCCTGCACTATCAAAGATTCGTTTGAAACGAAGGGCATGATCTCTACCGCCGGTTTGAAAGGGCGCGCAGCGTTCATTCCTGACACAGATGCAACGGCTGTCGCTCGGCTTCGTGCGGCCGGCGCAATCGTTCTAGGCAAGACCAACACTCCCGAACTAACACTTGCCTTCGAAACAAACAACCTGGTCTACGGTCGTACCAACAATCCTTATAACCTTGAACGAACGTCGGGAGGCAGCAGCGGTGGAGCTGCGGCGATTCTGGCGGCGAGCGGATCGCCCTGCGATCTTGGCACTGACACCGGGGGGAGCATCCGACTTCCTTCTCACTACTGTGGTATCGCAGGAATGAAACCAACTCAGGGGCGCATTCCTCGCACTGGTCACATCATTTCATTTGATGGTCCACACCAGTCTCTGACACACGTCGGACCCATGGCACGATATGTCGAAGATCTTGCCTTCCTACTCCCGATTCTTACCGGGCCTGACGGCATCGACCCCTCGACCGTTCCCTTACCTCTCGGCGATTCGAAAAAAGTCGATCTAAAGAAATTGCGAACCGCATTCCTTACGGACAACGGTGATGTCCCGGCGACAGCTGAAATAGCTGCGGTAGTAAAAGAAGCAGCGAAAAGAATCGCGGACCTCGGAGGAGTTGTAACTGAAGCGCGTCCCGAGCGAATCAAAGAAGCCTACGAAATGTATGTGGGAATTCTTTGGGCAGATGGCGGCGCATGGGCCAGAAGACTTCTGCAGAAGACTGGAACACAAGAGACATTGCTCGAACAGCGCCTTTCGACGTTCAAAGCCATACCGATTGGCGACTACTCAGCGCTATTGGAGAGGTGGGACCAGTTTAGAAGTCAGATGCTTAGATTCTGGCAGAACTATGACGTACTGATTTGTCCGGCGAATGCTCACGCCGCAATTCCTCATGGAACAACGTATCAGGGTCGAAACCTGGCTGCTTATGGTTACACTATGGCTTTTAATTTGACTGGTTGGCCCAGCGTGGTTGTTCGCTGCGGAACTTCCGCCGAGGGATTGCCAATAGGTGTGCAGGTAGTCGCGCCTCCGTGGCGCGAGGATGTCTCATTGGCGGTAGCGCAACACCTGCAGCTTACATCTGGTGGATGGCGTCGTGCGCAGATCTAACAGCTAAGTTCCGCAAAAGCTATGCAACGTGCAAAACATCAGCACTCAATCTTCACCGAAACACCTTGCGCGCGATTGTTTTGTGCGTTGAACTGTAGGAGCTACTGCCAGAATTGTTATCTTCTTACGCCACGTAACAGGCGCGGATCTAACGCCGCAACTCGTACGCGAGCATCCAGAACCAATGCGCCTCTCTCCAATACGACAAAAGGATTGCAGTCGAGTTCCGCGATTTGCGGAAGATCTTCGACCATTGTGCTGACGCGGAGCAGTCCGTCCTCAAGTGCCTTCACATCGCACGCTCCGCTGCCGCGGAATCCCGTGAGAAGCTGATACGTCTTGAGGCTTCTTATCATGTCGCCGGCATCCTCCACTGATAACGGAGTCAGTCGCACCGAGACATCGCGCAGCAGTTCAACTTGAACGCCGCCCGCGCCGCATGCCACAACCGGACCAAACTGGCGATCATGTACGACACCTACGATCATCTCGACGCCAGCTTGTGCCATCCGTTGGACAACGAATCCTTTTGCTGAATGCCCGGTTCGGCCCATCTGTTGTTCCATCTCTCGGGCCGCCAGGCGGACTTGATCACTTCCCTGCAAGTGAAGTCGAACACCACCCGCTTCGGTCTTATGAATCACTCCAGGAGCGATTACTTTGAGCGCAACCTCACCGCCCAATTCATCAGCGGCCCTCGCGGCAGCCTCGGCGCTGTTCACGAGGCGTTGTTCGATCAATGGCAATCCGTAACATGAAAAGAGTGTGACGATCTCTTCATTGGTTAACCATCCATCGCCTCTGGTGAGTGCCGTGGCTACGACCGCAGCCGCTTCGTCACGTCTGATGTCATTGAATGATGGTAATGAAGGTTCAGGTCGTTCGCGCCATTCGCGATAGCGAGCGACACGGCTAAGGGCGATTGCTGCCGTTTCGGGAAATACAAAGGAGGGAATGTGTGCAGCTCGCAATTCGGCCGGCGCGCCGCTTGAGGATAAGAAAACTGCGATTACAGGTTTTTTGATCTCAGCCGATTTGATTCCGCTAACGATCTCGCGTGCTACCTCTGAAGCATCAGTTACGAGCGGCGGGGTGAAGATAATAATCAGCGCGTCTACATTTGGATCGGACGCAACAAGCTGCAGCGCTTTTCCGTAGTGCTCTGCTGGAGCGTTCGCAATCATATCAATCGGATTCGCTGCACTGGCGCCCGGCAATAGAAATTCACGGAGGCTCATCTGGGTTTGAGCTGTAAGCAGCGGCACCTCGAGTTTGCGCGCCTCACAGGCGTCGGCGCATAAGATCCCTGGACCACCTGCATTCGTAATGATTGCGACGCGATTGCCCGCGGGCAGCGGCTGGTTCACAAGTAAGGATCCAACATCGAACAGTTCAGACAACGTATCGGTGCGAATAACGCCGGCTTGTTGAAAGAGCGCATCAACCGTCACGTCAGATGCCGCAATCAATGCCCCCGTATGCGACGAGGTAGCGCGAGCTCCGGCGCTCGACCGTCCACTCTTCACGACCGCGATTGGCTTCTTCCTTCCGACGCGCCGTGCGATTTGCGAAAACTTCTTAGGATTTCCGAACGACTCCAGGTACAGCAGAATCACGTCTGTTCCGTCATCAGATTCCCAATAGCGCAGCAGGTCGTTGCCGGAAATGTCGGCCTTGTTTCCGACAGAAACAAAAGTCGACAGCCCTAAACCTAAAGAATTGGCAAACTCCATGATGGCGAGACCGAGGGCGCCACTCTGTGAAGAGAATCCAACGCGACCACGAGTTGGTTTACATGCGGCGAAGGTTGCGTTTAGCCTCACGTCAGGATCGGTGTTCGCGATGCCCATGCAGTTTGGACCAATCAGACGCATTCCGGCCTCACTACAAACGCGAAGCAACTCTGCTTGCCTCAACTGACCCTGCTCGCCGGTCTCGGAGAACCCCGCGGAAATGACGACCAGTGCCTTTACACCTTTGCGGCCACAAGCAGCGGCCGCATTGATGACTTCGTCGGCAGCAACAACAATGATTGCTAGATCGACAGGACCAGGAATAACTTCGACCGACGAGTATGCGGGCACAGATTGAACGACTTCTGCTGTCGGATTAACCGGATACACCGCCCCTTCAAACCCAAAGCTCAACAGGTTATGAAATATCTCACCACCAATCGTTCCACGCTTTCTTGAAGCACCGATCACCGCTACCGCGCGCGGATTGAAGAACAACTTCAGCGCGTTGACAGCGGCCAAAGCTTCACGTCGTTCAAACCGATGGATGGCGTCGCCGGTGAAGACAGTGGGAAATGTCACGTGGAGTTGACCGGCCGTGGCGCTGACATCGATGGGAAAACCGGATTCGCGAAACACGCGCAGCATCGCATGGTTTGAAGCCACTACCTCGGCTTCGAAGATCTCGATCCCATTAGCGGCTGCGACTTCGGCTAATTGGCCGAGCAGGATTGTTGCTAGACCGCGTCCCTGGAATTCGTGCGCTATCGTGAACGCAACTTCTGCCCGACCCGCTTCGATGACGGCGTAGAATGCGTGTCCAACAATTCGATCGTCGGGACCGCTCGATGCAATCAGCGCGAAACATTGGTCGAGAGTTGCCTCACGATGAGCTTCTACCGCGAGTGCAGAGTCTTTTGCAGGAGCGAAGAACCTGAACCATCGGTCTTGATCTGATAACGATTGAAACAGCCGTGCAAGTTTTGATTCATCCTGCTGCTGCATCAGTCGCACGCGGACTGTAGAGCCGTCACGCAATACGACATCGCCGTCGCGGTATGGCGTACTGCGTGTCATGCCCTCCCGTAGTTCGTCAGCCATGTCTAGTGCTTTTAACACCGAACTCATCTTCACTGTGCCTCTGTCCCGCTGCCTTGTGCCACCAAACGTCTATAGTGTGGTTTCCAAATCTTCGTATCAACCCGTCGATTCAACTCCTCGGGAGTTGTCTGTTCCGCCAACCCGGCTCGCTGCGCTTCAAGACCTACCGCGACGGCAACTTTGCGAGATACATCCCGAACGATTTCAAGGGGAGGATACAGCGCAGCAAACGGATCACGCAGCGCCGGCGAAAACTCACTGAGAGTGAGCGCCGCCGAAACAAACATGCGCCTTGTGACGCGCTTCGCTTTGCTCGCTAAGACGCCAAGGCCGATCCCCGGAAAAATAAAGGCATTGTTGCACTGACCAATAGAAAATGTTTTCCCGTCTTCGGATACCGGTGCGAACGGGCTGCCAGTTGCGACAATGGCACGGCCAGTGGTCCAGCGCAAAATGTCAGCAGGAGTAGCTTCGGATTTCGAGGTGGGATTTGAGAGTGGAAATATCACCGGACGATCTGTGCATTGCCCCATTAGCCGAACAATGTCTTCAGTGAAAGCTCCTGGTTGGGCTGATGTCCCGATCAAAATAGTCGGATGAACATTCGCCACCACATCATGAAACGTGAACCGGTCGGATCGTTCAGTCTTCCAATTTACCAACAATTCTGTTGGCTGAGCATAGCGGCGCTTGGTTGGCTCAAGATCGGCGCGCGCTGAATGCACTAGACCGCGACTATCAATCAGCCAAATTGATGATCGGCTCTCAGCCTCAGATATTCCCTCCAATCTCATTCCTTCAACTATAAGATCGCTGATACCGATAGCGGATGACCCCGCGCCGAGAATTACTACTTTCTGCCGGCTGAGGTTCGAGCCTTTCACCTTCATCGCAGCGAGTACGCCGGCAAGCGTCACCGCTCCTGTGCCTTGAATATCATCATTAAAGGTGCACAGGCGGTCGTGATACTTGTCGAGTAAACGCGCTGCATTACCTTTGGCGAAGTCTTCCCACTGCAAAAGCACATCAGGAAACTTTTTGGTCAAGGCTCTTACGAACGCTTCGATGAAGTCGTCGTATTCTTGGCCGCGTATACGTTTGTGCCGCCAACCGAGGTAGAGAGGATCGTTGAGTAGTTCTTCGTTGTCCGTTCCGACATCCAGCAGAATCGGCAGAGTTGTATTGGGATAAATGCCCGCGCATAGCGTGTAGAGCGACAGCTTGCCGACGGGGATGCCCATCCCGCCGACGCCCAGATCGCCCAGACCGAGTATCCGCTCGCCATCGGTAGCAACCACCACTTCAACTTCACCCGAAGGCGCGTTGTCGAGCAACGTGTCAATCTCGTGTTTGTAAGGATAGGAGATGTAAAGGCCACGAGGCCGACGGAACACATGGCTGTAACGTTGGCAACTCAGGCCCACCGTCGGTGTATAGACGATGGGCATCATCTCGGTTATGTGATCCAGGACCAGGCGATAAAACAGAGTCTCGTTGCGATCCTGTAAGGCCGTGAGGAAGACATAGCGTCCAAGATCAGAAGTCTTGGCCCTATAGTTCTCGTAAGTGCGAGTCAGTTGTTCGTCGACAGTTGAAACATGGTAGGGCAACAACCCGAGTAGTCCTAATTCCCGTCGCTCGTTCTCAGGAAACGAACTTCCTTTGTTGAACGTCGGCGCATCGAGCAGCTGTGAACCGGTTAGAGGAACCTCCAGCGGAGCCTCAACATCAACTTCAGAATAAACGGGTCGACGAGCTGACACGTCCCACCTCCTTTGTGTGGCAATAGTCGCTAACCTTATATCGGTTGAAGATGCAACTACAGTTTGCCAGCGATCATTGATTGACACGCGAAACATCGCGCTGTGGCCGGATCAGCAATTAAGCGTCGCTGATCGATGTCTTCATCGCAATCTATGCACCGGCCATACAGACCTTCGATCAACCGATCCTGAGCTTCGCCGATTTCGCGAAGCCGCGATTCCAGTTGTGCACGGTGCAGCCATTCGAGTTCGCGAGGTATCTCGTCTGAAAAGTCCGCCTCAGGTCCGCCATTCACCTGATCGTGAACCAGGGCGCCCTCATCAAGCAGGTTTTGGGCGACTTCTGTTTTCTCGTCTTGAAGCCGATGCCAGATCTCTCCACTACGTGCAACCACGGGGGGATCACCCAAACCTTCAACACTCTCAAGTAAAACTCCGTCGTAAACCATAACCACCTCAATTAGTGCAGATTGATCCACTCAATGTGGAACTACTGAATTGACGGGCAAGCCTCATTCCCCGTCGGAACCCTCGTTCTAACGCGACTTTGTTGGGCAAGAGCGAACTGGGGTGCGGATTATTGCCGATTACTAGACGGATTTATTCCCACCCTTGACTCTACGTGCGGCAAAGAAGACGTGAAGATCTCCGGCACAAGCTTTGCCAAAAGAAACGATGAGTCGTCCCAAAGACTTGCGGCAATGCTTTCCAGAAACCTAATGCGCCATCCCCAATTGCCAGCTTCGGGTCGATGGTCAAGCCGCGTTGTTTCAAATCCAGCAACAACTCCTTCCACGATTGTTCCGACTCGCGGTAGCCATCAGCAATCGCCAGCAATTGCTTCTTACCGTCCGGAGTGGCCCAATTACTACTAAAATGCGCTGACTCGCGTCTTCCAACCGCACCCCAAAGTGCACCCCATCCACCCAGAGGTAGACAAAGTTCCGGCTCGTCAAATCGCGACTGGACCACCGTTGCTGTTCTTCCTTCCACACTTCTTTCAGCCGGCTGATGGTGGCTGCCGACAACGCCGGTGCGTCCTGGCCCAACAACGCTGTCAGTGCCGTCGAGGAGTCGCCGGTCGAGAGTCCTTTCAAGTACAACCAGGGCAGCAACTCCTCGATACTCTTCGTGCGCCGGAAGTAGCGCGGCAGAATGCTCAAGCTGAACTTGATCGTCCCTTGCCGATCACGCACGCGCGGCGCCTTCACCGGCACCTCCCCAATGCCGGTTTGAATCCTCCGCTCCGCTTGATAACCATTGCGCACAATCCGCTGATGGTTCTGTTCGTCCTTCAGCTCTCGATGCTGCGCGATGAAGCCCGCCACTTCCGCTTCAATCGCTTGTTGTAGTAACTCTCGCGCGCCGCTGCGCAACACCTCCGTCAAGGCATCGGCCACTGGTAAAGCGATTCCTGGATGCCGATATTCAACGACTGCTGGATTCTTTTTCTCTCCTCGGTTATCTTCCTCCACGGCGTATTCCTCCTTAGTAATAAGGTTTGATGGTTCGGCAAAAACTCATCAAGAATACGCCACCTCTCTTTCTTCCATACACAACTTTTGAGCTTAACTCGCAACCGGTTCTGTGGATTGAGTAGCGGCGACGGTAGTCAGGACTACACGGACGTCGATTTTGCGCTGGGCCCCGCGGCTGGAGGAACAATCTATATCTATGAAGCCGGAGTGTCTCGTGGGACGTTTGGCACCTACGCAACGGGAGATTTGTTGCGCGTGGCAGTTGAGGGGGGCGTGGTCAAATACCGCAAGAACGGAACTCTGCTCTATACGAGCACAGTAACGCCGACCTATCCGCTCTTAGTGGACACAGCGCTTTATTCGAACGGTGCGACTATCTCGAATGCAGTTGTGTCTTCGAACTTCGCTGGTGGCGGCAGCGGCACAGGCTCGCAGATTAACTGGCTCGTGACCGATCATCTCGGCACACCACGAATGATCTTTGATCAGTCCGG
>DATIBJ010000147.1:0-18441 GCA_035457565.1 Pyrinomonadaceae bacterium | reverse complement strand
TTCACCGTCACGATTCGTCCGTCGCCCTCTCAATCGCCGCCGCGTTTGCTCGCGAATTTGCCTGAGTTCGCTTTCATTCCGAGCGGGCATTTCCTGTTCGGCGATCAACTGCGACCGAACGAGCCGCATTACGTATGGCTCACCGCATACTTTATTAGTCCGTTCGAAGTAACTAATGCTGAGTTTAAAGCATTCATCGACGACCCCGACGGCTACAAGAACGACGCGAACTGGACCGCGGCTGGCAAACAATGGAAAGCGTCGAATCGATCGAACACGACAGTACGACTAACGCCTGCTGACGCTGACTTCAAACGCTTCGGCGAACCTGATCAACCTATCGTGCAGGTGAATTGGTTCGAAGCAAACGCATACTGTCGTTGGCTAACCCAGAAGATAGGTGGTGGCCGTTGGATATTCGGATTACCATCAGAAGCCGAATGGGAAAAGGCCGCGCGCGGACCAGATAACTTCGATTACAGCCTTGGGATGAACATCAGTGACGATCAGGTGAAGCTGTACAACTGGAAGAAGAACCCGAGTACTGAAGTTACAGTCGTCGGCTGGGAGGAAACTCAACGCACCTATCGCCCGAATCGGTACGGCGTTTACCACATGTCAGGTAATGTAACTGAATGGACGCAGTCGGAATATCGCGCGTACAACCGCCAACATCCCTATATTGATGACGACGATCGTAATCACGACGAGGTGCGTGGAGAACGAGTGGTGCGCGGCGGATCCTGGTACACCGCGAGTATAGCCGTCCTCTACATTCCCTACCGCGAGAACTTCAGACCTGACGTTGAGACGCCGTATCTCGGATTTCGAATTGTGGCTCGACCTGTTCCGTAGACAACTGTTCGAATCAAAGCCCGCAAGATTAATAGCACTCAATTCATCGCAGCGTTGCCTAACACTTAACTTCATCGCAGCGTGCAACGTGCAGAATCATCAGCGCTCAAGCCTAAATGAAATAGTTCAAGACTCAGATCGCCGTCACCTGGTCAGGACACTTTAAGAAGGACACAAAGAAATGAAGGTTGAGCGTGATCCAACTCAGCGGGGGTAAACCACCCTTCCTAACTGCGATTTACTCAGCTTGAACTATTTCATTTAGGCTTGAGCGCTGATTATTTTGCACGTTGCACGCTGCGATGAAGCTCCGATGTTATTTAACTCAGCGGGGGTAAACCACCCTTCATGACTGCGATTTACTAAGCAATCGACTTTTGAGGCAGAGATCATACATTCACTCGTTATTGGCGGTGGGTGACGGCTTGGTCATATAATCGCGACTCGCCGACTCCTTTGGCGTTCGAAGACTCTTTCGGCCCAACGCCGACCTCGTCTCTCCTTTATTAAGGCGGGAAATGAGTCGAAGATCTGTAAGGCCTATTCAGATGTTTACAGATTTCTTCGCGGATACGTTTTCGGACAGGCAATCCCCCATCAAGCTAACTTCTAAGAAGGACTCTCATGTCGGAACACTCGCCCGACAACATCTCTGAACTGCTCGTCGCGTGGGGTGGGGGTGACGAATCCGCGCTCGAACGACTGATGCCGCTGGTTTACGATGAGTCAAAGCGACTCGCTCATCGATACATGCGAGGTGAGCGAACGGGTCACACTCTTCAAACGACGGCGCTCGTCAACGAAGCCTATCTACGACTTGCGAAATGGAAAGATGTTCATTGGCAGAATCGCGCGCACTTCTTTGCGGTGTCGGCGCAAATGATGCGACGCATCCTGGTCGACTTCGCGCGCGAGCGGCAATATCTGAAGCGGGGCGGCGGCGCACTACAGGTATCACTCAGTGAGGCTGCTGCTTTTGCCGGAGGACCAGAAACAGATCTGGTTGCGATTGATGAGGCTCTAACAGCACTGGCGAAGGTTGATCTACGGAAAGCTCAGATGGTGGAGATGCGTTTCTTCGGTGGACTTTCCATCGCCGAGGTCGCTGAAGTCCTGAAGGTATCGGAGGAAACGGTAAACCGCGACTGGCGACTGGCAAAGGTGTGGCTTCTTCGAGAACTCAGCCGGGAGCCAGCACAGTGAGCGATAAGCGGTGGAAGCAGATCGAAGAGCTTTATCACTCGACTCTGGAACAAGACGAAAAGGATCGACCTGCGTTCCTCGTGCGCGCGAGCGGCGGTGACGAGGCACTGCGACGCGAAGTTGAGTCGCTGCTCGCTTACGAAGGCCATGCAGAAAAATTCATAGAATCGCCTGCGGTTGAGGTTGCAGCGAGAATAATGGCTCATAATGCCCGCGCAAAAGTGTTAGCCGGACAGACAATTAATCAATACCGAATCGTCGAGCCACTCGGCGCAGGCGGCATGGGCGAAGTTTATCTCGCTGAAGACACGCGTCTGAATCGCAGAGTCGCACTCAAGTTCCTCCCGGAGCACTTGGTTGAAGACAAGGACCACCTGCGGCGCTTCGAGCAAGAGGCGCGCGCCATTGCCGGCTTGCCACACCCAAACGTTTGCACGATCCACGAAGTGATTAAGACACCCCAACACAGCCATTGCATCGTGATGGAGTACGTCGACGGGATCAATTTGCGGGAACGGATCTCAAAAGGGCGAATGAATGTCGGTGAGGCACTCGATATCGCCATTCAAATAGCTTCGGCGCTCTCCGCAGCGCACGCTGCCGGAGTTGTTCACAGAGACATAAAGCTCGACAACATCATGACGCGGCACGACGGTTACGTGAAGGTTCTGGATTTCGGCTTGGCCAAACTGACGGAAAGATCAGAAGCTGCTAATAGCGAAACTGAAACGCGGAAGCTTTCCGAGCGAACGACACCTGGACTTGTGATGGGAACCGTCGCTTACATGTCGCCCGAACAGGCGCGAGGATTGCCGGTTGATTCCCGCACAGACATATGGAGCCTGGGTGTTGTGATCTACGAATTGGTCACGGGACAAAAGCCTTTTGGCGGCAAAACACCTACGGACGTCATAGTGTCGATCGCGTCGCAAGAGCCACCACCGCTCACAAGCTTTTCGTCAGAAATACCTGCGAAATTGGACCAAATTGTCGGTAAGGCGCTCGCAAAGGACGCTGAGCGGCGGTATCAAACAGCTGACGAACTGTTTAGTGATCTGAAAAGCCTAAGACGTGACTTAGATATTCAGAGGGGAGTCGAAACTCTAAAAGAACCTGGACCTCATATATTCACTCGCAAGCGCATTCTCATCGCCTCGGCCGTCGTTGTAATGCTGTTCGTCGCGGGGTTTGTGTACACGAGATTCATTCGCCAACGATTGTTAGCGGCTCCACCATCAGAAGTCAGATCGTTGGCAGTGTTGCCGCTGGAAAACCTCTCGGGAGATCCGTCACAGGAGTACTTCGCCGACGGAATGACTGACGCTCTGATTACCGACCTGGCAAAGATTGGTGCACTCCGCGTCGTCTCAAGACCCACCGTTATGCAGTACAAAGGTATACGAAAGCCCTTGACGCAGATCGGTCAGGAATTGAAGGTTGATGCGATCCTCACAGGAACAGTGATGCGCTCAGGAGAACAGGTGCGCATCTCAGTCCAGCTATTTCAAATCGCTACTGAAGAAAACCGCCTGTGGGCCGACAGTTACGATCGTGATTTCCGCGACATGCTCGCCCTACAACGGGACGTAACCCAGGACATCGTCAGCAAAATACGAATCAAGCTAACACCTCAGGAACAAGGCCGGATCGGTAATGTGCAACCTGTGAATCCTAACGCTTACGATGACTATCTTCGCGGAAAGTTCTATTTGAATCGCCAGGATCAACAAAGTAACGAGGATGCAATTGCCGCGCTCGAGAAGGCCGTAGCAAAGGACGACAGGTTTGCTGCGGCTCATGCTGAGTTGGCCCAGGCATATGTGTGGAAACTTTTCTTATTCGCGCCCAACGAGCCTCGCCTGGCGGAACGCGCATTTACGGAGACGAACAAGGCGCTCCAACTGGATCCAGATTCAGCCGTGGCCTACTTAGCTCGAGGGCGACTGCAATGGACTCCCGCTAACTCTTTTCCTCACGAAAGAGCTATTCGCGATTATCAACGCGCACTCGAATTGGATCCCAACCTCGATGAAGCGAGAAACCAACTGGCGCTCGTGTATTCTCACATCGGCGCGCTTGACGAATCTCTCCGCGAATCGCAGAAAGCGATAAACACAAACCCAACCAACAACCTGGCCCAATTCCGGATCGGTGAAACGTTGAACTTCGAGGGCAAATACGAAGAGGGATTGACTGCTCTAAGAGGTATTCCGGCCGGGACGAATCCTGAGTTAGTGGGGCAGCAGATAGTCTGGGCTCTTTTTAACCTCGGCCGAAAAGAAGAAGCTATCTCGAAACTTGAAGAACTATTAAAAGATCATCCAGAAGATAATCGCGGCCTGCTCACGAGTCTGCAGGCCGTACTCGCGGCATCCTCCGGTCAACATCAAATAGCAGAGGAGAAGATCAAGTCGGCGATCTCACGCGGGAAGGGTTTTGGCCACTTCCATCACACGACTTACTACATTGCCTGTGCTTACGCACTCATGAATAAAGCTGATCAAGCAATGAAGTACTTGGAAGCAACCGCCGATGACGGATTTCCGTGTTATCCGATGTTTGCGCAGGACAAGAACCTTAATAGCCTTCGAAAGGATCCTCGCTTCGTGACATTTCTCGAGAGACAGCGCACGCAATGGGAGCTTTCTCGCAAATGGGTAAGCTGAATGACCTACTGAGCTCGTTATTGAGAGAATCCCACCGCGCAGTCGGTGGATTGCTTCATACTCAGCCTATCAGTAGGTTGAGTATTAACCATCCACCGACTGCGTCGGTGGGATTCCACACTTTTGAGCAAGGCCCAGGCCAACATAAAAGGAATCCCCCAACTTTTTCCGTTGAGGGATTCCCTTTCTCTGACAGCTTGACCGAAACAACTTCTCTTACGCCGCGCGCGGGATTACAGCCGGCACGCCTTCCTGCTTCTGCACCCGCGACTTCACCTTTGCGGACGAACTAGCGGTGATATCGCGCCAGTGAATCGAAATGTCTGCGAAAATCAGCGACAGCGCCAGGTAGGACCAGATTATCGCTTGCACCATCTCCACTCCGTGCGCTTCCAAACCAGTAACACCCATAACAAACCGTCCAAAGATGAAGGTTAGTGCGACTGCGTAACTTCGAGTGGCCCACTGACGATGAACCGCTATCTTTCGCTTATACGCAAAGTATCCAGCAAGCCCCGTTGTCGTCATCAGCATTATCGCGTCAACCACACCCAGCACTGTGAACGACCGCGGCGCGCCCATACGCTCCTGGTAATACTGGATGTACGCACCCATTGGCGCGAGAAAGAATGCGCCTAATACATACATTCGACCCATCACACGGTGCGCCTTAGTAAATCTTTCTCGAATACGATTCGAAAACTGGAAAGGCGCAAACAAGAGCACGATCGCGCCGAATACTCCGTGTGGCAGTAACCACCACTTGAAAGACTCGTAGCGTTGCCAGGCTGGATGGTCTGCGTCGACGAGAAATCGCTCGTTGTGATACATCACGTAAAGGCTCGCGACCGCAATCAAAGTAAATACCACATACTTGGCATTGATCTTTTTCATACAGGCTCCTTCGGTATCTCGCTGTCATCTAGTTTTCAAATTTTCCTGTTTGCTAACGCGAAATATCGTGGGGTTTAGGGCCACTGGAACAGATCCCATCCCAACAGTCATTGGATTGTTCATACATTGCTTAATCATCAAGGTCGGTATCGGTTAGAAATCCCACCGAAGCAGTCGGGGGATGGTTCACACATTGCCTACAAACGAGGGTCGTTCACTGGCACAAATCCCACCGAAGCAGTCGGTGGGATTCAGTGGAACCATCGGGAGCGCTGCTTTGTAGGCTGAGGATGAACCGGTGTGCGGCGCTGATCGAGGCGCGCCTTGTAGATCGCATAGGCGAAAAGAAGATTCGCTCCTGTAGTTGATTGCTCCAGTCAGCGAGGTTTCGGTCGCATCACTTGAAGTATCGCTTGCCGATCGACTACGCGACCGGACTGAATCACCTGCCAGATCTTTCGCGTGTTGCGAATGTCGACGAGTGGGTCAGCGTCGAGGATGATTAGATCGGCAAACTTCCCTACCTCGATCGTGCCGAGATCTCTTTCCGCACCGAGTATTTGAGCAGCGCTACCAGTAGCCGCGTGGATAGCCTGCGTGGGAGATAATCCTGCGGCAACCAGGAGTTCGAGTTCCATGTGTACTCCCGTGGGAATCTGCCAAATGTCCGTGCCGGTTCCGATTGTCACACCAGCATCCATCAGCTTCTTCGCCATCTCTCGCGCGTGCTGAAGGTCTTGGGCCCATTCCGCACGGTCAGTTGCATCCAGCTTGATCATCCAGTCGAATTGTTCGCGCGTCGGTAGAAATGGCGCGAGTTCCGCATCGTCCTCCAGAAACGCAAGCCGTTCCTTGATGCGAACAGCCAAATCAAGATAGGAGATCGTAGGGACAACGCTGACGTGCGCGACTTTGAGGAGCTGGATGAGATCATCATACATGTATGTGTCGCCACGCCGTTCGCACGCCCCAATGTGTTCCTTCGCATCAATGCCGGCGGCGATCAACGGTAACAAATGAGAGCAGTGCCCAGTGGCGCGCATCCCGCGTCGATGTCCTTCAGCAATCATGCGAGCGTTGAGGTCCCAGCGACGGAATGTTCGCGTCTTGATGTGCTGTGCACCGAACGCTTCTGCCAAAGCTACCGATCGCCTGATGTGATCTCGATCCGCGGGCGGTTCGATTCCCCTCCCTTGTTCCTCATCAAACGGCCAGTCACTGTAGAACTGAAAGCCACCATAGGCGACACGTGGACCAGGAAGGACTCCCGAGGCAATCGCATCTCTGTAGGCGACTAACGGAGCCATAGATGAGCCCTGATCACGGACCGTTGTGACACCGAAATAGAGACTTCCGGGCAGTCGATCCGGACGATAGAGGTGTGCGTGTAGGTCCATCAAACCAGGAATTGCGATGCGACCTTCGGCGTCAATCACTTGAACGCCCGCCGTTGCAGACGTCCCCGTAGGATCAATTCGGCTGATTCGTCCTTCTTGAATGAGAATGTCGTGCGGACCCGTGATTGGACCGCCCGTTCCATCGATGATCCTTACATTCCGAATCAGAATTGACTTGGATGTGGGCGGTTTATACGAAAGAGGCCAACCGATTTTTTGTTCGGTGCCATCCGCCTGTCGTAAACGCCAGCCATCTTCTGACACAAAGAGGAGAGATCCATCACGCGAGGCGGAAGCGTAAAGCGCCGCACTCGTTCCGATTGACTTGGTAGCTGAAACTGTTCCCTCTGTGAAAGTGGCTTGCCAAAGTCGATCATGCCTTACAAACAGAAGTTTGTGCTGGGGTATCCATTGCAGAAAGATCGGTGCGTCAATGAAACCGGTGAGCGCCTTCCTCTGTCCCGCTAACGACACCAGTGTTGCCCGACCACGATCGGTCAAGCTTTGGGGACCACAAACCAACAATGCATCTGACTCGGGACTCCATTGCGGAGTGCTGGACCAACTCGATCCGATGGAACCGAGATCGCGTGTTTGCGCAATGTCAGCAACATTGGAAGCGTTCGCGGGAATTACGCGCAACACTCCATCGTCCTTCACATGAATGAATGCGAGGTACCGCCCGTCAGGCGAGTATGTGGGATAAACCTCGCGCCCAGGCAACGCTGTCACCTGACGCGTAACACCATTCGTTATGTTGGTCGCGAACAGATTCTCCTGATCTGCAATCCCGGCCGACCAAGCGACCTCGTTTCCGTTAGGGGACCATGCCAGGGAAGTTGCTTCAAAGGGAACGTCTGCGATCGCGCGGGGCGTTCCTTTCACGGGCATGATCCATAGCTTGCCAAGCGCAAGAATGCCGATTCGCGATCCATCGGGCGACAACGCAAGTCCCATAAAGCCCCTGGCAGATTGCGGCTGACCGGGTTCAGGAAAGCGCGCCGGAGGCAGCGTGCGAATGGGACGTGTGATCGACAACTCGGCAGTAAATGGAATTTCAGTCGTTGTTCCTGAGGGCGTAGCGGACATTCTCCATAAACGCCCGTTCGCCGAATAGAACAGCATGCGTCCCTCTGGCGACCAACGAATCCGCGTCGGGGTAACGTCAGTTAGGTTCGTCAAACGAGTTGGCGCTCCCGCAGTGCCGCCGTCGTTCAACTCCTGCACCCAGATCTGCGTTCGGCCATTCGAGTCCGGAGCGAAATAAGCCATCCGTTTCCCGTCGGACGTAACTGAGGCACCGCGTACTCGCAAAGATTCTTCCGTAATTGGCTTTGCTTCGCCGCCGTTCGAGGAGACGATCCAAACGCGTCCACCTCTATTGCTCTGAGGCCCCCGCGTCACGAATGTGATCTTGTCGTTTCCAACCCATGTTGGATCGGCGGCCGATGGTGTTGTGGGTCCCTTGATCGAGACTTCACGAGTCGCTCGTGATGTGACATCAAACAGCATCATCGCGACTCGACGACGGCTGCTCGAAGACGTCGGAGGAATAGAGCGCACAAACGCGATCAAGCGACCGTCAGGGGACCACGAGGCGCTCCCGTCAAAACCATCCGGGTTCGATAACTGCGTCAGCTGACGTATTTCACGCGAATTGAGATCGAGCAACCACAAACCTGTACGCCCGTTCCGTTCGCCTTGAAACACGACGCGACGACCATCGGGTGAGAACGACGGATCATTGTCTTCGGCGATGTCGCGCACCGCGTTAGTGAGCGGCAGTGCTCGACCACCTCCAGCGGGCATGAGCCATAGTTGGCCCAACAGATCGAACACGATGGATTGGCTATTCAGCGAGACATCGAAAGCGAGGTGCGTACCTTCACTGACTTTTATATGGATTGTTTCGAGTCGGCGATGAGAACCGTTCTGGGCCGTCAGAAGCGACGGGGATGCGAGCAGTATTAATCCAAGCGCTACGATCGCACGGAGGGGGACCATTGGTCCATCACTAATACCAGACATGTTTGCGGCTTTCAATAGTCAAACACCACCGGTTTATGCCGGTGGTTGTTTAAGTTTGGCCTGCAGATCGCCGACTTCTCATTCTCCCCAGGCTTTAGCCTGGGGTTCAGCGCGTTACAATTTCTGAAACCGTTTCAACGGTTTTGAAATCTGCGGTGCAGATCGATCAGAAAAAATTGAAACCGTTGAAACGGTTGCGCCGATCCTGTATGCCAGTTAGCCACAGGCTGAAGCCTGGGGAGAATAAGAAGCTTGCATTGCGTAGCTCGAACTTGAATCTCCACCGACGTAAAGTCGGTGGTCTCTCTCATGCGTCGGCGTGTGTTGTAGGGCGAAAGTAAAGACCACCGGTATGAAACCGGTGGCCTTTGGGGGCTCAAAACGACGATTCGGAACCTTTGTTCGTCACGCCGCGCGGACGACCGATTGCACCGCTGATCGCAGGCGCGCGAGGTGATGGTAGCTGTGACGCACTGCATGATCCTCCAGAACGAACTGACATGTAACCGTGGCGCCCCCATATAAAGTGACGGGTACAGCCTGATCAAGTTCTGCGTCAGATAGAGCACGTATTGCCGCCGCCGCTGCTGTACTATTTTGATGGAGCAGTTCAAGAGTTTGCTCTTTAGTGACTCCGTCGTTTGCTTTGGCGTGTTCTGCATTCATCTTATTAACGACATTAGCAGTCAAATCGGTCACCGCTTCACCTCTCGCAACCATCTGAGCGAACTCGATCTCAAGCGGATAGACCGTAGCCACGTGATTCACGATAACGCCAATCTTTCGACCGTCTTTGGGAGTGCGCATCTCCCATTCGTCTTGTGTAAGGGCGGCTGCAAAGTTTTCAAGTGCAGTTGCTCCTTGTACTAGTCGGTCTGCAAGAGCCTCTGAACGTTTACTCATTGTTGGTTCTCCTTCGTGTACACTTAGCTTCCCACTCTATAACGCGTAAAACGGAGGGCTTGCAGAGCACGCAACTTGAGTAATTAGCAGCCAAAGCTTTGCACAAAAAGTCCGGAATACTACCGACTGCGGAACGGCTTTGCCGCCCGATGTGAGGCGACGGCTCCGCCTCGCCGTAACGTGCCGCTCTCATTCCGGGCTGCGCCCTGGTTTGGTCTTTGGCTTCCCGCTTGCGCTCCACTCAACATTGAGTTCGTCATGTGTGAGGCAGGGCACAGCCCGAACCAGGGGCATAGCCCGAATCGGAACAAGCATCTTATGGCGAGGCAGAGCCGTCGCCTCAGATCGGGCGGCAGAGCCGTTCCGCAGTCGGTAGGATCTCGAACTCTATGTCACGTGTGCAGCTAAAAAGTAGACCCAGATGATCCAGCGATTACTTTGTTGTAGAAACCGCTTTCGCAGCGCTCGTGTACTTCTTCAGCAAGTCTATCGCTCGATCCGCGAGTTTGATAAGGTGAGGGTGCGCCCGATTCCCGTTCGTCAGGATCGCAAAACCCAACTTGCGATCCCGGTTACCCAGCAGGAAAGCCGTATACCCTTGAACGCTGCCACTGTGTGCGAAATAGTGATCGCCATCACGCACCTGGGTCCACCACGTCAATCCGAAACCCGCGGTTTCATTTCCCCAAATACCTTCTATAGTTCCCTTGAATTGATCGTGCTGTCGAGTAAACATCTGTTGCATTGTCTGCTCAGAAATCACTCGCTTCCCTTTAAAGACGCCTCCATTCAGGTTTGTTATGAGCCAGTTTGCCTGATTCAGAACCGTTCCATAAACGATGCCGGCGGGCCAAACAGAAGCCTTAACACGGACAGACGCCATTTGAGTTTGCGTGTCCGGATTGAACCGATAAGGAATCGATAGCCGCTCCTCCATGTCGGGCCTCGGTTCGAATGCGGTGCTATCCATTTCCAGCGGCTTGAAGATGTTTTCCTGTATGTATTGTTTGTAAGGCACACCCGAGAACTTTTGGACCAGGTAACCGATTAACGTGTAAGCCATGTTCGAGTAAACAACGGAAGTCATTGGCGGTTTCGTCACCTTCAGCGACTTACGCAAATACTCTTCTAACGATGGAGGAACCGTATCACCCCAAACAGGAAATCCTCCGAAGTCAGCGGGGAGACCTGACGTGTGTGTCAGCAGGTGGCGGAACGTGACCGGGTGTTGGGGATCCTCGCCCTGGATTTTGAAGTCAGTCAGATAGTCGTTAACGCGATCGTCGAGCTTAAATTTGCCCTTCTCCATTTGTTGGAGCAACGCAACTGTTGACATTGCCTTGAACGTCGACCCGATCAAATAAACCGTGCTTGGCGTTGCCGGTGTGCGAGCCCACAAGTTGGAATAACCGTACGCGTTGGACCAAATCACTTGATCTCCAGCGACGAGGGCGATGGAGGCAGAGGGAATATTTCCGGCAAGGAGCGTGCGTTGAATTTCAGGTTCAAGCTCGACGACGACACGTTCGAGATCGATCGTTTGAGCGGTCGACATTGTCGTCGCGAACATTAGCGTCACAATCACGCCGAGCGTTAACAACAAGAATTTGCGAAATGCGGTTTGGAGATGCATCGGTATAGCCTCGTTTATGTTTTGAATTTAAATTACACCGCCGAGACGGGAGCACGCCGAGGACACGCAGAGAGTTGGTTCAAACTCATAGCTTCAAATTAGTACCGCACATGAGAGAATCCCGAAATCTAGTGACTATCTATTAGCACTGCTCGTTGCGGCCGCTCGTATTACCGGAACTGCGATGTATGACGCGTGTTGACCTGATCGATAAACGCGCTGCGTCACAGCTTGGAAGTCACTTTCTTTTGCCAGGAATATGTTCGGGACAAATTTCTGCGGGTTGCGATCGATCACAGGAAACCAGGTACTCTGCACCTGCACCATGATCCTATGTCCTTTCTTGAACGCATGATCGTTGGCAGGAAAAGCAATTTGATAATGCTGCACTGCATTTGCCGGAATTGGTTGCGGCTTTTCAAAGCTCTTCAAATAACGACCACGGAAAACATCGCCTGCGATCATCAGTTGAAATCCACCCATCTTTGGATCAGGTTCGTATTTCTCCGGATAGACGTCGATAAGCTTTACAATCCAGTCGCTGTCAGTGCCAGTGGTAGAAGCAAATAGGTTTGCGATAATTCTTCCAGACACAACGACATCCTCCGCCAGTGGTTCGCTCACCCACGTCAGCACATCAGGTCGGCGGTCCACAAACCGCTGATCTTCGACTAACCACGTAGTCCAACCCGAACGCAATTCAATCGGCCTTGGTCGGTAAGGAACTGGATTGGCCGGGTCGGAGATGTAACTATCAAATTCCTGCGCAGAGGTCGCCGGCGGTGAAAACGAGAGTGCATGATCCTTTTGCAGGTAAAGCTTGCTATCGACAACGCCCTGCTTCGGTGGCCATGCGTCGTTGCGAATCCACTCATTCGAACCTGTTCTAAACGTCCAGGCCTCTGGTATGTCGCCACTTCCTTTTCCTTTCAAGTAATAAGCCAAGAACGGAGTCAGGATGTTACGACGATAATGTTCGGCAGTTGCACTGCCGAAATCGATCCTTCCAAGTTTTCGGCCTTCGCCTCTCGACCATCCGCCGTGATTCCATGGGCCAACGACCAGAAAGTTCTGTTTCGCTGCGTCGTGTCGTTCAAGTAATTCATAGATCTTGATTGGGCCATAGAAGTCTTCCTGGTCCCACCAACCGGCGACATTTAGAGTTGGAACAGTGACACGGTTCAGCCACGGTGCAAATGCCTGTCGCTTCCAGAAGTCGTCATAATCGGGGCGGGTCGCAAAATCACGCCAACTCGGAATCTTGCCGTTGAAGTACTTGGTCTCGACATTCGCGAGTGAGCCGAGTTTCAAATACCACTCGTAGGCATCAAACGTATCGATAATTTTGGAAACGTCGGTTATCTCTTTCGACGACTCCATCATGTAGGCGTATTCAAAGCCGTAACTCAAACGGAAAGCGCCGTTGTGATGAAAGTCGTCGCCAATCCACATATCTGCCGGCGATGCTTGCTGAACCACTGCTTTGAGGGCTGGATGAGGATCGAGCATAGCCATGACGGATAACCACGCGCCGTAACTTGTACCGGCAATTCCCACACGCCCGTTGTTGTTGGATACATTTTTGAGCAGCCACTCGATCGAGTCGTAAGTATCGGTGCTTTCATCGATCGCGTTTTTGTCTTTAGGATCACGCGGCTGTCGCAACATCACAAACTGACCTTCCGACTTGAATCGGCCGCGAATGTCCTGCTGCACGATGATGAATCCTTCAGCAGTTAATTCCGGAAGCGACGCGGCAATCTGAGCGGGTGTCGCATTACCGATGCCGTAGGGAGTTCGGAGAAGCAGTATGGGAAACTGTTCGTTGGCGCGAGCTGGCGTGTAGATGTGCGTGTTGAGTTTAATACCATCGCGCATAGGGATCATTGCGTCAGCGCGAGTGTAGGGATCTTGTGCCGGTTGCGCGTTAACCGGTGCGGATAGTGCGAAATAAGTTAGTGTAATTAGTAGGAAGAAGAGGTGTTGCAACCGCATGCTGATAGTTCGCTTCATCTTGATGCTCCCAGCTGGTGAATATTCGCCATACTGCTTTGCCTTAAAATCTACATCCCGCCCGAGTCGGAAGTGTTTTGGTTCGTGTTGGTTTGTGTGACTTTGGTGGATCGTCCTTGTCTTTCTGCAGAAATGGAACGATCCACGAAGTCACACAAACTAAACCCGAAGATTAGCTAACGTCTTCGGCGTACACGATAATCTACTTATTTCTCGACACCCGACTTGTATTCGACACTCGATTGATCGGCGCCGGACGCGGCACTCGTTTCACAGGACTCTGCTCCAACAACTTCAACGCTTCCTGCACCGCTCGTTCAAGTTGCGGATCGCGTCCTTTGATTACTTCTGCCGGCGTATTCTCAACTTCAATGTCTGGAGGTACGCCTTCGTTCTCGACGGCCCACTTTCCAGAAAGATCATAAAAAGCCAGATTCGGCGCCGTGATCCCTCCACCGTCGATCGTTGGGGGAAATCCAAGCGTTCCCACGAGGCCACCCCACGTGCGCTTTCCGACCAATGGCCCAAGCTTTCGCTGATGGAACATGTACGGCAACGCATCGCCACCTGAGCCCGCTGACTCATTGATGATCATCACTTTCGGCCCGTAAATTCCGGCCGTAGGCGAAGTCGCAGGTTCACCATCTCGCTGGGCAAAATAACCCATGAGTTTTCGATCCAGTTCATTGACGATGTAATCAGCAACCTGCCCGCCCTGGTTGTAGCGCTCATCAATGATTGCGCCTTCCTTATGTTGCTGCGCGTAATAGTACCGAGTGAAATACGTGTAACCGTTGCCGCCGGTATTGGGAAGCCACACGTACGCGAGTTTACCGTTTGAAAGCTTGTCTACTATCCGACGGTTGCCTTCAACCCATGCACGCGTGCGAAGACCATCTTCACTGGCGATAGGAATTACAGTGATGACACGCGAACCTTCCATTGACGGGTTCTTGCCAACTCGAATGAGAGTCTGGCGTCCCGCCGTCCCTTCAAACACGCTGTAAAGATTCGTCGGGGATGTCAGCTGTCTTCCGTTCACTTCCAAAAGGTAATCGCCTTCACTGACCTGGATGCCGGGCGAACTGAGCGGTGCCCGCAGTTCCGGGTTCCAATTCTCTCCTGTGTAGATTCGTTTAATTCGGTACCGACCGTTTTCCACCGCATAATCCGCACCAAGTAAGCCGACCGACACTGGATCTTCGGCAGGCACATCACCCGCGCCGGTCAGGTACGAATGTCCGACGGCAAGCTCGCCACCAACCGTTGCGATCAGGTAGCTGAGGTCGGCGCGATGTCCTACATGAGCAAGCAGCGGACGGTACTTTTCATAGATCGCCTGCCAATCAGCTCCATGGAACTTCGCATCGTAAAAATACTCGCGTTGGATACGCCAAGTTTCGCGAAATATGTTTTCCCACTCTGCACGAGGATCGACCTTCATTTCCAACTGCGCGACGTTGAGAGGTCCATCGCCTACCCTGACAGGAGCCGGACGATCAGTTGGCACAATTCCCCAACTCGTTCCACCGCCCTGATACAGAAGTTTCTTTTTGTCGCCTGAAAGTGAATACGAGCGAATGCCTTCAAGAAACGGTGCGGCCGTGCGCTCTCTCAGTTGGTATCGTTGCAAGCGCAGCGCTGCTGGTCCAGGAGCCGTCGTGATTATCGGCTCCGTGTAATAAAAGCTTCCAGCTGCGCCTGCGGTTAGGTTGCTATAGTCACCAGCCGGAATATTCACCGAAATTATTCTTTGGCCGATGTTGTCGAAGTCGATGCGAACGTTTACGGGCCGAGGCGCCGGTGGTGCAGCTGGGGGTGCTGGAGCATCGGCAGGGGGCGACGGTCTAGGCGGCGGTTCGTCGCCGGTTTCGGGCAGTAGCGGCGAAGGTTCGTTGGCTGCCAACACAACTAGATAGATCGCGCGGCGCACTGGACGATCGATTGAACTCATCTCTAGCCAGCCAGTGCTCGGCCCGTAATTCGTGCTGGCCATGAAGTAGAGATATTTGCCGCCCGCGTCGAACGCCGCTGAAATCGAATCGGCCATTCCGTCGGTTATCTGATGAGACGTCTTGTCCGCCAAAGAGTAGATAAAGATTGCCCGCAGTCGATTCGGAAGGTTTTTCGAATATACGATCCACTTCGAATCGGGAGACCATCTTGCTTCGAATGAGCGACCCGGATCAGGATAGTTGTCCGTATCAATCTTCATTGCCTTACCGCTGGTCACTTCGACGGTCCAAAGATTTCGATGATTGTCTTGAATGAGAATTTGCGTTCCGTCTGGCGACCATGCGGGCGCGGAAAAGAATGCGGTTGAAGGCAGGCCGATTGAACGGGGCGTCGTGATGCCGAGCGGATCGCCGATCATGAGTTGATACTCACCGCTGACATCGGAAAGCCACGCCAGCTGATTGCCATCGGGTGACCAGGTCGGGTTGCGATCATGCGCACCCGGACTTTGCGTGAGATTCCGGTAGTCACCTTTCTCCGCGGGCACAGTGAGTATTTCACCGCGCGCTTCAAACGCCGCTCGTACACCAGTCGGCGATAGCGCCGAGTTACGAATCATGCTGACTACCTTCTTGAATTGGGCACGCGCCCAGGGAAGATCACCGGTGACCTGAACGTCGAGTCGCTGGGCCTTGCCACTCTTCGGATCGACCAGGTAGATGTAACCGGCCTGTTCGTAAACGATGGCGTCGGAGCCAGCTGACGCCGTCATAATGTCAAAGTCATCATGGTTAGTGAGTTGTTTGACTTGCTTTGTGTCGCCATTGTAGGAAAACAGATTTATCGTGTGATTACGATCCGACAGAAAATAAATCGTGTTTCCAATCCACATTGGCAAACTATCGTTGCTGTCGGTCCACGGAAGTTTCTCGACTGAATAGTCGCTCAAATTCATCACTTTGATCGGATGAGTGCGACCGCCGCGATAAAATCGCCACATGCTGGTCTCGTACCATACTGGAACAAAGGCCAGTGTTAATTCGTCATACGCCAGGCGACGGCCATCAGGCGAATATGAAGCGCTGAACGCGCGCGGCATCGGTAAGCGCTCAGGAAGACTACCATCCAAGGCCACGGTCCAAAGCTGGAGGTAAGCCTGCTGCGGCACACTGTCACGGACCGAAGCGAAGATTACGCGACGACCGTCCGGCGTCCACCCCCGTACACGATCGATGCTGGGATGGTAAGTTAACCGCTTGGGGTCGCCACCGGAGGTTGGCACGACAAAAACGTCGGTATTTCCCGCGACTGTCGACGTGTAAGCGATCTGCGAACCATCTGGCGAAAAGTAGGGATCAATCTCGGCGCCTTGAGTCGAAGTAACGCGTCGGGCCTGTCCCCCACTTCGCGAAACTGTCCACAGATCACCAGCATATTCGAATGCGATCGAGTCGCGGCTAACTGTTGGATGCCGAAGTAGTCGAGTGCCCTGAGCAAAGCTAACGACTGAAAGAGCAAGACAAAATGCGCATGAATAAATCAGATAACGTATCTTCACGAGAATCCTCCCAAGAATTAGACCTGAACGACTTGATGATCAAGACGTCTCATCGACCACGACTGCGCCAACCTTCAGACGTTTCGAGTGCCAGATCATGTAAGCCGGTGCGCCTAACATAACTACTCCCAACCCAATCGCCGCGCGAGTTGGTTGCGTTACGATTGTGTTAAGCACGAGAGCAGCGGCAGCGATGATGAACACGAGTGGCGTCAGCGGGTAAAGCGGCACTCGATACGGTCGAGCGACTTCCGGCTGACGTCTGCGATAGACAAAAACGCTTGCTGCCGCGAGTCCGTAAAAGATCCAGCCGATAAAGACGACGTAGGTAAGCAACTGGTCGAATGTGCCGGTGGCAGCAAGAATGGCAGACCACACCGCCCCGGCGACTATGGCGAACGCAGGTGTCTTCAATCGCGGGTGCACTGTCGCCAAGCGTTGAAAGAAGAGACCATCCCGCGCCATCGCGTAATATACGCGTGGAGCAGTGAGCATTATTCCGTTCGTGGCACTGAAGATTGAGATAAGAATCATGATCGCTACGGCCTTGGCTGCGGTTGGATTAAGCGTACTGCCGACTGCCGTAGCCGCAACACGATTTGAGTTTCCCAAACCGCCTGCACCTAAAGCTGCTATGTAGCCCAGATTTGCAATTAGATAGATTGCGACCAACGCGGCAGTTCCAATCACTAAACCAAGTGGTAGATTTCGTTTCGGATTCACGACTTCACCTGAGCTGTACGTTACGAACTGCCAACCTTCATAAGCCCAGAGAACTCCGATCATTGAGAGCCCGAAACCGGAAGCAAGCGACCCGGTGAACCGACCAGGCACAAGCGTTGCTCCCGACCCTTGGAAACCATGGCCAAGCCACAGCAGTAGTCCACTCATCAAAAGGATTCCCAGTACCTTTGTAGCTGTGGTCCAGTTTTGGAGGTTCGCACTCGCCCGCGTGCCCATCACATTTACAGTAGCGACAATCGCGATTATCAGAATCGCAACAAATTTCCCGACGAGCGACGACATCGGAATGATTTCACCGAGATAGGCAGTGAACGCCACGGCAAGAGTGGCCACAGCGCCGCTACTGATCACGAGGAAAAGCGTCCAGCCAAACAGGAAAGCCGGAAACGTGCCGAAGCAGTCGCGAATGTAAACATAGATCCCGCCCGTGCTCGGTTTCATAGCTCCCAATTCGCTGTAAGTAAGCGCGCCGAGTAACGAAAGCACTCCTCCGACTAACCACACTGAAAGCGCGGGTACGATAAAACCGTCGACCTGTCGAATCACCGCACCGGGCACCAGGAAAATGCCGGAACCGATAACCGAGCCAAT
>DATIBJ010000146.1:0-19554 GCA_035457565.1 Pyrinomonadaceae bacterium | reverse complement strand
GGATTTGATCAATGCGCTGGATACGAGTACGTGGACGCGGGCGCAGGTGCTGCGAGCGATAGCGGAATCGCAGCAGGTATTCAACCAGGAATTCATCCAGGGGTTTGTGGCGATGCAGTACTACGGCTATCTGCGGCGCATTCCGGATGCGGGTGGTTACAACCAGTGGCTGACGTACATGAACGCGCATCAAAACGACTTTCGCACGATGGTGAACGGGTTCATGAATTCGGATGAATACCGGAAGCGGTTTGGGGTGAACCCGGATAACCCGTAAGACATTGCCGATTACCGATTGCCGATTGCCGATTGCCGATTGAAAAAGCGGCCTACACGATTGCCTTCTCGGGAATTGCTGAAATCCTTCTTTCAATCGGCAATCGGCAATTGGCAATCGGCAAGGTATTATCTAATTCCCAACATCAGCAGCGCTGACCGATCCGAAACCTCTCCGTTCGAGTTCTGCCAGTCATGAAAAGCGCTAAGTTCCTCGCCGGTTACTGGTCTGTTGCCAAGCCTCGCCGCCGGTGTTCTCTCGAAAGCACGATTTGTAAGCGCCATGTGAGGCTTTCTTATTGGTAGTGTTCTGGATCTCAGCGCGTCCTCTGCCTTCTCCACGTCAGGGAAGAATTCATCGTAAGCGAGGAGATGCCAAACTGTGTCAGCACCTTCGCCTTCAATTGCCAGCACACGCAGTAAGCCGAAGCCACTCTCAAGCTGGAAAACCAAATCATCCCCGGGCGAATAGTCTTGGCTCATTGGTGAACTTAGGTTAACACTGAAGAATTGCCAAACGAAAATCCGACTCCTAGAATCGGCGTACCTCTTTGGAGTGTGGTGACCTGTAACCGCTTTCTTAGCTGTTTTTCCAAAAAGCGCGACACGTCTCCGCAAAAGCGCGACAGGTAGACGCCCAGAGCGGCGACAGGTCGCCGCACTCCGAAGTTTGACTGCGCATGAGCCAGATCGATTCAAGCAAAGACTACTACGACGTCCTCGGCGTCTCAGAGTATGCGACGCGCGAAGAGATCGACCGGCAATACAAACGTGAGGCGCACAAGCATCACCCCGACCGTGGTGGTAGTGAAGAACGGATGAAGTCGCTCAACGAGGCGTATGGTGTGCTCAAAGATGCTTCGATTAGACAAACCTATGACTTGGGCAGGCAGAAAACGGCTCGTGAACGACCCTTCGTGCCGGTTTCGACGCCGACAGCGCGGGACATCGGGGTCTTCGGACACGTGCTGAGTGCTAGTTTGTGTTTGCTGGCCGGAATCTTTCTTTTAATGCTGGTGCGTTTTCAATGGATCTGGTTTTTGTGGCCGCTGGCGATCCTTGCAGTGTTTGTCATAGGGTTTGGAGTTCTGATGGCTCGCAGCGCGATGGTGGCCGTGAATGCCTCGCTGCCGACGACCAATAGGTTTCGGCGCCACACCAGGTTCCAGGAGCTGGTGTTCTGGTCCGTGGTTCTGATGAGCATCTACGGTATCTATATCTTGTTCACCCAGTGAGGGCGACGGCCGCGCGACTGGTCCAGTATGGCGAGCCAAATGAACTTCTCCGGACTCGATCGATTGTTCCTTGAAGTAAATAACCTCGAAGAGTCGCTGGCGTTCTATCAGCATGTTTTAGGATTCGACGTTGGCAAGGACAACTCGGATCAGGAACCGCCAATGGCTACTTTGACGGCCGGGTCATTAACGCTCACGCTGGCCCAACATCTCGAGCCAATGCTGAGGCGCGGTCGCGGAGTTCATTTCTTCATTGGCGTTGATGACGTCGATTTGTTTTATGAAAGAGTCCGATCGCTTTTGCCAGACATTGACGCACCGATAGATGAAGGCTGGGGCGGTCGCTTTATCACTTTGGAAGATCCTAATAAGTATCGCTTCTTTTTCGTTACGTGGGATCAGGCCAACAGTATTTAATGAGGAATCATGCAGCAGCAGCATATTGAGAATCTTTTTCGGCGTTTCAAAGGACAGTCGGTAAACGTCAAAACCGTTTCCGGCGGTTTCTACGAAGGCAGGGTTACTGAAGTTACTAACGATTACGTTTGTCTTTCAGAAGTCGATGGAGCGGACGTTTATCTTTTCTTCAACGCGCTGGAGTCGATGGTGAGCGCCGGCGGCCACTCCCGCTAGCCCTCTCTTGAATTACCATAATGCGTTACGTAGAGAATCCGCCAAATCCGTGGCTAACACATTCAGTTGAGTGGATTGGAGAACCTCCCGAAGCCAAACTCGAAGTGTTCGAGGAGGTCGATACCCGTAGCATCATTGCGCGTAACAACAGCCCTGACGTGAGTTTCGATTACAGCATCAATTGTTATCGCGGATGTATTCATGGCTGCACCTACTGCTTTAGCCGGCCGACGCATGAGTATCTTGGGTATGGAGCAGGAACTGACTTCGACAGAAAGATCATTGTTAAGGTCAATGCGCCAACGCTGTTGAGGCAGGAATTATTGAAGCCCGCGTGGAAGGGCGACGAAATAGTCTTCTCATTTACGTCGGATCCGTATCTTCCACTCGAAGCCAATTACAAATTGACTCGGCAGTGTCTTCAGGTCTGTGTTGAATTTCAGAACCCGGTTGGAGTCATAACGAAGTCCGCAATGATTCGGCGCGACATCGACGTCCTGCAGGAGCTCTCAAAGAAGGCGAGGCTCGGAGTGTTCTTCACGATTCCTTTCACAGACGTCGAGGTTTCGAAAGCGGTCGAGCCTTACGCACCGCTTCCTGAAGCACGTTTCGGAGCGATGCGCGCCCTGGCTGAGGCCGGCATAACAGTCGGTATCGCGATCGCTCCGGTGATTCCAGGTCTCTCAACGGATATTCCCGATCTGTTGAAGCGCGCCAAAGACGCAGGCGCAACCCAGGCGTTCATCAACATGCTGCGTCTGCCCGGCAGTGTCGCGCCTTACTTTGAAGAGCGACTACGAGCGACCTTGCCGACGAAAGCCGATCGAGTCCTCCATCGGATCCGTGATGCTCGTGAAGGTAAGTTGAATTCGAGCGTCTTCGGGGAACGCATGCGAGGAAAGGGTCAATACTGGGAAGCCACTGAACGTCTTTTCAGGATTCACAGCGAAAGACTCGGGTTTAATCAGAGGTGCGACCACGTGCAGTCGACCAATACCACCTTCCGTCGTCCTACCGCACAACAGAGCCTATTTGGTTGAGAGGAACGATCAGCTAACTAAGCGAGCTGAACTCTCTGCGTGATTCCGCGTCCTCAGCTTCTCCGCGTCTTTCTGAGCCGTCCAAAACACTCAACAAACGAAGGATTGAGGGGCTTCGGAGTTCCTCTCGTCGCGCGCTTCGGAGGGCCTATGAAAATTCGCAGAGACGCCGAGAACGCAGAGTCAGGCAGAGAGTTGGATATAGTTAAGGTAAAAAAATTTACTGACCACCGGTTTGTCTCTATAATACGTTCCACTCCACAGCCACATAATCAGGAGGCAAGGCGATGCTGATCCGAGACGTGATTCGCAACCGTGAGCCTTACTCGACGAAGGCTTCTGCTACCGTTCAGGAAACCGCGCAGTACATGGCCAACCGTAATATCGGTGCGATCTGTGTGCTCGACGAGAGAGGCAAACTGATGGGAGTGTTCTCTGAACGCGATTTGCTGAAACGCGTAGTTGTTGCCGGACGCGATCCTCAACGCGTCAGTGTCGGGGAGGTTACGAGTGATCTCCGTGCTGTGATCCAGTGCGACGAAACGCCCCATCAGGCGCTCGAACGAATGGAGCTAATTGGTACCCGACATCTTCCCGTCGTCGATGGTGACCGTTGGGTGGGCATGCTTTCAATGCGTGACCTGCTGCGCGTCGAACTTGGCGAGCAAGGTGATGAGCTGAAGTTGCTCCACGAGTACATCCAGCACTGACAAATTATCCCAACACATGAAGCGAGTTTCTTTTGCCATAAAGACTTCACTGCTCGCGTTCGTTCTGGCTTGCGGTTCTCCACCGCCGGGGCAGGGAACAGGAGAGGTGGAAACCTCGCCGCAGGCCAACACCAGTTTCAAAGTTGAAAAGATAGTCGGCGGACTTCAGGTGCCATGGTCCATTGTGTGGGCTCCGGACGGTCGCATGATATTTACCGAACGGCCGGGTTACGTCCGAGTTTTTGAGAACGGCACACTGCAAAAGCAAAACCTTTACGAAGTCAAAGACGTCGAACCAACGGGTGAAAGTGGACTGATGAGTATCGCCTTACACCCGCAGTTTTCCAGTAATCATTTTCTTTACCTTTCCTATGCCTATGCTGGAGCCGGTGGCGTGCGTGTACGCGTGGTACGTTTTCGCGAGTCAGGCAATGGGCTCAGTGACCGCAAGGTGATCATCGAGAACATTCCCGCTGCTCAATTCCATGCCGGCTGTCGTTTGCGCTTTGGTCCAGACGGCAAGTTGTACATCACGACAGGCGACGCTACCGATCGACAACTCGCTCAACGCCTCGATTCACTCGCCGGCAAGACGCTTCGCTTGAACGATGACGGAACGATTCCTACCGATAATCCATTCGTGGGCCAGCAGAAGGCCAGGCCGGAGATTTGGTCCTACGGACATCGCAACTCTCAGGGGATCGATTTCCAGCCCGAAACCAATTTCATGTTCCAAACGGAACATGGCCCAAGCGGATTTGACGGGCCACCGGGCGGAGACGAATTTAACTTCGTCGAGAAGGGGAAAAACTACGGGTGGCCAACAATACATCACACGCAAACAGGTGCTGGTATGGAAGCACCGCTCCTCGAATACACTCCTGCCTGTGCGCCAGCTAGTGGTTCGTTCTATCGCGGTTCCGTATTTCCGCAGTTTAAAGGAAACTTCTTTTTTGGATGTCTGCGAGGCGAGCGGATTATTCGCGTAGTTTTAGATAAGCAGCATGTCGTTAGCCAGGAAGATCTGTTGTCGGGCAAATACGGTCGCATTCGCGACGTGGCGGAGGGGCCGGATGGATTTCTTTATTTTTCTACTTCCAACCGCGATGGACGTGGCAATCCCACGGGTGATGATGATCGAATACTACGTTTGGTGCCAGTGAAGTAGAACGCACCAAAGTTCTCCTGCCTATCTTCCACTGTCTACCGCCTTATGCTTACTGCCTTCTGCGTTAAACCTTCTGTGCCAGGATCGCCGTCTTGCTCCAGCCTATCGCTTGCGGTGGTGGGAACTTGTAATGGTGAATGATGCGGAAATGGCGCTCAGTCGTCTGCATGACCTCACGTGGTGGATGACTCTTGAATCGAAATAGGATCTCAAGAACCTTGCTCGCAACTGTCGGCCGGCAAGGGAGGTGAAGCAGGTGCCCGCCTGGTGCGATTACGCGGGCCATTTCTGATAACCCGTCGGAAAGTGGCACATATTCCAGTGCGCCGCTCGTGACAACCAGATCCAGCGACTCGTCCGGAAAAGGCAACGATAGGAGATTCGCCTGGGCAAAAGTTACATCTCGTCTTCGCCCTCGACCTCCTTTCACGGCCTTCCTTGCAGCCTCAATCGAACTCGACGATAGATCCAACGCGATGATGGAAACCGGAAATCGAACCGCACGCATAAGTGCCAATGTCAGCAACCCGGTGCCGCAGCCCGCATCAAGGATTCGAGCCCCGCGGGAAACCGGCAGGGGATTGGTTTCGAAGTACTGATCGAGCGATCGCCCGTAGCCGTTCAGCTTAAAAGTCAGATCATAAAATCTTGCAATACGATCGTAGTAGGTTCCGGCGCGTGCCGCTTTTTTAGTTGCAGTAAGAGCGTACTCCATCAGTTCGTCAGCCCCGCAAGTTGAATGATGTCAGTATTAAATTCCGGAATGGCGCGCAATTGTAGCGTCTCCAGCCCGTTTTACTCAACAGAAAAGGCCGTAAATCCTTCCGATTTTCGGATTAAGCGGCTGCAAGATCGAGACCGTTCGACCGTTCTCGCTATGGACCCACCTGCTGAAAGGAGCAAAAAGTGCGCCGAATCCACTTGATCAGCTACGCGACGGTTTATCTATTAGCCATAGCAATACTGGCCGGAACTTTCGTAAAACCGGGAACAGCCGGAGCCGCGATTTTCTCCTCAAAACCATCTGAACAGTCGCAGGAAGTGCGCCAACCTCGCTACTTCTCCGACTTTCAATTGACGGTACTCGTTGATGGTCGGCCCGTTCCGGAATATCACGTCCGTGGCAAGACTTATGTGGAGGCACATCGCGGTGCCGAGTACGAACTTCAGATCCGTAACCCGTTGCCGGAGCGGATCGCTGTTGCACTTTCGGTCGATGGGCTGAACTCAATTGATGCTCGTCATACATCAGCCTGGAACGCGAGCAAGTGGGTGATTGAACCGTACGCGACAATCACAATAGGTGGCTGGCAGATGAGCTCGGAGCGCGCGCGCCGGTTCTATTTCACGACAGAACGGGATTCTTACGCGGCCAAGCTGGGCCAGACTGCGAACATCGGCATTATATCGGCAGTCTTCTTCCGCGAGAGCCGTCGATATCCAATACCGATAACGCCGCCACCTTTGAGCCGCAAAGAAGCAAATCGTGGTGACCCTAAGCGTGCACCGTCGATTGAATCAGAATCTCGCGACCGCGCAGCTAGCGGTGCAATAGTAAGACCATCGGATGATGACTATGCAGCGACGGGTATTGGCCGCTCGGTGAGAAACGAAGTGCGTTGGATTCAGATGGATTTGGAGTCGCGACCGGCGGGCGAGATCTTTATTCGCTACGAGTACTATTCAGCGTTGCTTCGACTCGGGGTGGTGCCGCGACCTTTTGATCTTGATCCGTTGCGGAGACGCGAACAATCGCGCGGGTTCAGTCCGGAGCCATAGCGTTATCGACGCATCAAGTCCTGCGTGTATAGCTGTGTGTAGACACGATAGTTCGCCATGACCTTTTGCACGTAACCTTTAGTCTCTTCAAAACCGATCTCGGCAGTAAAGACGCCGGGATCTTTGTGCCTGGCTCGTGTTACCCAACGCGCGACGTTGTCTTCACCGCCATTGTAGGATGCGGCTACCGCCTCGAGTTGCTGCGGAAACAGCGACGAAAGCTCTTCCACGTACTCAGCGCCCAGAAGGATCGATGTATCGGGTTGATATAACTGCGTCTCGCTGATGCTCGACAGTCCGGCACCGCGTGCGTATTTCTGTGCGGCGTCGATGGTGAATTGAAGCAAGCCACGTGCACCCGCGGGTGATTTTGCATACGGTTTGAAAACACTTTCTTGTCGCATTAGCGCCAGAAGAAATCTCGGATCTACCTTGCGAGTCTTCGCAGCCTTGACCAGAGATTGTCGATATGGGGCGGGATAAGAATCCGCCACTGCTGCGATCGATGAGTTCACCTTGTCTTCTCTTTCGGCGACTTGATTCTCTTTCGAATCGTCAGTCAGTTTCTTCAAGCGCTTGCTGGCGAGCCACCCATAGTACGATTCCGGCCCATCAGGAATGGATAGGTACGCAGCGACTGCCTGCTGTTTATTTCCTGCATGCTCGTAACTATAACCTTTTAAGTAGGCGACCTCGTTCGCGGAAGTAAGCACGAGTTTATTAAGACTTCGCCGGCTCAACTGATTTGCGACGGCGATCGCAGCAGGCCAGTTGTTTTCAGCGATCTGCAGGCGAAGCTCCGCAAAGATTGCGTTTGTTTCGGTCGCACTGCCGGCGAATCTCTGCTTCGTTTTCGCGACCCACGTGAGCGCATCCTGCGGTCGATGCGCTTCACGCAACGTGTCAATGACATTTAGATGCGCCGTGTCGATCCGCTCACCATTTGGAAAACGAGTTACATAATCTGCGTAGCGATCGGCAGCTTCCTGGAAGCGGCCCATGCGGAGAAGGGAAGCCGCACTGTAGTTGAGCCCTTCACGCCCTTCCTTGACCGCGCCGTATTTTCGCGCGAGTTCGTCGAAAACCGAGTAGGCCTTCGGGTAGTCCTTGGCCTGAAAATAAGAACGGCCAATACCCAGCATAGCTTCAGGAGTTCTCGTGTCTTCCGGGTAATACTTAATCAGCGCTTCCCAATGTTGCCGAGCCTCCGCAAATGCGCGGTTGCTCATGTAGATCGCTGCTCGACGCATGTGCTCGGCAGGCGTCAAACGCGTGACGTTCCCCTGAGCGTCTTGTGACCCGACGTCACTGCGTCGAACAGCTGACAACGCACTTTCGGTCGTTTGAGCGAATACGTAACCTACGGCGTCGAGCTGCGACAGAGTCAAAGCGACAACTGCCAAAGCGATTGCTAAATAGTAACTATTGAAAGACGGCTTACTTCTCATTGTTCTTGCTTCTACTCACCGGATGCTTCGATGATTTCATAAGAAGAATGGATTTCCACGGTCGGCCGCAACGTCGCTGCCACGCTGCAGTATTTCGTCTCAGATAGTTCAATCGCTTGCTCGACGGCACGCGGCGGTATGTTCTTCCCCGTTAAGATATGGTGCACGTTCATGGATTTGTAACTTCGCGGGTGTTCATCGCGGCGTTCACCGGAAACTTCAATACGATAATCTGTTATGTGGATCCTCTTCTTCTTCAGAATGCCGACAACATCGATTCCAGTGCATGACCCGAGCGCGACTAACAACAGTTCCACAGGAGATGGCGCGGCTGATCGTTCATGATCCGTATCGAGCGTTACACCATGCCCTGATGGTGTGATCCCAATGAAAAGATCTTCACCTGCAAATCGTACCAACGCTTTTGTTGACTTACCCATCGGCGTTAACTCCAAGCAGAGAATAACACAGCAAATCAGCACAGAGTTGAGCAGAGTTTGTGGAGGTTGAGAGCATGCATATACGACGAGATTTGAAACCTCGTTTCACGACACTCCGGAATATGCTACGATTAGGCGCACCTCTAATTAGACTCCTCACGCTTGATTAAAATTCAGTAACTTGTCTGGCTTCGAGGCAGCCCGGAAAGAAGCCTAGGTGAGTGGAGTGGGAGAACCCATCTTGGCCGACATCCTGATCGTCGATGACGACGAAGTAATTCGCGATACGCTTAAGGAATTATTATCTGAGCAGTATGCGTGTCAAACGGCAGCCACTGCGAACGAAGCATTCGCACGCTTAGCGGAGAAGCCATACGACCTCGTATTAACTGACATCTCGATGCCTGACATCAGCGGCTTAGAGTTGCTTGGCAGAATCTTGCGGCAATATCCCAAGACCCCGGTCATAGTCGTTTCCGGTATTAGCGACCAGGAGCAGGTCCAGGGATTGATCAAACTCGGAGCGTTCGACTTTTTGCTGAAACCGTTTAGGTTGGAAGTAGTGGAGAAGAGCGTGAACCGCGCGCTGCACTATCGTCGAAAGCTGATTGAGGCAAGCGAGAAGGCGGACTATCCGGTGGAAAACAGCGGTTGGAACATTGTTGAGTAGTAGTTACGCTGCGACGATTGCGAGGCTGCCTTCAGTATTTCCGGCTTCCGGATTTCCACCAACACCACGCTGGCGGCGAATCTCCTTAACGAGTTCACTGATGCGATCGGCAGTGAACGGTTTCGCTATTACCCAATCGACGCCGGCAGCCTTTTGTTCATCAGAGCCAACGGCCTCCCCCCAACCCGTGATAACCGCAATCGGAATCATTTCGCTCTGTTCGCGTATTGCCTGGGCCAATTCCCATCCACTCATGCCGGGCATTCCTACGTCAGTGAATACGCCATCGAAGTGGCTTTGCTGGAACAACTGCAACGCCTCATCGCCATTCTGAGCAATCGACACAGCGCAGCCCTCGAATTCCAGAATCTCCTTCAACAATTCGCGAACGAAATCTTCATCGTCAACGACAAGCACTTTCAGCGGATTCTGTTCCGGCAGGGCCAAACTTGCCGGATGGATGAACTCGCCGCCAGCAGTTTCTATGTCTACGCCACTCGACATGCTTGCCACCGGCAAGGTGATAATGAACTTCGTTCCCTGACCGTGTTGCGATTCAACCTCAACGTTGCCGCGGTGACGCCGGATGATACCGAAGCTGACCGCCAGGCCCAGACCAAGACCTGCTTTGCCTTTGGTCGTAAAGAACGGATCGAACACGCGCGAGCGAACTTCCGGATACATTCCAATACCGCTATCCGCAACAGTGATCACCACTGATTCGCCAACTACCCTGCTCGACAGCGAAAGCGTGCCGCCTTCAGGCATCGCATCGACCGCGTTGAAGACCATATTTACGAGTACTTCGCGCAGCTCAGAATCGTCGCCCATAACGTGAGCGTTCGAACGATTATGGAGCTCGAGGGTAATGTGAATGTTCAAAGCTTCAGCGCAATTCTTCCAACGCGGACGCGTAATCTCGCTGGCGTCGGCAAGAATCTGATCGATCGGCACCAACTCGAAGTCATGGTCACGTCGTTGACGAGCGAAGTCCTGAATCCGCTTGACGGTCTTGGCGCCGTCTTCTGCGGTCTTAATGATAATGTCGAGTCCGCGATGAATCTTCTCCGCGTCGGTCGTTCGCTGCAGCAGTTGTGCGCGCCCAAGAATGCCGGCGAGCGTATTGTTGAAATCGTGAGCTACACCTGATGCCAACTCGCCGAGTGCGGATAGTTTTTCCATCTGCGAAAATTGTTCCCGGATGCGCTCTTGCTCGGCAATGTAGTGCGAGAGTTCTTTAACGTGGCGCTCGGCCTGGTCTGCTTGTGCGGCCGACGTTTCGATATTCTTGAGATAAGTCCTGTAGGTTAGGAAAACGATGGCGATGATCGGCAGCGTCATGAAGAATGCGTAGAAGCCGACTTCGTGAATGAGAGCTGCAATTACAGCCGCGGCCGACGCGCCTGCGAAATAGGTGATCGACGTCCAAAGATAGTGTTTATTCCAGGTGGTCCAGAACGGCTGATTGGTTTTCAGCGCAGCGCCTGCGGCAACGATACCGGAATTCGACGCATAATGGACCAGCGCCATGGTGCAGATGGCGGCAATAAATGTGGCGGAGAGAGGCTGGTTGGGTAGAAGAGAGACGTTACCGAAGAGCACTTCCAGGAGTTTGCTGGTCACAAATACCGACAGCGCAGAGCCGCCCCAGTTAAAGAAGACAGTTCGCCATTTGCGACTGAATCGGAGTGTTGAGAGTGCTGCTTCGAGTGACGCAACGATCAGTGCGGCTTCGCCGCCGTAGATCCAGAAGATAAGGAAAACAAAAGTGTCGGAAACGGAAATCTGCGAGCTGAAGTGCGGAATGGGAACGATAATTCGCGATCCGAGCAACAGTGTCATGCCCATCAGAACCGCGAAATGAAGGTTGAGCGCAGCGAAGTTCAGCCGCAACGCCGAGTAGACCAGCGCCAGCCCACCCAATCCCGTAACAACCCAGAGGAAGGGGACGAACAATTTGTTTGGTATGGTCTCGGCGTTATCGGACATGATGTCTTGGTTGAAGGTGAGGCGTTACCTTAAGCAAGACAGATCGGGGGCGGATCAGTGGCTTTCAGTGATCGGTTCCTTTCTTGGAAGAAAGATCGTCAGGTATGTGGCGCGAAACTGATAGCCACATCTGCGATAGAACGCTTGCGCTTTAGTGTTCTTGTAATTGACGAGCAAGCAGACTGATTTGGCGCGCTTCAGAAGGGATCGCGAAAGCTCTGACATGCAGCTTGCGCCGTATCCGCTCGATCGCTTTTCTTCACTTAACCAAACTCCTTCGAGGTAAATAACGTCGGGGGTTTCGGAAATGATATCCGCCTTAAACATTAACTTGCCGTCTTCAATAACCACCCAGGTTCGTCCCTGTTCGATCCGTCGCAAGCAGCGTCGACGAAAACCCTCAGGATCAACTTTTCGGGGATCGACCCCACTTTCTTCAAATGCCATTTCAGCTTGGACAGGAATTACGAAGTCCAATTCTTCCGGCGTTGCCAGCCGAAGTTTCGGCGCTGTTGCGTGAACTTCGACGGGATAACTGAACTCGAGTAGTGATTCAGTGCACGCGAGCCGCATCTGTTGGCCAGCGTTTGAACAATATGACCACAGTTCTTCTATTCGATCCTGCTCACCCATGATCATGTGCGTGTACGGACAGTCGCGGGCTATCTCGGCCAGCGCTCTAAGCGCTCTGGAAGAAACAGTTTCGAGCAGTGTGGCGTGTCCGATCAAAGCGACGCCTTCGAGGTAACCGTTGACGTCACGACAACCGTAGAACGTGCCGCGATTGAGTGGACTCACCAGACCGTTATCACGAATAAGACTCAACATCGCTACGGTATGGAGTGGCCGTTGGCTCAGGAACTGAATCACCTCTCTCTCGCATCCGGGAGTAAGCGGCTGTACGCTTACGGCCGTCTTTTCGAAAAGTGAAAGGTCCACCGGCAAGGGTGCAATCAGTGCTGTTGAGGTGCGGGTTTCCATGGATATTCTCGTCATCTCTAGGGGTTAAGATCCGTTAGGTTATTCCATGCGAGTTGTGTCGTCGCCGTCGATCAAAACCGACAAAGCGTTGATTTGATCGCCGAGTAGAACGCCGTCGCCCAACAGGACGCCGTCGCCCAAGAGAACGCCGTCACCTAAGAGAACGCCGTCGCCCAGCAGGACGCCGTCGCCCAATAACACTCCGGTCGGGCAGAACCATATTCCCTGGCCAAGCACACTTCCATCGCTGGTTACGATGTTGTCGCCCAGCAGCACGCCATCGCCGAGCAATACGCCGTCGCCGAGTAGCACACCGTCCCCGAGTAACACGCCATCACCGAGAAGTACTCCGCTATTGTAGATTCCTTGATACTTGGCGATCAGATTGATTCCCGTTGCGTAATTCCGGTTCAGGATAATTCCCTGTGACCACTGGAAAGTCTGATCGTAAATTGTTGTGAGAGGACTCGGCGGTGCTGCTGTTAACAGCGGTGTACCCGTCTGAAAGGTTGAATTCAGATCGGTGCGGATTAAAGAGACCAAGTCAACCGCGCCGGCAATGTTTAACTCGCCAGCGCCTTGCTCGAACATGTTGAATCCTGACAGTGGCTGCGCTGTGTACATCATGATCATTTTGACCATGTTGGGTGTCAGCTTTGGATTCATTTCGATGAGCATGGCAGCAGCTCCGGCTGCGACTGGCGTAGCCATCGAGGTGCCGCTCAGGGTCATCATCTTGTTGTAGTAGTCTGTCGTGGTAACAGCGTTGAGTAGAGGGTTGGCAATAACAAGCGAATTTCCTGGCGCCTGCGCGGCAATGATCTTGTTGCCGGGCGCTACGATGTCAGGCTTGATTAAGTTGTCGTAATGCTTAACTCCAGCGGTGTCGACCTGGTAACTACGTGTTGGGCCACGCGAGCTGAAGCTAGTGATTCCATCATCCGACCGACCTTCAGTACCGAATGTATTCACAGCACCGACGGTGATCGCAGAAGGTTCATTACCGGGAGAGTGAATCCGTCCGTAAGCCTTGCCTGAGCTGTTCTTGCCATCGTTACCAGCTGAGGCAAATACCGTCACGCCAGCATCGACAAGACGTCGCACAGCCTTGCACAGTGGATCGTTTTTGTACGAATCCACCGCCGGCATTCCTAAACTCATGTTAGCGACACGAACGTTGTAAATCGTTCGGTTCGCGAGAAGCCAATCGATTGCTTCCAACAAGCTTGAAAGTTGACCTTGGCCATTTGAGTTCAGTACGCGAAGGTTGACGATCTTCGCGCCTAGTGCGATTCCAGAGTATGAAGCGTTGTAATAGAGTTTGTTGCCAGCAGCGATCGAAGCTACGTGTGTACCGTGACCGTAGGGATCGTCGGTGCGACCTTCACCGGTAAAATCTCTGCTGTACGCAACGCGAGTGTAGCCAGATGAGTTTTGAAATGATCTGTGCGCCGCAAAAACGCCGGAGTCGAAGACTGCGATGCCAATACCCGATCCATCCAGCGTGTAGCTAGCACCGGTGCTGGTTACTTGATTTCTTCGATACGCTGCGCCGGTAGTTTGCGACACGTGACCATCAGCCTGCACTGTTCGCTCAGGAGAAACAAAACTGACCTCGTCGAATGCAGCGACTTCATCGACCAGGTCGGCTGGCATACTCACCACGAGGGTGTCCAGCATCTTCAATGATTTGCGAATATGGATGCCATTCTGGTTCAGCAGAGCGTTTAGCTGACCGCTGGGCTTCTGGTTGAGCTGGATGATAACGTCGACGCTGTCACCACCTGAGTTCCGTCCGCGGAGATCAGACGAAACCTTTACAGGCTTGTCCTTGCTGGACTTAGCGCTTGCGCGGTCGTTTAAAAGAATGCCTGATATGAGCGCTGCCACGATCGCAAGGCAGCTGACAACTATCAGATGGGGCGTTTTATTCTTCGGGGGTTTCACGTTTCTGAGTTCTCCGTAAATGGTTTCTATGGGCCGGTCCACGAGGAGCGGCACTCCTGATTTAGCAGCATCCGTGCCACATGCCAACTTTACCCGTAGCCCTCTGAACCACAACGAGTTACGGACTTGGCAAGGCATTTTTGACGGTCACACACTTGACCGATCGATTCAGAGTGACCGATCGATTGAAATCAGTCTGATAGAATCCCGCCGATGCTCCCAGAAGAGGTTGAAGCCTTCCGCGATCACACTTGGCGCCGCGATCCTGAACGCCGAATTCACGACGTTTATGGCGCCGAACGCTTTGTGCAGGACGTAGGTTTTTGTTTGGTCCTAACCGATTCCAGACGACCTGGTCCTTCGCTTTACACCGCTGTGTGTGGACGCCGTGAGACCCACATGCCGAGGAACGTCCAAAAAGATCCCGAGAGTAGTTTGACCTGGACCATCAAAGACGAACTGATGCGCCGCGGCCGCTGCTTTTACGGCAAGGTCCTGAAAGGCCATGCGACGCTCATTGCGACTGAGCTGGTTCCCGCATTCAATGCCTTATGGGGAATCGCTCGGAAAAAGGAGTCGATGACACTAACCGCCGACGCGCAGGCGGTGCTCAAGATCTTGCGCAAGGAATGGGAAATGGGCAGTCGCGATTTGCGTGAAGCGAGCGGTGTACTCGATCGAAGACGGTTTGATAGGGCAATGGTCCAGCTGCAGCGAGTGATGAAAGTGATTCCTACCGAAGTCATCTATCAGCCGACTTTTACGTACATCTGGTCAGTGACAGAGGCGAGGTTTCCTGAGGAACTAAGGAAAACCATCAGCAAAGAAGACGCTTTGAAGGAGATCGCTCGTGCTTATCTGCGGACTGCTGGAATGACATTGAGAGGAGAACTTGCTCGCGTAACCGGGTTACGCTCACCCGACGCCGGGCAAGGAAACTGGGCGTTGGTTGATGAAGAATTTGCGGACCGTCTAGCGCCAGGTGTTTATAGGCTTCGTGAGATGCCGCCGCTGGCAAACGCGGCATCATTCGGACGTCCGTCGTGAACTCGCAGTCACCTCCTCGAGTGCTTGTTGCTCCATCTGGGCCATTTGCAGCACTAGTGGTAATTGATCCTGCGCGTTACCCAATCTCTGCATCATGATATCGATCTCAGTCTGATTAAGTTTTCGGCTCGCTGTTGCCTCAATAACCTGGAGACGGGTCTTTGCAGATCGGAGGTGCTCATCTGCTTGTTGGCGTAGCCGCTCAATCTTTTCTCGATCCTTGACGAGGTCTTCCTGAAGAGCCGCACTCTCATTTCCTCCAAGCATCCTCGCTTGATTTATGCGCCGTTCCACTTTCAGCAATTCTTTTCGCGACCTCGCCATGATTCGCGTAGCCGTCAATCGCATCGCAAGTGTGTCGAGGTACGCGTCGGCCAACAGTGGATTTGACTGCTCGATTTCAGCGAGGGCCTTGCGCTCCGCCGAGGTTAATTCTGACCTGAACCAAGAAACCTCCGTCGCCGTAATGCCATCTAACGCTAGTCGGTCGCGCAATTTGGCCAGCCAGTGCTTTCGGTAAAAGACAATTGCCGCTGCGATTATCAGACCGATAGCCAATCCGAACGCAAAGGAAACCCCTGCCAGCAGCAAGTACACGGCAGCCGAGTCGGTGGCTTCCGTCATCAGAAAAAGAATAAGGAACAGAAGGGGTGCAGGTATCGTGGAAATGACTACTGCAAGCCAAGGCGCAACCTTTAAAACACGGGCCAGAGCAGCGTCCCTTTTTGAAAGCTTACCTGTCGAATCGTGCATCGTTTCGCAGCTCCAGCATTCAGATATTAGCCCAGTAGAGTTTGGGCGGCCAGACCAGTTGATGCTAACGAAAAGCGAATGCCTGCGGTTGCCTGTATAATGAGTCAACTCTTGGACCCGAACGAGAAAACCAAAATGAGACCCAGCAGAGGATTGAGATCGCTCGCACACTCCGCCTTACTAATTTCAACGATCATTTTTGGATCGGCGGTTGGTAACGCGCAACCGCAAACACCAGGTTCCATAGATTCGGGCAAGCCAGGCAGACATGTAACCATTCCTCTAACGATTCACATCAAAGAGGACCAACGCGAAGTCGAACTCCAGAACATCGATCTCAATGTCAGTGAGGATGGCGAACCTCAAACCGTGGTGTCACTGCGCGGAATGGGAACGGGTGCCCCTATAACTCTCGCTCTGCTGATCCAGGAAGACTTACTACCACCGGTTCAAAACGAGATCAAAGCACTTGCGGAATTCATCAGGCGCTTACCGCGTGGATCGCGAGTGATGATTGGTTATCTTCGATCGGGAAGTTTATTGGTAAGACAGAAGTTCACTACCGATCTTGAAAAAGCAGCAAGTTCATTAAGACCTCCGATCGGGTTTGCGAATGCTGGACCCTACAACCCTTACGTCGAAGTTGTTGAAGCGGTGAAAAGGTTTGAGTCGCAACCATTGGGCCGCCGCGCTATCCTGCTTGTATCGGATGGGTTGGATATTTCTCGCGGTCTTGATTCGTCGTCGCCAACCTTCAGCGTAGATTTGCAACGTGCAATACGAGAGTCGCAACGACGTTCGATCGCGATATATGGTTTCTATGCTCCGACGTTAGCTGCTGAGGGCGACAGGTTGCTCGCCACAAACGCGCAGAGCTCGTTACTGCGACTTTCGAATGAGACAGGAGGTCAGGCGTTCTTCCAAGGCACCGGTGCGCCAGTAAGTTTCGACCCGTTCATTCGCGATCTCGTCAAAGCGCTTGATCGTCAGGTTGCCCTTACGTTTTTGTCCACACATACTGACAAGGGCTTTCACAAAATCGAGGTTCATTCGTCAACGCCAGGAGTCCGCGTTGCTTATCCCTCGGGCTACGTACGTTAAGAGTCCAAACCATCCAGCAGAATCCTGGTTCATTCGTTCCTTTTTCGTCAATTCTTTGAGGAAAGTCTTGACACTTGACGCGATGGTTGTTATACGCAACCCGTCGCAAAAACGACGGTTGCAACACCGTTACCTCGCAAACGTAAAGACAGCTCTAAAACCGCTTGGTTTTAGCAGGCCTTAGTCTCCCAACTCTCAAAGATGAGTCGGCCATCTTGCCGATCAGGAAGGCATCTCCATGAAGACTTTAAAGTATTTCTCCTCTACGATCAGTACCGTGTTTGTTGTTGTGCTCCTCAGTGTTACAGCGCTCGCCCAAGTTGAAGACAGAGGCATAGCCTCTTTAAGCGGTGGTCCCTCAAGCGTACGATTTGACGTTCTTGTTCCACATTCCGCGGCGACTTTGACGGTCAACGCTCCTGATGGCCAGAGCTTCGTCAAAGAATTTAAGGGAGGTAGTTCGGTAGATTTTAGGCTCCTTGATGCCGCTGGCGAGAAACTACCCGACGGGTCTTATACCTATGAACTGCGGGTGGCGCCCATCTTCTCCGCTGAAGTAAAAGAAGCGCTCAAGTCTGCTCGCGCTAAAGGTAATGAGGGCGAGGTGCTACGCGATTTGAAAAGACGGGGAGCGCTGCCGTCACAGCCGACAGTTCAGGCTGGCAATTTTTTGATCTTGAACGGCAGTATCGTTGCCGGCGGGAGGGCCGAATCGGGCGACCAGGACACCGCGACGCTTCAGCATCGACCGAGTTCCGTTGTTGCCAGCGCGAGGTCTACTGGTTCAATGGCGACTCCCACCGTTCCCACACGTCGCTCGTCATATCAGATTCCAAGACATCACCCGAGCTTACCGTTTTTTGATTTCGTAATAGCCGATGATCTGATCGTACAGGGAAGCGCATGCGTCGGTCTCGACTGTGTCAATGGCGAAAACTTCGGTTTTGACACAATCAGGGTGAAGGAAAATAACACCCGCATCCAGTTTGACGATACCAGTACGTCTGCTGGTTTTGCGACCAACAACTGGCAAATAAGAGCAAACAGCTCAGCGAGCGGTGGCGGCAGTTTCCTGGCGTTCGTGGATCAAGGCGCGACGGGCAATTCGGAGACAGGCACCATCGTGTTTGAAGTCGACGCTGGAGCACCAGCAAATTCGCTTCGGGTGTCCAGCGGAGGAAACATTGGCATTGGTACAGCCACGCCCGTCCTAGATGTACACGCCAATACTACCGACACGCCAGCGATTCGCCTTGAACAGAACAATACGGGCGGCTTCACCGCGCAAACGTGGGACATCGCCGGAAATGAAGCGAACTTCTTTGTTCGTGATGTCACAAGCGGCTCACGTCTACCCTTCCGCATCCGGCCGGGTGCACCTACGAGCAGCCTCGATATCGCGGCTAACGGTAATGTAGGCATCGCAACAGCTAGCCCGTCAGCGCCACTCGACGTTTTCGGAAATACATTTCTCGTTGGTTCTGATGATGGCACAGCCAACAGGACAAACAACACGGTAAAAATTAGCAGGGTTTCAAGTCCACCTTTCACTACTACGAACTTGAACTTTGCCTATACGGGTGCGGTTACCAACGCTAGCGACAATGTTGCCGCCGTTGGCGGCGGTTTCAGTGGATTTTCAGCCTCCACGGTAGTTGCGTTCTTTACGGCAGCCAACACAAATACCGCCACTGGCACGGAACGCATGCGGATAACTTCAATTGGAAGGGTAGGTATCGGTACCGCCGCGCCGGATCAACTCCTATCGGTGAACGGCGATGCGAGCAAGGTCGGTGGTGGTTCGTGGCAGAACTTTTCGGACGAGCGCTTGAAGACATTCCGCGGGAATTTCAGCAGAGGTCTCAGCGCTGTAATGCAGTTACAACCATTACGTTACGAGTATCGTTCAAACAACGCTTTGGGCCTAAAGTCAGAAGGGGAGCACATAGGCTTTGGCGCACAATCTGTACGGCAGGTGATTCCTGAGGCTGTGACCGCAAACTCAAATGGCTATCTAATGGTAAACAACGATCCGATTATCTGGACCATGCTGAACGCCATCAAGGAGCAACAGAAAGAGATCGTTGAACTCAAACGACAAATTCGCCAACTGCGTGCGCACACGCGTAAGCGACGATAACGACCTGGTTCGACCATACTTCAATCAAGGGGTAGCAATTCTTGCTACCCCTTTTCCTTGTGCGCCCGGCAGGGCGCGCTTACTAGGGAGTGAAAGTCTCCTACGAACCCGACAGGGGGAATCGTTAGCCGATCGGCAAGGGTGTCCATCGTGAGGTGGAATCTGAAGGAAGCCGCAGGCAAAGCGCTGGCTCGACG
>DATIBJ010000145.1:0-16300 GCA_035457565.1 Pyrinomonadaceae bacterium | reverse complement strand
CTTTATACCACTCTAACCAGCTTGCTTCTCTCTTTTTTCCTTTCACACTGCTACCCGATTTTTGACACAGTCTCGCAGTCGGTGGATGCTTCATACTTAGCCTACAAACTCAAGGTCGTTCTCTGGAAACAAATCCCACCGACGGAGTCGGTGGATTGTTCACACATTGCCTAATCGGTCGATCGCGGTCGCTTGCAAAACTTAAACTTCTTGAAAGCATTATCGTGTTGACGGCGGTGTGAAGGTCAGGTATGAACCATCCACCGACTGCGTCGGTGGTATTCCCGAACAAGGGGGATGATCTCAGTAGGTTGAGTATTAACCATCCACCGACTGCGTCGGTGGGATTCCGGACTTTTTGTGCAAAGGCTCCTCGAGGTTAACTTCGCTCAACGTTGAGTAGAACCGCAGCTCGACGACAAACTTAAAGTTTATCGAACATATCGGACACACAAACCCGACATGCGTGGCCCTACAAAGCTAGATCTCCACAAGCTACTTGAACCAGAAAACCGCGGGATACTTCTCGACCTCGTAGTCTTCTTCCTCAATCTAACGTTGATGATTGTCTTGACGCGTTTGACGAAGAATCTGGTCAACGATGCTGAGACAGACGTTACTGCGAAGGCCCTCATCGGTTTTTACTTCGCGGGTTTGTTCTTGTTGCAGCCGTTGGGGCCCGTTCTAAAGCGCTGGTCGGTTCATCACGAATCCCAAGTAGATACAGGCTCTGCTGTTGGCTGTCTGCTCTTCTGGTTCATGTTCTTCTATCTGGTGATGATGTTATCGATTTCGTCGATTGCCACGATTATGCTTACGGAAGTGATCTTTGAACCAGGAACCGGCGGCGAAATCGGAACTGTCCTCATTCTGGTTGGGTTCTTCTGGTCTATTTTCAACACGATCGTGATCTATCGCTACTTTCTACGACCAAAGAAGCCACCTCGATGGAAGTTTCTTATGACTCATCAGTCAGCGATACTCGGTGATGTTTGTATGTTCCTGAATGTGATCGCACTTCAGATTCTTTGGAACAACTTAACGACAGCTGAATCGTTTTGGCAGAACACGTTGAGCACGCCTTTGGGACGTCCGGGCAGCTTCACAGACATCCTCGGACGTTTTATTGTCATTGCAGTTTTGGCCATGCTTGTCTACTTTCCAGGTAGGATCTTTTACCTGGCGGAGAACCCGGGTCGAAAGATAACCTGGCTCACGATGTTGGTTGCGAATCTGCCGCTGTTGTTGAGAGCGGTGTTCTCAGCGCCGCGATAATCAAGCTGCCCGAAGAAATAGCACAGGAACGGCGTTACACGAACTTGGTGAGAATGCTAAGCTAACTTACAGTTCCTGACCCTGGTGCGTTAATCCCAACGACTTATGTTCTGTCCTGAATGCGGTTCCGACAACGACGCAGACAAGAAATACTGCAGCAACTGTGGTCAGCCGTTATCGGTTGTGCGATTAGCATTGGATGGGCGAGTTGATGCGGCAATTAAGATGTCGGACGGTGAGCAGCGCCTAAAGACTTATCGTGTGCGTCTGGGGATTGGCGTCTTCTTGATTCTAGTTGGACTTCTCACGATCTTTACCGGCGGCCGCATTGGTTTCTCAAACGTTCAGAGCGCAGCGCTTGTCCTCATCCTGATGATGATTTTCTTTATTCATATGAGCCGCAAATCACATCGCATTGCCCGCGCGCTCGACAGCGACGATCGAACGTTGGGGTTAGAGCGGGCTAACTCCGATGCCGCGTCAATCAGAGCAGCAAATCCAGCAGTTTTAAAACAGGCACCGAACGATTCGATTACTGATCATGAAACGATCAAATTGAATCGACCAGAGCGCTTATGAACAGACAACCCTAACAAGACTCGAAGTCCACGCTCTATTGATGTTCTTCAAACCGCGGGAGGGAACTCATGGCTGAAAACAAATCAAGCGGTATGGACGCAAAAACAATAATCCTTCTGATCGCCGTTGCCGTAGCAGTGTCACTCGTAGTAACGCTGTTGCAGGCACTAATTCTTGGCAAATCGAATCCAGGCATCACTGGCGGCATTGTGGGCGCTTGTGTCGTGGGGATTTGGCTTAGCATGAAAAAGAAGAAAACTGATGTTGAGCAGTAATCGAACTGTCGCAGCCCTCTAGTGGGCTCCCTCGGTGCTAGATGATGCGAAAGTATTTGCGAGCATTACTTCTCTTTTTGTCGGCGTTGTTAATGATCTTTGCGGCATTTACGACGACGACGGTATCTGTTCCTCACCTGCGCGAAGATCTCCTGGAGATAAACGTACGGCCCACGCTGCTCGGCGCAGTGATGGTAGGTTTACATTTTGGGTCGTTTGCGATGTTTGGATTTGGGGCGCTGGTATTAGTCTTGTCAGTGCGCGCCTGGCGAGCACCTGCGGGAGTTGATCGTGTCTTAATCGGGATTATCGGCGCGGTCTATCTGCTATTCGGAATCGCTGCGTTCATGTGGACGGGCAGTCACCACACACTGGGCTATGTATTGATGGGACTGTTATTGGGAGGTGCTGCCCTGGTTAAATAGCTGTTCTCATGCGACTGTCGATTCAAAGCACGGCGTTCGCTACCTATTAGTTTTAATTCCGCACCTCTTTCGACTCCTTTGCAACTGCATCGCGCGGATGCAGCAAACCACCCACTGGCCCAACTAACCACTGAGCGCCAGCAGGGCAGAAGCTGCCATTGAGCAATTAAAGCGCGGTGAAAGGCCCGATGGGGTGTTGTCGCTGTTGCGGCACAGCTGCTAATCCAACGCTTTCGGATCGGACGAACTTACCGGTGATATAGCTGACGATATTTTGCAACGATTGTCGCGCTAGAATGTGAGACTAACGGAGGTCAAAATGGGCTCTAGAGCCATCATCATCATCGTTATTACCGCATTCGTCATCACTGCCTGCGGAAAGAAAAGCGGTTCGCCGGCGAGCGCAGTAACAGGTCCAGGATCCGGCAATGGGCGCATGGCTCTCGGCGATGGTCGCGTTTCTTTCATTCCTCCTCCGAACCTGAAGCAACTAACGAAAGAACAGATTGCCGCATCGAAGTTCGGTAAAGGCAAGCCGCCCGACTATGTATTTGCCAACGACTCTCAGTCGGTCACGATCGGTGTCGTGTTGGACTTCATCCCTTTGAAACCCGAGGAACTCGAAGACTATGTGTATGCTAACCATCGGCTTTTATCGATGGCTATCGAAGACGTTCAGTTTCTGGCTGAGGAGGTCGTGACGATCAATGGTCGAAAATGGGTGCACTTTGAAGTTATGAGCGAAGTTCCGGATCTTGATCTTCATAACCATCAGTACACGACTTCCTTCAATGGCGGTGCGTTGGTCTTTGGGTTCAATTCAACGGTTAAGGAGTATCCCCAATATAAAGATGCACTGCTGCAGAGTGCTCAGTCGATGGAGATCAAAGAATAAGCGCTCGAGGTAAAGAACATGGCGGAGCTTTTACAGGAATACACAACAACGGTCTTGGCTCCTGACGGTACCGAGTACGCCGTCAGAAGCTACGGTGAGCAGAGAAGCGATGGTACGTGGACAGGATGGCTCGAATTTCACCCGGCGGATCTTACGCGATCTGTGTTGCGGACCGGTCAGGAAACATCACAGCCGAACAAAGGGGCTGTGGAGTATTGGGCGACAGGCCTGGAGGCAATTTACTTCGAAGGCGCGCTGGAAAGAGCGCTGGACCACAGTTAAAGTCGCGCTGAGCAACGGAGCTGAGATGAGGCATTCACGTTCGGCAGTTGTGCTGCTTTTGATATTGGTGACTCTCACTGTTGGATTGGCAGTAAGCCAGGAACAATCACCCAATCGAGCGCGGCCGGAACAATTGCGAGTCGTTTCGTATCAGGGTGACCTGCGCGCACTCTTGGGTTCGTTGGCCGACAGTTTCGGTATCGTCATTGGTTTTGAAACTGAGTCGCACTTGCCGTCAATGGTTAAAGTAGAAGCACGCGATGTCAATTTTCGCCAACTGCTCGATGTCATCGTGCTCGGTCACCCTCAGTATCGCTGGCGTGAGGTTGATGGAACGATTGAGTTCACTCCCGTAAGCGGCGGCAGCGCCGTGCTCGATACCGTGATCAGGAACTTCGAAGTGAAGGATGCGCATTTCAGCGAAGCGACCGACAGTTTGCTGAACCTACCTGAAGTCCAAGGTAGTTTAGCCGCTATCGGGTTGATCAGGAATGAAGCGGGATATCAACCTCGAAGCCTCGGCAGCACGTTTTCTCTGCATCTCGAGCAGCTGACAGTGCGCCGAGCGTTGCACGAGATCGCCAGGAAGAGTGGGACGAACTTTTGGGTGTTCCGCCAGTTTGGCAACAAAGAAAGATTCTTCTCACTACGTACCTCGCTGTAGACACCGCATCCAGCCCATCGGTCAGGTACAGAATATCGGCGGTCAAGTGTCCGCGAGATTACTCTAGTCCCGATAATTACAGGTTCGGAAGGGCGGTTTACCCCGCTCAACGTACGGTGCGCTCAACGAAGACGAATTGCCAACCCAAACCTTAACAAACATCTGACCCTTAGATTGAGGATTGAACACTGAGGATCTAGAGCGGGCGTAAACCGCCCTTCCGGAACTGCAATTATCGGAACTTGAGTAATTTCAGTGAGACTTGAGTGCTGATGTTTTGTACGTTGAGATGTGGGTTCTCTCAAACCTTAGTCCGAGTTTTACTCAACGCTTTCGGACGACACGCAGCGCTCCTTGTGGTTTTGTTCAAGTGCCGCGCTTGTGCTCAACACTGATACAATGCAGCGAAGAAACCTATTCAGAAAACCTGCGCACTAAAGGAGAACTGAGATGGCCGCATTGCAGATCGGCGAACGCCAGGTCGGCGACGTAACCGTACTTGACCTCTGGGGCCAAATACTGATTGGCGACACGAGCGAAACTCTGCGTTCGACAATCAAGGAGCTGACAGAACAAGGACGCACGAAAGTGCTGCTACACCTCGGCGGCGTGCATCAGGTGGACTCGAGTGGCCTCGGCAGCCTCGTTGCGTTGTATCTCGGTATTAAGAAATCGGGTGGCGATCTAAAGCTCGTCCAATTGAGTGATCGCTTAGAGAACCTGATGGTGATGACAAAGCTGCTAACGGTATTCGATACCTACAAGGACGAAGCGCTGGCTCTCGAGAGTTTCCAATCCGGGACCCACTAAATCCTCTCAGCGAGCCGGATGATTTTCTTCAAGCGCAAATCACTTTATCCGCGGAAGATGGCTGAAAGAGCCGATGCAGGTGAATTGCATAAGTCTTATGTGCAGCACCTTAAAACGATCAAAGAGAATTTACCGGAGAGCGCATGGAAACTAGCCGGCCTCATGTTTCACGATGCGAGAGTTCTGAAGGTGAATCAACCCGCAAAGCGCGAACTCACGATTACTCTCGATGGTGGTTATTGGGGCTCTGGTTACGACTTCTTTAATGATCGACGTCTCAACGGGCGATATACAGATCTATCGTTCTTTGGAGTTAAGAAGGCGTGGGTTCCGGCGACAATTGTTGGAGATTGGTGGCTTTATGAAGAGATGAATCTGTCAGACATCGCGCGCTTCGATTACCAGGTGATGCTTGCGAACGACGAAATTAGAATTCAGGCAGATGATGTCGAAATTCAATCCTATAACTGGCCACTGAAGAAATAATGGACCTACTAAAGCACTGTCCGGTCATCATTGAAACCCCAATCGCATGGGGTCAGATGGATGCATTTCAACACCTCAATAACACCACCTATTTTCGCTTCTTTGAAAGCGGCAGAATTGCGTATTTCGAAAAGCTCGATTTCATGAAGTATATGGAAGAAACCGGCGTCGGGCCGATTCTGGCGTCCACAAGCTGCCGCTTTAAGCTCCCGCTAAGATATCCAGATACCGTCTCGATCGGAACGCGAGTTTCAACGATCGAGGATGATCGATTCACGATGGAGTACTTCGTCGTCAGCCACAAACATGAGAGAGTTGCTGCTGATGGAACTGGGTTGATCGTCTGTTACAACTACAAAGAGAACAAGAAGACGTCGATCCCAGAAGAATTGAAGCGACGCATTGAGGAATTGGAAGCCGCTGTTATTTCCAGCCACGGATAACCGCCGCATCGTTTGACCGCCAGTGGACGCAGCATGATAGTGAAGGAACAAGTAATGCCGCTTCTGCTCGAGGCATGTCCATCATTCTTACCCAGATGTCACGTTACGGCGAGGCAGAGCCGTCGCCTCACATCGAGCGGCAAAGCCGTAACGCAAGAAGCAATTTATTAGTTGCGGCTCTGCTGGGCCGGGTCTCGTTGAGTGTTTTGACTGATCTTTCCACCAGAGGACACTGAGTTCACAGCGCTTACACAGAGTGTTGGCAGATTCGGACACCCCGTTGATTTGCCAAGTCTCGTTCCCCAGGAGCGTAGTTTGGTAATACAATTCTCCCTCAGTCAAACAACTGGAGGTGCGTAGATGGCGAATATCGCACTGAATATCAACGGCAAGAAGTTGAGCGTTGACGTCGATCCACAGACGAGCCTGCTGAGTGTTCTGCGTAATGATCTCGATCTTACGGGCACGAAGTACGGTTGCGGCGAAGCACAATGCGGCGCATGCACAGTGCTGGTTGACGGGCAGCAAACCCGCTCATGCATCACCCAAGTTGGCAAAGTCGCTAACAAACAAATCACCACTATCGAAGGATTGGAAAAAGACGGACAGTTACATCCGTTGCAGGACGCGTTTCTAAAAGCCGACGCGATGCAATGCGGTTATTGCACGCCAGGGATGATCATGTCGGGCGTCGCCCTTCTCGGTAAGACTCCTCGTCCTACCCGTGAACAAATCATTCAGCACATGAACGGGAACATTTGCCGCTGCGGCACCTATCTTCGGATTGTCGCCGCAATTCAAATGGCTGCCGAAGAAAAGAGAGGTGCCGAATGAACGAAATTCCAGAGGTCGAACGGTACGAGCTGTCTGAAGAACCTCCATATCACTTCGGTTTTGATCGGCGGCAGTTCATGAAAGCGTTTGGCGGTGGGCTCGCACTCATCGTCCCTTTAACTAACGTGCTGTCGCAGGAGCAGGGAGAATCAGGACGTGGTGGATTCAATCGCGATCTACCAAAGGAGATCGGAGCCTGGATCCATTTGGAACAAGATGGATCGATAGTCGTGTACACAGGCAAGGTGGAGTTCGGACAGAATATCCGCACATCACTGGCCCAAGTCGTCGCCGAAGAGTTACATGTACCGGTTTCAAGCATTCGCCTGGTTATGGGTGATACGGAATTGACGCCTTTCGATGCCGGCACATTTGGTAGCCGCACCACACCCACTATGGCCCCGCAGCTTCGCAAAGCAGCGGTCGCAGCAAGAGAGACTCTAATCGAATTGGCTGCCCAAAAATGGCAGGTTGAACCGAGCTCAGTTCGAATTGTTGATGCACGCTTCGTCAACCATGATGCGACCAAGTCGATGACTCTTGCCGACATAGCAAAGGGACTGAAGCTGGTTAAGACAATTCCCGCAGACGTGAAGCTCACGCCAGTTGAGAAGTGGACTGTTGCTGGAACGTCTACACCGAAAGTCGATGGCCGCGATCACGTCACCGGGAGACACAAGTACACTTCTGACATCCGTCGCGAAGGTATGTTGTTTGGCACTGTCATTCGACCTTCGCGTTTCGATGCCACGCTTGAGGGACGTCAGCCGGTTTCAGCAAACAACGCCAGCTCCAACGTAATCGAAGACGGAAATTTCCTGGCAGTCACAGCTCGCGATCCGCAGACTGCATCGCGCACGGCTCAGTCACTTGCTGCGCGTTGGAAGCCGAGTGCGGAGTCACAACCTGGCAACGCAGAGTTGTTTGATTATTTCCGAAAGACCGCAGGTCAGGGCCGAGGCAGGCCAGTGGGCTCTATCACTGATGGCTTCTCCGCCGCAGATCAAAAGCTTGAACAAACATATACAGTCCAATACATCGCGCATGCGCCACTCGAGCCGCGTGCCTCTGTCGCAGAATGGGTAGATAACAAGCTAACGGTTTGGACTGGCACACAACGGCCGTTCGGGGTACGCGGTGAACTTGCGGAAGCGCTTCATATTCCAGCGAGTCAGATCCGAGTGATCGTTCCTGATACCGGATCTGGTTACGGTGGCAAGCACAGTGGTGAATGCGCTATCGAGGCTGCTCGCTTAGCAATTGCCACCAAGAAGCCCGTGAAGGTCGTGTGGTCACGTGAAGAGGAATTTACGTGGGCCTATTTTCGACCAGCCGGTGTCATCGATGTGAAGAGTGGCGTGAAGAACGACGGCACAATCACTGCGTGGGAGTTTCATAACTACAACTCTGGCTCGTCGGCCATTCAGGGTCGATACGATATTCCGAACCAGAACGTACAGTTTCACGAAACAAAGTCGCCGCTTCGTCAGGGCTCGTATCGTGGACTGGCCGCGACGGCCAATCACTTCGCGCGAGAGTCGCACCTCGACGAATTAGCCGCTTTATTGAAAATGGATCCACTTCAGTTTCGGTTGAAGAATTTGAAGGACGAACGTTTGCGAGCAGTACTTGAAGCAGCAGCAAGTCATTTTGGTTGGGGAAAGCCGTTGAAGGGCGAGCTAAGAGGAGCAGGCATTGCAGGCGGTTTTGAAAAAGGTGGCTATGTAGCAACCTGCGCCGAAGTTTCCGTTGATCGGCGGACAGGAAAAGTAAAGCTCGAGCGTGTCGTTGAAGCGTTCGAATGTGGTGCAATCGTGAATCCAACGCATCTGCACAATCAGATTGAAGGCGCCGTCGTGCAGGCAATCGGCGGCGCACTGTTTGAGACTATTGAGTTCTCGAACGGCACCGTTCTCAACCCGCGCTTCTCACGTTACCGGGTGCCACGATTCAACGATGTGCCGCCAATTGAAGTGGTGCTCGTCGATCGAAAGGATCTGCCATCAGCGGGTGCGGGTGAGACACCAATTGTCGGATTAGCGCCGGCAGTGGGTAATGCAATCTTTGCGGCGACGGGAAAGCGACTTCGGGCACTGCCGCTGGCTCCTAAGGGTCTGCAAACGTAAATGCGGTTACCAAGACGCTCGTGATCACTCATGTTTGGAAAGCGCTTTCCTAGAGAACGTGGAAAGAAGCGGCGCAAGCAAAAGAAACCAACCGTCGCAACCGAACCCGTTTTCTCCTACGATCGGGTCTTTGGGAACATCCCGTTGATTTGTCACGAGACTGTGAACCCTGATGGGAAGGTTTACAAGTGGTGGCAGTACGACCCCAAGTATGAACCACCCTTACCTCGGGGCGCAGTCCGAGGCGACGTCAGCAAGCAGGTTTTCTGTACCGCATGCCACACGCCAAAATATTTTTTCGTGGATGAGGAGCGGCATTGCATACAGTGCGGCAACGCGTTCGTTTTTAAGGGAAGTGAACAGAAGTACTGGTACGAAACTCTGAAATTCAATTTCAGCTCGATCCCGATCCGTTGCGTGTCCTGCCGGCGGGAACGCAGGTCTGAACATGCATTACTTCAGCAAATCGCGCGAGCAAAAGCGGGGGTTGATTCAAAAGATCCGGCACCCTACCTTGCATTGGCTCGGGCAATCATTGAGTATCACGAGAAAACAGATCACGGTGATCTTAACCAGGCGATTGCGGCGTCGAGGAAGGCCCAAAAGTTGTGGCCCGATTCGGTTGAACCAAGTTTGTGGGAAGGCATTGCGCACGCGCGTGCGAAGCGTCCCGCGAGGGCCCGCGAAGCCCTGACAAGATTTCTATCAGCTACCGCGGATGCACCTACGGCGTTAAGGAAGAAAGCTGAGAATTATTTGCTTTCGGGATAACATCCGCTATTCGGTACCGTTCGCGATAGCGGACGGCCAACGCTCAACTCGTCGATGTTGAGTCATGTCCATCCGCTATCGCGGACGGTACTGAATACTCTTGAAACAGACCTAAGGAGAACCAAGATGAAACGGTCTCACCTTTTGCTAGCGGTTGGTCTAATGTTAGGCGTTGTAATATCGGCGTCTGGGCAACAAGCGTCAAAGTCAGCAGCAAGCGATCTCGCCAAGGAAGAACAGTTGCTGACAACTACGACTGACGCACGAGAAAGATTCTACTCGACGACAAAATTGGCGACGATAGCGTTGGCAGCAGGAGATACAACGAAGGCGACTTTGTATTCACAGTCGCTTTTGGCACAAGCGCCTGCGATGAAAGGTGATTGGAATTACGGCAACGCTATCCACGTTGCGCATTTGGTCCTTGGCGAGATTGCTCTGAACGAAGGTAATCTGCCCGAAGCAAAGCGCCATTTGCTGGCGGCGGCGAACATGCCGGGTTCACCGCAGCTGGATAGCTTTGGGCCAAACATGCGACTTGCCAATCAGCTGCTGGTTAAAGGTGAAAGAGATGTAGTTGTTCAATACTTCGACCTGTGCGCTAACTTTTGGGAGGGACGTTTCAGCCAGTTAGAGGAGTGGAAAGAAATTGTGTTGAAAGGTGGGCAGCCGAAGTTTGGCGCGAACTTGGTCTATCAGTTCTACGGATTCATAAACTAGGCCAGATGGTTAGTCGGAGTCGAAACATTATTTCAGACAGGCTGTCACTTACTCCGCTTGGAATGACGGACGCCGCCCCACTCCATAGCCTCTGGATCGAGGAACCGGTGCGTCGTTACCTTTGGGATGGTGAGGTTGTTTCTCTTAAGAAGACTGAAGAGATCGTAAAGACGAACCAGCGTCTGTTTCGAGACTCCGGGTTCGGGATATGGGCTGTCCGTGAACGTAACTCCGACCCCTTGATCGGTTTTGCCGGGTACTGGCACTTTCGAGAGCCACCGTCCCCTGAACTTCTATTTGGCGTGGAACCCGATCACTGGAATCGTGGTATTGCAACGGAGTCTAGCCGATGCGTAATTCGCTACGGTTTCGAAGTTCTCAATTTCCAGACAATTGAGGCAAGTACTGACGTCGGGAACGCGGCCTCGATCACGGTTCTGAAGAAGCTCGGCATGAATCAGCAGCACCGCGCTGTAACAGCTGGGTTAGACACAATCTTCTACACCCTCCATCAGGCGGAATGGAGAAAAGGCGTTGCGGACGATTCTCAACTAACAGAGTGAACTTGCGTCGCTTATCTATTCAAATGGTTTGCGAACACCTCTTTCCTCTCGAACAAGCACTCATCTCTCGCGGAGTACCGATAACCTTTCGTGGACAAGCATGGTCAATGAATTGTCGCGAGTGGGTCTACTTTGATTGCTTCCTTGACACTGCTGAGATCCGCCGGCATTTCTCCTTCTCCGAATTTGTTCATGATCACGTGCACCGTGGGACGCACGACGGACAGGAGCGGGGATTAGTCTGCACTCATTGTCATGATGCGATCGTAGGCTCATACGAGCCGGTACCCGGAAAGCCAATCTTCCAGGGATAAGTCTTTGCCAACTGCGTCCGGCAGTGATTCGTGGAAGTATTTTCGTTCGTGTTGGTTCGTGTGACTTCGTGGATCGGCCTCGTTTTTCTGAACAAACGGAACGATCCACGAAGTAACACGAACTAAACACGAAGCTCGTTACCACCGAAATCGACTTTTGAAGCAAAGCTCCTCCACGCACAAAAGCGCTCGATGCATTATTCAAAGACGTTCGAACCGCTCTCGAGGCCGAAACTCGAACTTCAGAGTTTTAGAGGACGTACAATGATTTCGATCTGTGGCGGGGCACAGTATCCTGCCGTGGCTTCAACTCTCACTTTCCGCTCAATCAAACACTAATATTCAGTGCTATTAGGAAGCGGGTGGCGATCGGTATTCAGTACGGTTCGCGATAGCGGACCGCCTTCACTAAAGTCGCCTAGCTGGGAGGCCTAATTACTCGCGCTTGAGTAGGTGGCCATTCGCTACCGCGAACGGTACTGAATCCGCGAACGCTACTGAATACCACTCTAAAGTGGAAAAATATGAGTCGCATAATCGCCCTGCTGCTGTGCGTGTTGTTTGCCGCACGATCCTTTGCGCACGAACCTCATCGCGAAGAATTGCCGGCATCTATTCGCCAGATCCTCAACAGAAGGTTTCCCGGTTGGAAGTTTGTCGATGTTAGTGAGGAAGTACAGCAGTTCTTGAAACAGGAGATGAACGGAGCTTCTCCTGTGGTCGTCAAAGGTGACTTCGATGGTAATCACCGGATTGATTACGCCGTCTTAATCCGGCATGGTGACCTCTGGTATCAGGGCGAAGTGATTGGACCGCGCCATTTGCTTGTCGTGTTTTTGCGAAAAGCCGCGGGCTATAAGGTGCATGTTATTAAAGAGCCGGACGGTCAGTACATCGGTCTCGCTAAGAAGGGTTCACATGACTATAACTACAGCGCGCAAAAGGAAATTACCTACGTCAACGATTCGATAATGACTGTCATACCTGAAAAGGCCGGGTCGTCTTATGTGTATTGGAAAGGAAGGTTCTATTCGTTTGTTTCGGGTGATTGACCTCCGACGGAGTCACCTCTCTGCAAAACTTCTTAAACGGCTTTGCCGCCGGCTGTGAGGCATGGCTTTGCCTTGCCGTAACTTGCTGTTTCGATTCCGGGCTACGCCCCTGGTGGTTTGGTCTGTGCCCTCCAGACAAGGCACGAGTCACAAACGTTGAGTGGAGCAAGCAAGCCGAGGTCGAAGGCCGAACCAGGGGCACAGCCCATCATAATGAGACACGCACATTGCGGCGAGACAGAGCCATCGCCTCACAGCAGGCTGCTAAGCCGTATAATCCCAACTTCTTCAGCAATCATCGACGCTACCTTTTGAGGGATTGCATGAATGTCTAAGAAATTATTTGTTCTTGTATTCGCGGCGATCCTAATAATCACTCTTATTACGCTTAGGCAGATTAGCCGTTCGCGCACGTTTCAGTTCTTTGGCGAGATCATTCCAAGAGTAAACACGTCGCAAAAAGTAGTGGCGCTCACGTTTGATGACGGCCCAACGCTTGAGGGTACAGATCAAATCCTGTCCATCCTTGCTGAAGGAAATGTGAAAGCTACGTTTTTCGTGACCGGCGCCGAACTCGAGCAGAACCTTGAGCAAGGAAAGAAGATCGTCGCTGCCAGACACGAATTAGGGAACCACTCCTATTCACACGTGCGCATGTTCTTTGTTACTCCAGCGTTCGTGCAACAAGAGATTGAGAGCACTGACAAACTGATTAGACAAGCTGGCTATCAGGGCGAGATTCTTTTTCGTCCACCTTACGGAAAGAAGCTCCTAACGTTGCCCTATTATCTGTGGAAACACGGCCGCAAGAGCATCACGTGGGATGTCGAACCTGATTCGTATCCGGATGTCGCTGCAGACGCAAATAAGATCGTCGAACATGTGCTCGCGAACGTGCGACCGGGATCAATAATCATTTTGCATGTGATGTATCCGAACCGCCGCGAATCGATGAAAGCTGTAAAGAACATAATTGAGCTGCTGAAAGCGCAAGGTTATGCTTTTAAGACGGTGTCCGAACTTATTGCGCTGAGAGATTCCTGACGCTAAGCACGCAAAATCGGGTCGGTTGGAGATCATTCAAGGGAGAGGCACACAGTCAGTACCGATACGCGGTAGCGTCGGGTCTCGTAATTATTTGATTGACAGCCGAAAATCGCAGTGCCAACATGCCGCCTCAACTGGTTTCCTCATCCTCATCATGTGGAACAACACCGAGACACCTCTCGCATATTTCATTTCGTTTCGCACGTATGGCACATGGCTGCATGGCGATAAACGTGGCTCGATCGATCGTAACCATAATCAATACGGATCACCCTATATCCCGCCGAACGAGAAGTGGCATCGCTACAATCAAAAGCAGCTTAAGACAAAGCCGCTGATTCTCGGCGCACACGAGCGAAAAGTGATTGAGGACGCTATCAATGAAACATGCAGGATCCGAAAGTGGTCGCTGTTAGCGTTCAATGTACGCACTAATCATGTACATACTGTAGTGAGCGCAAGGCCGGACCCAGACGTAGTACTGAAGGCATTCAAAGCAAACGCAACGAGAAAGTTGCGTGAAGAGCGTCTATGGCAACATGAGTTCAGTCCTTGGGTCCGCAAAGGCAGCAAGCCGAGACTCTGGAACGAGAGAAGCGTTGCGAATGCGATCAACTATGTCCTGTATGGGCAGGGTGATGAGCTGCCGAACTTTGATGACTGAGTTGAGGGATGATGCAGCGAGACCCGACGCTACCGCGTATCGGTACTGACTGTTTGTCACAAGGTTGAGTGGTCAGGAACGAGACCCGACGCTACCGCGTTCGGTACTGAGTGTTTGCCACGAGGTTGAGTGGTCAGCCTCGATACCCGACGCTACCGCGTGTCGGTACTGACTGTTCTGTCACGGAGCTGAGTGATGATGTTGCAGGACCCGACGCTACCGCGTACCGGTACTGACTGTTCTGTCACGGAGTTGAGTGATGATGTCGCAGGACCCGGCGCTACCGCGCACGCTACTGACTAAGCCAGATCCTGATATAAACAGAACAGAGCGAAACGTCGGGATTAACTTCAGGGGGCACCATTAGTTGAATACCGTCGCTTCGCTTCCGTTCAGCTCCGCGCGTTAGTTCTTTCTTAAGCCGGGCAGTTTAGGCCGTGACATGATTCGCCTTCATGTTCGTGCGCCGAGGGCTGCACAGCTTGGGCGAACTAGTCTTGCGCGCGGTAAAAGTAGTACTCCGCCGTGTAGGGAACTTCCTTAACTTCATCCAACGTCGTGCCTGGCCCACTCGGCGCCATTCCGCCCGTTGTGTTTACCCGTTGAATGAACGTGACGTTTGCAAAGATTCCGGGTCCGGTGGAATCAAATCGAGAAAGCAGCAGCCACTCAATCGCAGTTGGATCCGGTCGGCAGCCAGTACCCGCAACACGTCGACCTTCGACCTTGCTACCACTCTTACTCTCCCACTTCGGACCCACATAATGTGTGCCGACTTCGCCGAAGAAGTTCTTTTCAGCAAACAATGTCGCAACCGGCGCCACAAACACCCAGGCCGTGCCGTTCCATCTGTAGATTTGCACGCCTTTCGCGTAGGCGTGAAACGACACCTTATTTCCTGCTTCGACTTGGATACTCGAACACTCTGCAGGCAGCTCAGGTTCATCGCTCGCCAGCGCTACTGAGGGCTCAAGCGCCAAGCCAGTGATGGCGAGGAGAACAGCGGAGCCGATCATTCTTTTGATTTTCGTGTAATACATGAGACTTTTTCACTCCTTCTATGAACTGGGTTCTTAAACACTGAGACAAGCAGCAGCCCATCTCCTTCAATCAATGCGAATCTGCGATCGACGTCAGCCATATCTCGCTCGTTGCGTCGCGATCTGATTGCCGCTTCCAAATCGCGGCTGCTAGAATTCGCGCCTTGACTATTTGTCACCACGGTCTCTGCCGACCTGTTCAGACACGCGTGAACACGGCCAAGAAAAGGGCCGTGAGAAAGTTCTAAGAAAGTTCTAAGAGCGGTTATGTCCTCGCTCACCAATAACTTCTATTATTTTGAAGACTTCAGTGTGGATATCTCTCAGCGGGTACTTCTGCGCTCGAAAAAGCCAGTGGCTCTCACGCCGAAGGCTTTCGATACACTGTTGATCCTGTTGGAAGGCGACGGTCGCATCGTGGAAAAGGACGAGTTGAAGCGACGGTTGTGGCCTGACACGTTTGTTGAAGAAGCCAACATCACGTTCAACATCCAGCAACTGCGCAAGGTGCTTGGTGACGACGCTAGGAATCCGCGCTTCATTGAAACAGTAGCGCGCAGGGGATACCGGTTTATCGCACCGTTGGAGGTTCGTCGTAGCGAGGATGTTACGGCAGGCGATTCAGCTCAGCAGACATCAAAAGCGCTGCCCGCAAATCCGGAACAGCGCTTCACGAGCGCCGGAGCAATTCCAAAGCGTGTCAGTCGAAAGCTCGTCGCCTTCGCGATTATCGCGCTCGTGGTCGTGGTCATCGGTGGTGGCCTGGTGTGGAGGGGTTTAAGCACGAAAGCGGATCCCCGTACAGCAGTCGTAACTGAATCTGTGCGCAAGGGCAAAGTCAAACTAGAACAGCTGACGCTGACAGGCCAAAGTTATCACGTGGCAATTTCGCCAGATGGCCAGTACATCGCGTACGAGCGCAAGTTTGAGAATAAGGGCGGGATCTGGGTTCGTCAGCTCGCGGCAAATACAAACCTTGAGCTCGTGCCGCCGAGTGGGAGCATCTATGGCCTTGCTTTTAATCACACCAGTGAC
>DATIBJ010000144.1:0-28769 GCA_035457565.1 Pyrinomonadaceae bacterium | reverse complement strand
TATCGTCGCCTCCGCGTGCGCGGAACGAAACGCGATCTGTTCGCTCGAGATGGGCGGAAAGAACGCCATCATCGTAATGGACGATGCTGATATCGATTTAGCTATTGAGGGCGCCATTTGGGGCGCCTTCGGCACGTCAGGTCAGCGTTGCACCGCTTCATCGCGGTTGGTGGTTCATAAGAAAGTCTATCGTCAGTTTGTAAACAAACTGGTGGATGAAACCAAATCGTTGCGAGTCGGAAACGGCGCTGATCCGAAGACGGACGTCGGACCTCTAATCAATGCTGACGCCGTCGAAAAAGTGATGGGCTACATTCGCATCGGCAAAAACGAAGACGGCGCGAAGCTATCCTGCGGCGGCAAACGGTTGAGCCGCGGCGATTATGCGCACGGCTATTACATCGAGCCGACTGTGTTCAGCGACGCCACGCCCGATATGCGAATCGCGCAGGAAGAGATCTTCGGTCCTGTCACGACAGTTATTCCAGTGAATTCGCTTGAGGGGGCCATTGAGGTAGCTAATGGCGTTCGTTACGGTCTCTCCGCAGCAATTTACACCCAGAATGTAAACCGCGCGTTCCATGCGATGAACGAGCTCTACACCGGCATCTTCTACGTCAACGCCTCGACGATCGGCGCGGAAGTCCACCTGCCATTCGGTGGCACAAAAGCCACCGGTAACGGTCATCGCGAAGCGGGAACACAGGTGCTCGATATCTTTTCGGAATGGAAGTCGATCTACGTCGACTTCAGTGGAAAGCTGCAGCGAGCACAAATCGACACCGAATCGCCTCAATAACAAAACCTACTGCCTTTAAAAGTTTCTGCATTCCTCGGAGGATAAATCGTGATTGTTGGACTGCCTAAAGAGATCAAAGACAACGAATATCGCGTTGGCTTAACGCCTGCGGGAGTGCGGGCCCTGACAGACGCTGGCCATCAGGTAATCGTCGAGAAGGGTGCCGGCGAAGGTTCGGGATTTGATGACGCACTCTATCAACGCGCTGGCGCACGAATGATCGACTCTGCAGACGACGTCTGGAAAACCGCAGACATGATTGTGAAAGTGAAAGAGCCGATTCCGCCCGAGTATCCCGGCATGCGCGAAGGTCAGTTGCTCTTCACTTACTTGCACCTTGCTCCCGATCGCGAACTGACAAAACAACTACTCGAGCGAAAAGTCACCGGTATTGCTTATGAGACGATCACCGATCGACGTGGCACTCTGCCGTTGTTGACGCCGATGTCTGAAGTCGCGGGCCGGATGGCGATTCAAGTGGGCGCACATTATTTGGAAAAGATGAGCGGAGGTCGGGGCATCTTGTTAGGTGGCGTCCCCGGAGTGCCTGCCGCGCGCGTGGTGATCATCGGCGGCGGTGTTGTGGGAACAAATGCAGCGAAGATTGCCGTGGGCATGGGGGCGCACGTTACGATCATCGATAACAACCTCGATCGGCTGCGCGAACTCGACGACATCTTCCTATCAAAGATTTCGACGCTTGCTTCCAGCGCTTACATGATTCACGATGCGATCTCTCAAGCAGATCTGATCGTAGGCGCGGTTTTGGTACCAGGCGCAGCTGCTCCGAAGTTAATTACGAAGAGCATGTTGAAGGACGTTCCGAACGGCTCAGTGATCGTTGACGTAGCTGTGGACCAGGGCGGATGCATAGAGACGACGCATCCAACTACACACTCGAATCCGACGTACTACGTAGAGGGTGTCCTACACTACTGTGTCGCTAACATGCCTGGCGCCGTGCCACGCACGTCTACGTTCGCGCTAACAAACGCGACCTTACCTTACGCCTTGAAGCTCGCGAACAAGGGTTTCCTTCAGGCGATCGCCAGTGACTCCGGCTTGAAGGAAGGCGTTAACACCTACGCAGGCCATTGCACTTACGAAGCAGTAGCTGCCGCACAGGGAATACCGTTCACACCACTAGATCAATTAATCGTTAATAAAGGCGTGGCAGTCTAGATATTGAAGATTGTCGATTGTTGATTGAGATTTCCAAATCAACAATCTTCAATCGTCAATCAACAATCTTCAATTCCGCGACTTGCGTGAGTGTCTTCAAGAGATCCTCAGGCGATACGGGCTTCGCGAGAAATGCGTTTGCTTGTTCAGTTTCAGCGCCTGCGTTTTTTCGATCCAGCGCACTTAGCAACACGATGGGAACGCTCGCCAGCGGCTCACTACTGCGAATGAATCGGCATAACTGATTTCCGTTGACGTTCGGCATCACAGCGTCTGTAATCACGATGTCGATTCGCTTGCTAAGCAGAATCTTCATCGCCTCCAATCCATCCGCTGCCGACTCGACTTCGTAACCCGCGCGCTCCAAAACGACCTCGAGGAAACGCCTCAAGGCTCTGTCGTCTTCTGCAAGCAGAACACAGAGAGGGGATTCTGACGTTCCGGCGGGCTGAACGCAGTTGATAGAACCTAAATTAATCTCTTCTTTTGAAATCATTATGGGAGTTTTTTGTTCGGGGTGAGGCGACTGAAGGCATCTGGCATGGATGAGCCAGCCACCAGCAGAGTACCACGTCAGAACGGATGATTGTCAATGTTTTACACCTGAAAAGCACGCAGAAAAACCCGTTTCATTTCGCGGATATTTCGCCCCACCCTTCAGCTCCCGGCAGCGAACAACCGGACTTTACGTAACCGTTTCAACAGTTTCCAGTAACGATCGCGCGTGCGTCGGACGCCGCAGGTTGATTCTGCGCCGACGAGAATTTCGGCAGTGTCCGTAAATCTTCGGATACTATTTGGTGAGCTACTCCGAGGACCTGAGTTAACGATCTATAAACTGACGGTGCCACAATTCCAAACCCATCAACTGAAACACCTGCAGATTGTTATCTTCGCGACCTGTGAAGTTGTCGTCGACCACGCGTTTGACTTCTTTTGGACGAAACAATCCACGACGCCGCACGGATTCTTCCGACAACAGATCGTTGACCATTGGCAGTAATGGCCCACGCAACCACGCGCGAATCGGCGCTCCGAAGCCAGCCTTCTTTCGCCATACAACATCGCGGGGCAAAATGTTTTCGAGCGCGCGCTTCAGGATGTACTTTCGTTTGAGTCCCCGAAGTTTCAGTTTGGGAGGCATGCGCGCCGCCATCTCGATCATTTCTCTGTTCAGGAAAGGCACGCGGACTTCGAGATTCACAGCCATCGACGTCTTATCTGTCGTCAACAGATTCAAGCATGGTAGGAATGTTTTGAGATCGACGTAGAGCAGCTGATTGAGACTGTCGACATTTCCGACCTTCGAAAAGTAATTGCGATGCGTCGCGTACGCATCCAGCCCATTTGTCTGTTCACGTAGTTCATCTGTGTACAGCCGCTGCTTTGCTTTGTCGGTGAAGTAAGTGCCGAACCCGAGATATCGATCCTCGAAGTCCAACGCTGCACTGCGTGCAAACTTTTTTGCATTGCGTAAGGGAGCAGTCAATCGACCGGGCATACCACCGGGTAAGACTTCAGCGACTGTTTTCATCAGTGGCCGGCGCAAGAGATCCGGCACGGGATCAAACGCGGACGCGATCCTCATCGCCATTTGCCGCGGGTATCCAGCAAAAACCTCATCACCGCCCATTCCCGAAAGCATTACCGAAAGCGACTCGCGCGCGGCCTGAGAAATCAGATAGCTCGGAATCGCCATGTCGACCGGCGGCTCTTCCATGTGATACACGAGTTTCGGCAACAACTCGCCCACATCAGGCTTGAGCATGATCTCTCGATAATCCGTCTGCAGTTGCTCATTGACTCGGCGCGCCCAGCGAACATCGTCGGGAATAATGTCGTAGCGCAGATCAGATCGTTCAATGCCGGCGGTGTAAGTTTCGATCGCTCGACCGTTGCTGTGTCGTTGCATCATCGCCACGATGCCAGATGAATCGAGACCGCCTGAAAGAAATGCACCGAGTGGGACATCTGCCACCATCTCCATTTCTACAACTCGATCGAGTGTCTCGAGCACTTGCTGCTGCCACCAGGATTCGTCGCGACCTTCTTCGATCGCATCAAACGAGACGTCCCACCATTGACTCAGTTTGAGGTCATCGTCTTTCAACTTCAGCACATGACCCGGAGGTATAGATTTCACGCCAGCGAACAGCGTGTTTGGATCAGGCGCCCAAAGAAACGTCAGAAATTGGTGGAGACTCTGGGCGTCTAACTGCGGTTTCACGAGACCTGTCGCGAGGGTGGCTTTGATTTCGGAAGCAAATATGAACGACCCGGGAGCGTCACCCGATGGAACGTGAGCGTAATAGAGTGGTTTTATACCGACATGATCGCGCGCCAGGGTTAATGCACGCTCTTCGTTATCCCAAACGGCAAAAGCAAACATACCGTTCAGTCTTGTGAGGCATTCTTCTTTCCATTCAGCAAAGGCGGCAAGAAGAACTTCTGTGTCGGTCTCTGTTCTGAAGGTGTGACCAAGCGATCTCAGTTGATCCCGAAGCGAGCGGTAGTTGTAGATCTCCCCGTTGAATGTGATTACGTAGCGACCATCTGCGGATAGCATTGGTTCATGACCAGCAGCACTCGTATCGATGATTGCGAGACGACGATGGCCCAGACAGGCTTTACGACCAAACGGATCGACCGCTTCCGAAATCCAAACTCCCTCATCATCACGCCCGCGATGCGCCACTCGTTCGAGCATCGATTGGATGTATCGTTCGGGGTCGAGGCTAACTATTCCTGCAATACCACACATGCGAGGCTACGTTCTCTACTTCTCTTAGACGCTTTCAACTTTGCGCGGAAACTCCTCCCATGGGTGCATTCAGGAAAGGGGGCAAGCGGTCGATATGCTTCAAGTGACAGAGATGACAACGAGCGCGCCCCCGCTGCTTCAGTTCCACGATGTTGATAGTCAGGTGAATTGAGCGGGGGCGCGCTGATTGTCGCCTCACCCAGTTGAGAATAACGACCGCTTGCCCCCTTCCTAACTGCGCCTGGGAAAGTTGAGCTTGCCCCCTTCCTGACGGCACCCTGGAAGAGTTTCCGCAGAGAGTTGACCTTTTCAGATATCCATTCGCTGTCTTGTGCGAAGCGAATCGAGGATGCGGAAGGTTGTCAGGCTGGTAGCCGCGAGTTCATCCAGGCTCATCGGCGCAGCATCACCTCTCAATATACTTTCACAAACGGCGCGCACCTCATCGAGCTGACCTTTATCTTGCGCGCGCAGTGTTGTTTGCTCTTCCCGACCATCTTTGTAAGCAATTCCTCGGCGATAGTCGTCGATGACAAACGACTTGCCGGCACCAAAAATCTCGACACGCTCCTTCGGCAGCGCTCGATCGCCTTCGCTGAGATAAGCGATGCTCCCATTGGATCCATCTGCGAATCTTAAAGTGATCATTACTGAATCATCGTCGACCGAGAGCGCATTAGTTCCCGTCACGGATTCTGCGAAGACTGACACGGGCAAGGCTCCAGTTATGAACTCCATGAAATCGACGAAGTGACAAACCTCCCCGATTATTCTGCCACCGCCCTGCACTGGATCCTGAATCCAATGGTCTTTCGGGATCCGTCCTGCGTTTACCCGATAGATGATCGACAAAGGAGCATTTCGTCCGGCAAAGAAATCTCTTGCTTGCTTTGCGAGAGGCGAAAAGCGGCGGTTGAAGCCAACTATCAGTTGCGCGGATGAGTTGATAGCGGCGTCGAGAACTGCCGATAACTCATCCTCGTTCATCGCCAGTGGCTTTTCAACAAAGACGTGTTTGTTCAAGGCCAACGCCTTGCTTGCCAGTTCCGCGTGCAGATCGTGCCGAGTACCTACTACAACCAGATTGACGCTCGTGTCGTTAATTACATCGTCTGCAGTCGAAACCGCTTCCGCAAAACCAAACCTCTTTCCAGCGTCGTGGGCCGAGACTCCCGAAGCCGTTGCGATCGATCGAAATGCAACTCCAACGGTCTTGAATTGCGGCAACAAAATCTGTGAAAGATAACCACCAGCGCCAATAACACCAACGCCGACCTTTGAAGTCGGCTTCGCACTTTGTTGCCCGTCGCGGCTCGTCAGACTCACGCGCGACTGAAGCTCCGATTCTGGATCGTACTTCAGCAAAACACCGAGATAAGGCTTATTGGCAGCGCCGGAGATCAGCTGATACGCCTGCTCAGCTTCTTCGATCGGGAACCTGTGACTGATGAGCTTGTCTACGTCGATGCGTTTCTGACTAACGAGATCGAGAAAGCTTTCAATGTTGCGCTGTTCGGTCCAACGAACGTACGGGAAAGGATAATCGTGACCGTGCTCTTCGTAATCCGGATCATACCGTCCTGGTCCATACGACATTGAGATCGTCAGAGATAGTTCGCGCAGGTAGAACGGTTGCCGGGGAATATCGAGTCCCGTCATGCCCACGACGACAACACGACCTTTCATGCGCGAAATCTTCGCTGCCAGTTCCACCGGCTGATTCGAATCCGTCGCGGCGGTTATCAACACAGCGTCAGCACCGTGGCCATGCGTCCAACGTTCAATCGACTTCACCGCGTCATCGTCAGAAACGGCCGCGTCTGCGCCAAGTTCAAGCGCAAGCGAAACGCGCGATGGATCCAGGTCGAGCCCAAACACGCGACAGCCATTTGCTTTCAACAACTGAACTGTCAACTGCCCAACAAGTCCAAGCCCGATCACGACCACTGACTCACCAAGTGTGGGCACTGCCAGGCGCACGCCTTGTAAAGCGATCGCGCCAAGTGTTCCGAAGGCACCTGCTTCGAAAGAAACATTGACGGGCAAACGCACGCACAGGTTCTTCGGAACAGAGATAACTTCAGCGTGCGAAGCAAAACCCACTCCCGCGCAGGCGACGCGATCGCCAACTTTGAATTCATCCGTATCGCGCGCGACTCCAGTGACGATTCCTGCCGCGCTGTATCCGAGTGCTTGCGACGCAGCCATCTTGTCGCGCACCGCGCCAATCGTATTGAGTAGTCCTTCACTTTTAACTTTGGAGACAACTGCTTTGACGAGATCGGGTCGTTGTCGGGCTTCCTGGATCAATCCCTTACTCACCAGTTCGACCGCCGCTCGCTCCGTTCCCGCACTGATCAGCGAAGCAACTGTTCGCACGAGCACACGGCCAGCTTGTATGGCCGGCACGGGAACTTCAGCGACAAAAGGTCGTCTGGTCTTGCGATTCTGGAGTACCTGCTTCAACCTTCTTTTTCTTTCAACTTCTGATCGATTAGTTCACTTACCCATTCAGCCCGCGCGTCCCAGGTTCCGTTTGCTACCGCGGCCTGCCGCCTCGTGGCAGCGATTGGGTCGCGCTCCTGAAGTGCATCGTCTATGAGTCTTAGGAAGTCGTCACGCGTACGCGCGATCCGCAGCACATCACGCATCGATTCATATTCGGGCAACGGCGAGATAACTACGGGCTTACCGCTCGCAAGATACTCGCGCACTTTTATAGCCGAACCATAGCTCGTAAAAGCCTGCTCAGTTTCCCACGGCAGCACGCAAACGTCGAATCCGGCGGCGTATACCGGCAAGTCCTGATATGGCACGGCCGGCAAGAAATGGGTGTTCGGAAGTGTTTCGATATCCAAACCACGCGACTTGTTACCGATAAAAACCCACTGCAAATCAGGCCGTTCCCGTGCAGCCAGTTTGATCAACTCCTGGTCGATGAGCCAGGGCTCGATTGCCCCGAAATAGCCAATGCGCGGCCCTGGAATACTTGCCAACTCTGGAGCGGGCGTCAGTTGTGGAACGCGCGCCCAATGATCGAAATCAACTGCCTGCTCAAGCAAGTGTGATCGATCGAGTCCCTCCGTCGCGTCAGACAACAGCTTGCGGCTCGAGTAGAAAATGATATCAGCCTTCCCGATCGCTCGTTGGTGTAACCGCCGAATCAACTGCGGGTCTGTTGCATGGTCCATTGTATTCGCGTCGTACTTATCGGACACGTGGTAGACCACTAACGACTCATTCAGGTTGCCGATCATTTCAGCAGCCGTTGGGATTGCGATCCACAGAATCGGACGCTTCAGACCCTTTGCGCGGGCGAGCGATCCGATTTGGGCAGACAGCAATCGCTTGTTAGCGGCGCGTACTGAACCACTACCGAAAAAGGGAACGACAGCCGGCGAAACCACTGTCACTCCTTCTTCCGTTGTGCGTGCAAGCTTTGCATAGCTACGAAGTTTCCTGGTTATGCGCGGGATCAGATCTTTGTTGTTAAGCGAGGCAAGACCCATGGAGATCGAATTAACAAAGATCACGCGATTACCAGCACCCGCAAAGCGGCGCATCAGATGATATTTGGAGTGTGGATGGTGATACCACCAATCTTCACCACCAAAACAAATGATCGAACGATCGTGTAGCATCAACAAAAGGAAGGCGATGACATCAAGCGCCGTCGGCAAGCGCTGGTCAGGGCAGGCTTTTCATCAACTTTTTGATTGCGTCTGCCTCAGAGGTTGAGCCCGAGTCGTCAGCAGCGAGCAAGTGGTATTCGAGTAGGCGTCGCAGGCGTTTGATGTAGCCGCTCCGTAGAGTCTCAAGCTCCTGATCGGGTTCGTCGCTTTTCATGTTGTCATACGCAGCCTGTAACACACGCTCAGCTTTAGAGTAGAGCTCCCGCGCTTTGTCCAACTCCCGCAGCAGGTGATGGGTAATGGCCATGTCACCGTAGAGGCGCCCTAATTCGGCATCCTTCTCGTCCAGCTTTGACCCGGCCGCGACCTGCGCACGTTTGTAATAATCGAGCGCTTCTCGGTAACGTTTCTGCCCACGCATGACGTGCCCCATAAGTTCGTAGCCGCCCATCTTTTCGAGCTCACGGCCGAACTTGAACAGCTCGTCTCGTGGGGAACAGTCAGTACCGAAACGCGGTAGCGTCGGGTTCTTCGCTTTGCTTGCAATGTTGAGTCATGACGTGCGGCAGACCCGAGCTACCGCGTTTCGGTACTGACTGTTTGCTCACACGATTGAAGTGCAAGCAACAGAAACACTAGGCTTCAATCATCTCGCCGGCGCGCAACGCAAATCCCTGACACGCCAAACGGAAAATTGAGATAGCGGAGTGCGATACCTTCAGCAGCGAATAAAGAACCCAGAATTCCGTTCAAAGCCGGAACGTTGATGTTGTTTTCGCTTTCTGCCTTGAGTCCTGTCAGCTTCATCAATTGCCTGATCAGTAAGATTGGCAAGAAGAAAGTTATGTTGACATAAGTACTTCTTTCGACTTCCAGTCCGGCCTCAGCCATTACACGTCGCAGTTCCGTCAGACGATAACGACAGCGATGATTGCTGACGTCGTCTTGCAGTCCCCAAAGAAACATGAAGGTGGGCACAAACACTAGCGCACGTCCGCCGGGCCTTAACACTCGTCGCATTTCTTTTAATCCGGCGAGATCGTCGTCGAGATGTTCGACCACGTCGAGGGCAGTAACCAGGTCGAATGACGCATCCTCGTAAGGCAGTTGTTCAGCACTGCCGCTCTTAACTTTTTCCAGACCACGCTCGCGACAAAACGCCAGGGCATCATCTGAGATGTCTACGCCTTCGGCCTCGCCATACCTGGAAAGCAAAAGCAGGTTCGCTCCGGTTCCGCATCCGACATCAAGAATACGCGCCTTCCGATCTTTTACTCGACTGCAGATCTCTTGAACGAAATTGGCGATTATCTTTCGTCGACCGACGTGCCACCAGTGTGACTGCTCTACCTGATAAAGAATCGGGTAGGTGTGCTCCATCATTTCTTTTGGAAGCGGGCTGGCGTTTGTGTCTATGTTCACTGAAGCTCGCATTATTCTGCCAAGTTCAACAACATCTTAGCTGACGGTTCTTCACGCTTAGTCTCGTACCAATGACTCTCCTCAACTTCGTCGGAGAATCGGATAATGGTGCGATCGCATTTCCTTAGGAAGGTTGGTCGAAGTGATGTCATTTGCCCGTTCACCTTCGCTTAATTCGCGCGACGACGTCAAACAGCCCACGCGCCTGAAACACAATCAGCAGACCCTGCATGGGCAATCCATAGCGAATCTCAGAATGGCCGACCGCGAGCGTTACTAGAAAGTAGATCACAGTTGAGAGAACAAGTAACGTAACCCGAAATCCCCTACGTAGGCCAACCCAAATGCCCCAGAGCATGAACAAAGGAGCACTGTAGCGAAGCACGCTCTGAACCATCCCGAGCGAATTTACAGCAATTGACAACGGAATAAACTGAAGGTGTGTTGGTAAACACTTCGCGCTGGTCACATTGATTCCGGCACTTCCGACACTTGGGGCGGGTTTGCCGGCGAGCTTGAGGTGTCCGAGCGCACGCTTCACCATCACACCGGCATACCAAACCGGATGCGCTCTGATGATTGCAAGCGCTCGTTGTCCTCTTTCGCGATCCCGACGAATGCCATCTGGATAAACCAGTCCGAGCGGCACATCCGGCGCCAGCCCCATATTGCGGCGATCCTCCTGAATGATCAGTTCATCACAACATGGAGCTCCAAATTCGGCGCCTCGATCAGTCTCACCGATTCCCTCCAGCAAGTTCCCACCAACATTGAGGCCAGTTGGAGCCACTTCCGGATAGAACACAATCAGGTTCCGGGCGATTAATGGGGTGACAACTAAGAGTGTCGAGGCTGATACTGCCGTAGCAAGAAGCGCGCGGTTTTTTCGACTGCCACGTACCAGGAAATACAAGGCAATGGCCCACGGTATAAACAACAAAAGGGGATTGACGCGAAGCCAACATGACAAACCTAACAGAGCGCCTGCTCCAAGCGCGTATGGTACTGACTTGCGCTTGAACGCCAATAGCGACAGCCACACTCCAGCCAGTATGAACCAGTTGGTCGGCACGTCGGCTCCCGGTGTCGCTGAATAAAGTGACAGCAGCGGTGACAAAGCAGCCAAAACGCCCGCCGTGACGCCTGGCGTCCATCCGTATGCGGTGACTGCAATTGCCACGATGAGCAGAACTGCGAAAGCATCAAGCACCCACTGTACGCGTTGCACTGACGCAGCGGATCGGTCGCCGGTGACGGCGTAAATAGCTCCAATCCAAACGAGGTTGCCCGGCGGATATTGAATGAGGTCAGTTCGCGTAGAATCGGAGATCCAGAAAAACGGTTCCTTACCGTCGAGTACATCCTGTGCTTGCCGATCGAAAATCTTGAACGACCCAAGCTGAAACCAGGCTGGATCATTCAGGTGGGCACGTACAAAGTTCGCAGTCAGACCACGGACGAGGAGAGCTAATGCAACGATGGCGAGTAACGCAACTAGCTTACGCGTCGAAATGGCTGGTCGAATTTCACTCTCAACCATAGATACCTGTCACAAACTACTTTCGCGCTGTAATGATCACGTTCCAGCCAATCGAGTGCGCAAGCTTCTCAAACAGCGAATCAGTAACTAGCGGCGAGAGAAACCGCAGCTCTGCGCGCGTCAGTTGTTCTACGTCGACCCGGACATCGCTAAACTGACTGAAAAGGTCACGCGCTTGCTTTCGAGTGTAAACTTTCACCAGCGGCCGCGCCTCATGCTCACTGAATTCAATGACGCGACTCATGATCTCTTCGGACGATCGGCCCCGAAGGTACTCAGCACCAAAGATGCCTCGCCGAAGGACGATCTCCAGCCAGTAGTTGAGCGAGTTGCGGTGATAAAGCATTACCTTCGCGAAACCGCCGGGACGCAGAACTCTATGAACTTCATTAATGGCGCCTTGAGTGTCGGGTGTGTGGTGCAAAACTCCATTTGAATAGACGACGTCGAAGCTGTTTGCTTTAAACGGCAATCTTTCGCCGTCCGAGATCATGAATGAACCTTGTTGACCGTAGAGAGCAAATCGATGCCGCGTTATCTCAACGGAGCGCGGCGTCAAATCTACTCCGGTACACGACGCGCCACCGCGCGCGAACTGGAGCAGATCGGTGCCCATTCCACATCCAATCTCCAGTAGCGACGCTCCGGGAAACTGATCGAATCCCATGAGCTTCGGCATCCAGGGCGCATAATCGATGTAGCGGCTGTGCTCGACCGCGTCGAAGAATTCACGGGTACCGAGCTCGTGCTCGCGAGCATATTCAGCGCCGCAGGGATCTTGTCCCCACTGCTTGCGGGCTCGAAGTTTTTCTTCTGCTAGACCACTCACGTCTCTTGATTGTCAGAATTCGTCACACTGGTAGTGTTCCAATCTGAGATTCAGAATTCATTTTGCATGTTCAATCGTCAAAACAGCGTTTCTGTTATTCGCGTGTTGTTCCATGCTGTGAATTGTAAGTATCCAAAACGCGGCGGGCATTGTGTCGCCATGTGTATCTCTCGACTGCTACTTGCCTTGCCTTCTCGCCCAGCCGTTCGCGCAACTCGCGCGAACGCGACAAACGCACAATTCCTTCAGCCAATTGGTTCGGATCACCCGGCTCAATCAATAGAGCAGTTTCTTCGTCAGTCAACACATCGCCGATCTGGCCCAACCGGCTCGCCACAATTCCCTTTCCCATCGCCATGTATTCAAAAAGCTTCGTAGGCGAACCAAAAAAGTCACTGCCGTCGGCCAGTGGCACATGCGGCGCAACGAGGATGTCGCATGCATCAAGTAAAGCAGGCACACGTTCGTGAGCCACCGAACCAGTGAAAATCACTCGATCGAACAGGCCGGCTTCACGAATCGTCTGTTCCATTTCGCTTTTTAACTTACCTGCGCCGACAAGTAAAAACTTCAGCGGCACCTCCCGCGGAATGAGAGCAATCGCTCTGGCTAACTCCAGCACGCCATGCCATGGACCAAACGTACCGACAAATCCGACGAGCGGCTCATCATTACTGATCCCCAACTCCGTCCGAACACTCCTGCCGCCGACGCCGGGACGGAATGTATCCACATCCACACCGTTCGGATTCACCACTATCTTATGATCCTCGACGCCTGCGCGAAGCAGATTGTTTCGCTCAACGGCCGACACCACAAAGATGCGCACGGCTGCAAGAAGATTGAGTCGCTCAAATCTCTCCAGCAGATCAAACATTCCTGCTTCGTCCCAATACTTACCAACCCAGACTTCTGAACCGTTGTACTCGAGAAACAGCGGCCGCTTAAACAAAAGGCTGGCGGCGACGCCAGCCCACGTAAAGCGGCTGTAACGTTGATAAATCAAATCGGGCGGCGGATCACCGATCGCCCGCAACGCGCCGGCCGTGAATACTAAGTTATTGCGCAGATCAAACGCAGAACGTGTGAGGCCGGTGCCTTCCAAGGGCACTACGGTAAGCGGAACTTTGGTGTGGTCTAAACCAGCGATCCGATCGTTACTAATCACTTTGACCCTTGCGCCTTCAGCTTGCACAGCGTTGATGAAGCCGTTGATATGAGTTGAGGCGCCGCCAGCCTGTGTGCCCGGTCCGGGCGTTGCGCGTAGAAACACAAACTCGGGCGCTTGTGGAGTGCGGCGAGCTGGCGCCGCTTTTACGTGCAGTGACTTAACTGCGCTCTCGAGTCTTCGCAAATGTCTGCGCGTCTGAAATATGGCCCATGCGCTTGAAATGGCTTCGCCTGTCAAACTCCACGGCGCACGCACGAAAACGTTTAGATTGCTCTCGCGACGAATCCTCCCGCTTGCATCAATCGTAACGATCTCCTTTGCACCCGACGCTCCTGCAAAAATCGATAACAACGTTTGGCCGCGCTGCCAGTCGAAACTCTCCATTGAAATTGCAAAAATCTCTGGCTGTAGCTGCCGCACGAGTCGAATACGTTCCGCAACACCAGCAGACTCGATCTGTGTCCGAGAGACGGATTCAACCTCCGCGTCACGAAACGTCTCTTGAAGCACGTTTCGAGCGCGGGCCTCATCACCGTCGAGTGCAAGCAAAACGACTTTCATAGATAAATTCGAGCGTCATGAGGTCAGTACCACCTCGCGGGTAGCGGGTGGGTGCGAAGCTTCTTCTCTGTGCAACCTCTGTGTTCTCTGTCTCTGTGGTGGGTGTTCGCTGCATCTTTTCACCACAGAGGCACAGAGAAGAAGCTTAGATTGGAACGCTACGATTCGTACCCACCCGCTACCGCGAGGTGGTACTGACCTCACAACACGTGTGAGCGTCCATTCAATTACTTTGAAAAGAAACCCATACGCTCAAGACTCACAAGCGCGCGGATCTCCTGTAGTTCCATCACAAGCGCGTTTGATAAGTTGTTCCCCGTCTTCAATCGAAAATAGATCGCGACCAATACAAAGATTAACGCGTAAGTGAATGACGATACGACCGCCGCCGCCGTCGCACCGAAGGTCGGGATCAGTAGGACGTTGAGAACCAGATTGCAGGCCACGACCACCACCCAAAACATTGGTACCGCGATCGGCAATCCAGATCCGGTGAAGTGCTGGACTAACACTGACTCGACTCCCATGAAATAGACGCCCGGCAAAAGTATCAGGAGTTGTAGAGTCGATTGCTGGAAAGCGCTGCCGTAGATCACTGGAATCAAAAAGCTAAAAGGGACTGCCGCGAGACAGACGATTAACAGAATAAAAGCGGTATGACGAGTAACGCGCATCGTCAGCCGTGCTTGCGGATCGGGCTCTGAAGAAGTGCGCGGGAACAGCAGCGTAGCGATAACTGCCGGGAGTAACAGCAACAGATTCGCCATTTGCCCGGCCACGGCGTAGACGCCGGCTTCGGTTGCTCCCCTGAAGTGATTCACAAGTAGTAGATCGGCGCGCACGATTATGATTGCCGAAACAACCGCGACGTGAAACTTAAGTCCATACTGGATCATTCTGCGAAACGTTGCGACGTCAAACCACGGAGATTCGGTGGTAATCTTCCTTCGAGAACTACGCACCATCGCAACGATTACGACACCGACAACGATAGCCGCGACGGTATTCAACGACACAAGCGTGGGTAACCCTGCATGGAAAAGCACGAGAGCCATGAATGCGTTTACAGCCAGCAGCAACTGCCCCGCGCCTTCTGTGATGTTGAAGCGAGTGATCTGGCCCAGCGCCAAAAACACGTTTAGGCCAAGAAGCAGGATCAATTGAAACGGAAGGGAGAACACTGCGATCGGGATGAGCATGGCAGCGGCCGATCCGAAAGCCATTGGTCGTAGTTTAGCTGCTATGAAGATACCGAGCGCAATCGTCCCACCCGCGACGAGTGCGAATGCGAGCGAGTTAGCCCACGCCTTGCCGAGATCTTCGCGATTGCGCGAAATGAAGTAAGTGTTTGCTGATGGTAGTCCAAAACATCCGAGTTGTACGCCGAGGGCGATGGTGACATTAACGACTGCTAACGTCCCAACTCCTGCGGCGCCCAGCTTCCAGGCCACGATGATGCTCGCGCCAAGCGCGCTCGCCACCATCAGCAGACGCGTAATGAGCGTTATGACAAATGCCCTGGAAAACTGTAATGGTTTTTCTTGCAAGCCAGGCCGATATCTTAATTTGTAGGGTTCTTTGGAGTGCGGGGACCTGTCACCGCCTTCTTTTTACGATCCCGTCCTGCCAGGAGAAAAGCGGTTACAAGTCCCCGCACTCCAAAGACCGCCTCCTACAAATTAAGACACTCGAAAACTATCGTCGGTCAATCCAGCGTTCGTACCACAAGCTCAGGTTGAGCAGTGCCCAAAGATGGAATCCCCAATCCTTCGATCGGTTGCGGTGTTCGGTGAACATTTTGCTTACGAAGTCGTAGTCGAGCAGATCTCGTTTTCGCAGCGTCGAACTCAGCACGTGTGAATCAAACCATTCAGCGAGGGCTGATCGGAACCACTCTCGCACAGGCGCACCGAAACCGCGCTTGCGCGTGTAGAGCAGATCATGCGGCAGGATGTCCTCCAGCGCTCTTTTCAAAATGTGTTTGCCGCTGGCGCCTTCGACCTTGAGAGAGCGCGGCACACCAAGCGCATACTCAACGAGATGGTGATCAAGAAAAGGCACTCGCGCTTCGACACTCGTCGCCATCGTAATCTTATCAACGCGCATCAATAACAACTCCGGCAGCCGCAACTTCAGCTCGAGATACGTCATGCGCGCCAGGAAGTCGGAATTAGGCCGCTCGTTCTCGACGTGTTTCAGATACTTGTTCACCACTTGAATTGACGAACTGCCGTTGAGTCGTTCGCGTAGGCGTTGTGAAAGAACGCGCGGCTTCAACGCTTCGTCGTAAACAATCACACCGCCCCAGAACAAAGGCTCATTAGCGCCCAGTCTTCTGATTAATTCGACTGCGGCTCTTTTCCGGCCTGTCGCTTCCAGGGCCGGTCCTGAAATGTTCGCCACAGTTCTGCGCAACGCCAGGGGCAGATTCTCCGCGAGCCGCCAGAAGTTCTCGTAGATTCGCAAATGCCGAACGTAGTTTTCGTAACCACTGAATATCTCGTCCGAGCCTTCGCCGACTTGAATCACGATCGTGCCGGAGTCGCGGGCAAGTTTCGAAACATAGTAAAGAGGCACACACACGGGATCGGCGATCGGCTCATCCTGGTGAAACACGAGCCCTGGAAGAAAGTCCTGCATCTCCTTCTCCGAGATGATTACCTCGTGATGATTCGTCGCAAACTGTTTCGCTATTCGGCGCGCAGATTCCAGTTCGTTCAAATACTCCGCATCACTAAATCCGACAGTGAACGTGTCGACAGGTCGCGTCATTTGTTCTGACATCAACGCAACGTTTGCCGACGAATCCACGCCTCCCGACAAGAACACACCAAACGGAACGTCCGACATCATTCGCTTGCCTATCGAATCACGCAGCAAGCGGAGGATCTCAGATTTGTGTTCGTCATCACTTCGCTTAACGGCTTTATCGGGTGGGAGCGCATCCCAGTACTGTCTGATATCAAGTGAACCATCACGCTTGACGATCAATAAATGCCCCGCCGGCAATTTCTGAATATTACGAAAGAGAGTTGATGGCGCAGGTGTGGTGAGAAACGTCAGATAGTGGTAGAGCGCTTTCTCATCGATGTCGGGTGTAACGGCAGGGTGTTGAAGAATCGCTTTGATTTCAGATGCGAAGATGAACCGGCCGTCTTTGCAGTAATAATACAGCGGCTTCACACCAATGCGATCGCGAACGAGAACAAGTTGTTCGCGTAACGAATCCCAGATCGCGATGCCGTAATCACCTTCGATGTCGTAGACGAAGTCGAGACCACGTTCTTCATACAAGTGGAGAATTGTTTCTGAATCAGTTTTCGATCGATAAACGTGGCCGCGCTCTTCGAGACCCTCGCGGAGCTTTGCGTGGTTGTAGATCTCGCCATTAAATACGAGCCAGGTGCGCGTGTCGCAGCCGTGCATCGGCTGATGACCGGCGGCGGAAAGATCAATGATCGACAGCCGGCGAAATCCGAATCCGCCGCGAGCGTTGTCGAAAACAAGTTCCCCCGAATCATCCGGTCCGCGGTGAGTCATCTCGTCGCGCATTCGGATCAACAACGACTCATCGACGCTTCCCGAAGAAGCACCGTATTCCCAAACTCCGCAGACTCCGCACATCAGTTCGTTACCGGCTCTCTTATCAAATCCTCGACGACGCCGAGAAATAGTTTCGACATTACGTAGTGGCGGCGTCCCGAGCCATCGTTTACCGCAAACGCATCGATCAACACCTGGTCCCATTCGTCTGCCGCGGCTTTTAGTTCGGGATGTTCGCTCTGGTGTTTTCTAAATGTGAGCTGTTGCATCACCTCCGCGTTGAATGATCCATGTATGCTTAACGCGTTATAGATACCCACGAGCTTACGCAAAGGTTCGAACTGAAGTGAGCGGACGTCGCCTGTACCATTTCCGCTAAGTTCCCAGTCGTCAACGAGTGCGAGATGAATGTTCACGTCTTCTGATTTAATTCGTGCCGAACCTATTTTTGCAATGCATCACTCGATCGACTTCTACCTCACCAGCACAGACGGGAACAATCAACCAGCTCATTTTTGAGGGCCTGCCGACGACCGTCCAACATGCGGTTGTCGATTCCGTCTGGTGACCATAATCATAAGAGACTGATTGGAGTTGCAATTCGGGCGTCGCTTCGAATGTTAACGCACGAATCACCAGCCCTGCTCCTGAAACTCGGTCGCGAGCCATGATCCCACCCTTTGAAGGTGTAACTTCCAGTCCGGCATCGAGGTGAAAACGAATCAAGAACTCGTGTTCACCTTGACCGATGAATTCATCATCAATTAGCCAGCACCGATCAGTCTTGTTGAAACAGATCGTTCGCCGGTGTGTCAACGGATTCGGCAGTCGTTTATATCCGCAATGCTCTGCGCTGACTTTATCCAACTCTTTGCCCGTTTCCCAAAAAAGAACCCTCGGTTTCGCATCGTTTCCAATAACAAACGGCATATTGATGTTAGTAGTGTTCTGCTCCTCTTCATCAACTTCGACAGTCGAATGAAACGCAGTAGAGCGAAACTTATGACGGCTCAACAAATCGCCAGTGTAAACAAACGTCCCGGGATCCGCGATAAAAGTGCGGCCGCATGCAGCCACTTCGATACTCAGCGCGTCGTTATGTCCGTGAGAGCCGCGTCCGTTGATACCGGCGTCGCTCGTATTAAGACTCAGATACAAGTCTTCGTGACGCAAGATGTGTACGCCTGCATCGGGAAAACTGATTGACCTAGGCATTTCCATCGATTCCGACAGCGATTCAAACGCTGATAGACCCTCTTCTCCAAACAACCAAAGAAGTTCGTCGGGATGGTCTACTCCCTTGAGCTTCAACGATGAATCGTTGAATGCAACCGCACCAAGCGACAATAAGTACGCGTGATCATTTGCTGCCCTGTGTCTCATCGGGGTTACCTGTCCACCATCCGAGTCGCCTATCAAGGGAGCGAGTCCATCGGGCCGCAGATAACCACGCACGTACTCGAGCATCTTTCTAAGTTTCTCCCAGTAGCGATCTGGGACATCAATGTCGTTCAGTCGACAAAGCAAGAATGAATACAGCACCAACTCAAGTATGTATCGATGGTAGCCAGTGGAAGATTCAAAGTCGGCGCCATCCGGCAGCACTTGTTTATCCATCTCGCGCAGCATCTCGCTGAGACCAAACTGACGCCACTCAGCAGCGTGTCGGAGTTCGGGCAGCATGATTCCCAACCACAGCAGACCAATGACATCAGAAAAATAGTGGTTGCTGGTCGCGATGTAGGAGAACTCGGGATTGTTTTCGATGTATGTACCGTGCTGATCTAACAAGGACAGAATCTGCGGAAGTGACTGCTCAGTCAGTTCTGGTGAATCTCTAAACAATTCGAAAGCCACGAGTAGATTCATCGCGCGCAACGCAACTTCCATAGCGCAATGCCAGTTCGGACCATAGCCGTACGGGTTCTGCTCACTCCAACTCCGCAAGTGCCTCAAGAACTCATCAGTAAACTTTTCATCGCGAGTGACTGCGTAGGCCCGTCCAAGCGTGATGAGATGACCCAGCCGGTTCAACTCCCAAAGTACGCGCGCATCCGAGCCATCCGGGCGAAGCAATTGAACTTCGCGATGATACGTTAGCGGACTGACAAAGCTTGATATCGGATCGCGCCGCCATTCAATTGGATCGCCAAAACTTGTCTCACCGAAACCAAGCAACGGCCAGCGGTGATGATCACAAATGTTGTTTGCCTGTGCGATCAGTTCATTGGCTACTTCTGCAAACCGGTGCTGAAAGATCTTTCCTGTTTGCGGATCCCTTAACCCGGGGAAAAAACCAGGCTTCGTTCGTTGACGAAAGTGAGCCAGCAACTCTTCGGACGTCATTCGAGCGTAGTGATCCGTGAGCCGCGCACCTCGACTCCCGATCTTCTCCAACGAGCGCATCTCGCTTCGTCGCGAAAGCGCGACACGTGTACGCCGCAATGTCTCCAGCGCGGCCGTCGTGGGTTTTACCTCACCACGAGCGGCGCGCTTTAGTTTGCGATAGACGCTCATTAAATTTTTCAGGAATGAGGTGTAACTTCTTCGAGTACATCCAGGATACGTTCAGCGGCGTGACCGTCCCACAACGGGAGTTGACGGACGCGATCGTTGGAGGAGCCGTTTAGTGCAGCCCTGGCAGCGGTGACGATTTTCTGAGTGTCAGTGCCGACAATGACATTCGTTCCAAGTTCAACAGTTACCGGTCGCTCTGTATTGTGGCGCAAGGTCAGGCATGGGATGCCGAGCGATGTAGTCTCTTCCTGGATCCCGCCGGAGTCAGTCAACACCAAACGAGCGGTGCTGTAGAGGTTCAGGAAATCGAGATACGCGAGCGGATCGATCAAGCGAAGATTGGACATCGACTGTACTCGCTCGCTCAAACCCAGATCCGCAATGGTCTTTCGCGTACGAGGATGAACAGGGAAAATAATGGTAAGCAAATGACTGATCGTCTCGAGCGCGTCGAGTATTCGTCCGAACGTTTCTTTGTTATCGACGTTCGACGGTCGATGAAGCGTCAGTACAGCGTAGGTTCGTTCAACGAGTCCGAGCTCAGTTTTGATATTCGACCGCTTCGCTCTCTCGAGGTTCTTAATCAGCGAATCGATCATGACGTTTCCTACGAACCGAATTCGTTCCGCCGGAACGCCTTCCTTAAGCAGGTTCTGATCGGCGTCCTCGGACGTGGTGAAAAGAAGATCGGCGATCTGATCCGTCAGTAACCGATTGATCTCCTCGGGCATCGTACGATCGCGACTGCGCAAGCCTGCTTCAACGTGCGCGACCTTGATTCCGAGTTTTACGCACACCAACGCGCACGCGAGCGTGGAATTCACGTCGCCCACGACAAGTACCCAATCAGGTCTCTCCGCGAGGACGACCGGCTCAAATCGCTCCATCACAGCCGCAGTTTGCGCTGCGTGAGAACCAGAGCCGACGCCAAGATGTGTGTCAGAATTGGGTAGTTCGAGATCGGAAAAGAACGCCTCTGACATCGCCACGTCGTAGTGCTGGCCGGTATGCACGACGAGCGGCTGAAAGCTACGAGGGCGCTTCCTCATGGCGGCGACGATTGGCGCCACTTTCATGAAGTTGGGGCGAGCACCAACGACGTTGATAACCTTAATCACAGTCGAATTATTCGCGCTGAACTACTCTTTCTAAGCTCTCCGTTTAGCGCATTCCGGGTATCCACAATCAGTGATGCAGTTGAGCACACTCTCTTGTAATCAATTCCGCTGTGATCCGTGACGATTATTAGGCAGTCAGCGCTGTTTAGTTCCTCGTCGGTTAACGGAACCGACTTTAAAGGCTCTCCACTTGCTTCGGTGTGCGCATCATCGAAACGCAACTCATTGATGAACGGATCGTGATACCGAACGTGTGCGCCTTTTGCACGCAAACGATCAATGATCGAAAGCGCGGGGCTCTCGCGAACGTCGTCAATGTCCTTCTTGTACGCTACACCGAGCAGAAGAACGCGGGCATTCTTCATCGCCTTGCAATCGTCATTCAGACCATCCGCTACCAATTGGACCACGTGCTCGGGCATTCGCGAGTTCACTTCTTCAGCGAGACTGATGAATCGCGAGTCGAAACCATGTTGACGCGCCTTCCAGGAAAGGTAATGCGGATCGAGCGGGATGCAATGACCACCAATTCCCGGTCCCGGATAGAAAGCCATGAAGCCAAATGGTTTTGTTGCCGCCGCGCGGATCACTTCCCACGTGTCGATATTCAGCGCGTAGCACAGTCGCGCCATCTCATTGGCCATGCCGATGTTCACAGCCCGGAAAGTGTTCTCGAGAAGTTTCGCCGCTTCCGCAACACGCGCCGAACTCACTGCATACACATCGTTGACTATTTGCGAATACAGTTGGGCGGCGACGAAAGTCGAGTCGTCAGTTACACCACCAACAACCTTCGGGATATTGTGCGTAAGAAACTGTGGGTTCCCTGGATCGACACGCTCTGGCGAGAACGCGAGGAAGAAGTCTTGATCAAGCTTCAACCCGGTCTCTTCAAACATCGGCAATAGCACTTCGTCAGTAGTGCCCGGATACGTCGTCGATTCGAGAATGATTAGTTGCCCGCGGCGCAAGTGCTTCTTGATCTGTTCGGCGGCCGCGAGGATGTAAGAAACATCCGGCTCTTTCGTTTTCCGCAACGGTGTGGGAACGCAAATGATGATTGCGTCACACTCAGCCAAATGCTTGAAGTCGGTGGTCGCGCGCAGTCGCTCCGTCTTTACGAGTTCGCTCACGCGCGACGACGGCACATCACCAATATACGATTGGCCGGCATTTAGTTGACTGGCCTTTTTCTCATCGACTTCGAAGCCGATGCCTTTAAACCCCTTGGCGGCGAACTCCACGACCAGCGGAAGGCCAACATATCCAAGACCGATAACTCCGACTCGGGCGTTCTTTTCAGTAATTAGTTTGCTTAGTTCAGTCTTCATTCAATATTGATCACTTCCATTCGACGTCAAATTCCAGAATGGCACAGCTTGAGAGGCCGGAAAACACCAAACGGCACAGACTAGGTGACGCTAACGACGAGTGTCAACTCCCTTAGGTGCAGTCGGGAAGGGGGCAAGCGGTCGGTTACTCTCAACTTGCTGAGGCGACAATGAGCGCGCCCCCGCTCAATTCACTGACGGATCAACTTCCTAGAACCAGCGGGGGCGCGCTGGTCGTCCCATTTGCAAGTTGAGTCAATCTGCCGCTTGCCCCCTTCCCGACTGCACCACCCAACCTTGAGCGGTTTTCTTCTTGACACATCAAACTCCACCCACTTATACCCCACGGATTAAATGACGGATCAATCTGCCCCCTCCTCCGTGAAACTCGTCCGCGGTCTCGGACTGCTCGACGCCACCATGATCGTTGTGGGGTCGATGATTGGGTCGGGCATCTTTATCGTTTCAGCTGAATCATCACGACTTGTCGGCTCGCCTGGATGGCTGCTAATGGCCTGGGCGCTAGCGGGCGTGCTGACGATCACCGGCGCGCTCTGCTGCGCGGAGCTGGCAGCCATGTGGCCACACGCGGGAGGTCAATATGTGTTTCTCCGCGAAGCTTATGGTCCGTCGATTGGGTTCTTGTTTGGGTGGGCGCTTTTCATTGTCATTCAGACTGGAACGATTGCCGCGGTTGCTGTCGCGTTCGCAAACTTCACCGGCGTTCTGATTCCCTGGGTATCGGCGGAACGTCTTCTGATCGAGCCATTAATCATCCTACGACCGTTTCGCACAGTCGGTGTTTCGTTCAATGGGTACGCAATAGGATTCTCTACGCAACAATTAATCGCCGTTGGAATGATTCTTCTCCTCACGTTTACTAACACGCGCGGACTGAAGCTTGGGAAGATCATTCAAAACACTTTCACATTTACGAAGACTGCTGCGCTGTTAGGGCTGATCATTGTCGGCTTAACACTCGGTTGGAACACACTAAGTGCTGCGTATACCTCGTCGTGGTGGAATCCTTCGGCGAATGGTTGGACACCATCAACACAAGTTGGCTTTGAAGCGTCGACAGGTTTTCTTGCAGGGTTTGCCTTGCTGATGCTCGTCGGTCGGGCAATGGTTGGTCCTCTTTTCGCACAGTCAGCCTGGAACAACGTGACGTTCATCGGCGGAGAAGTGCGCGATCCTGGTCGGAATCTGCCGAGAGCTCTGTTACTCGGCTGCGCGTTGGTTGTCGCGCTCTATTTGCTCGCGAATCTTGCTTATGTTGTGACCCTGCCACTTGCGGGCATCCAGAATGCCCCACAAAACCGTGTGGCAACGGCAACCATGCAAGCCATCTTTGGTCCGGCTGGCACGATCATCATGGCCCTGGCGATCATGATCTCAACGTTCGGCTGTAACAATGGGCTGATACTCGCAGGTGCGCGAGTTTATTACGCGATGGCGAATGATGGACTGTTCTTCAAACGCGTCGGCACCGTGAACTCGCGACACGTTCCAGCGGTTGCGTTAATTGCGCAAGGGCTTTTGGCAGCGCTGTTGACTGTGCCACGGACAGTGACGGTCGACCGGCAAACGGGTGCATTCACTTTCGGAAATGTCTACACACAGTTGTTGGAATACATCGTTTCTGCTGATTTGATCTTCTACGCGTTGATGGTCGGTGCGGTGATCGTGATGAGAAAGAAGGCACCGCAAATCGAGCGGCCATATCGCACGTTCGGATACCCAATCGTGCCGCTGATCTACAGTGTGCTGGCGGGACTGTTTATCCTGGACCTCGCCTACCTTGCGCCGTCGACATCAGGTATTGGATATCTGTTGGTGTTTACGGGAATCCCGGTATATCTGGTGTGGAAGCGCAAAAAATAAAGCGACCCATAACTCACGACCTTCTTCAAACAGTTTCCAGGTGCATAACACCAACGCTCAAGCTTGATTCCATTGCTCAAGGTGAATAAATGCAAGTAAGGAAGGGCGGTTTACCCCCGCTCTAGTTTGATAACACACGACTTCAATTGGACCGTGAATTGTGCAATCAACGTTGACTGTTATGGATCTTGAGCGGGGGTAAACCACCCTTCCTTACCTGCACTTACCCACCTTGAATTATGGAACCGAAGCATGAGTGCTGGTGTTATGCACCTTGAACTGAACTGTTATCATTTCACCCACTCATCAGCAATTTCGGTTTCAACTTTCACCGGCACAGTCTTCAAGTACTCCTCACCCGCCGCACACATCACTCGTTCGAGTTTCGCAGCAGTCTCTTGCGCTTCATCGGCGTCAGTCTCCACGACGATCTCGTCATGAATGATGTTGACGATCTTCGCATTGGTATCCCGTAATTCATCACGCAACAGACGTAGAGCACGCTTGAGGATGTCGGCGCTCGTCCCCTGAATCGGCGTGTTCTTTCCGTTGCGCTGGGTCATCGAAATCTGCTGCCGGTCGTTCTCGTCGTAACGGAAACGGACGAGACGACCTGAGCCCGTGCGCGCCTGTCGATCGCGAACTGCCGTGTTTGCTGCCTCACGAAGATAAGTGTCGAGCTCACGGTATGTCGCAAAGTAGCGTCGCAGAACATTCTCGGCTTCCGGAACAGATAGTCCGGTCATCAGAGCAAATCGCTGTGCGCCGATACCGTAGACGACGCCGAAGTTGAGTCGCTTCGCAAAGTCGCGTTGCTCCTTCGACACCTGTTCGAGACCAACATTAAATACCTGCGCTGCAGTTACTCGATGAAGATCGGCTCCAGAATTAAACGCCTGCATGAAACCCCGATCACCCGAAAACTCTGCCAGAATCCGTAACTCAATCTGCGAGTAGTCGGCAATCACCAACTTCCGATTCTCCGGATGTCCGCTGAAACAGCGACGGTATTCCAGCGCGTGAGGAACCTGTTGAATGTTTGGGTTGGTGCAGGCGAAGCGGCCGGTTGGTGCGCCGATTTGCCGGAAATCAGCATGCAAGCGCCGCGTAACAGGATTGATCAACTCAATCATATTCTGCCCGTAACTCGTCAGCGCTTTTTGCACGGTGCGATATTCAAGCAGCGTCTCCACGACCGGATATTGCGCGGCCAACGGCTGCAACTTCCAGTTACGAGTCGAGTCGGGAACGGGAATTCCCAGTCGCGTCATAGCCTGATTGACCTGTTGGTGAGAATCCAAATTGATCTCATCACGCTGGGGCCCACCAAAAAGAGATCCTTGCGACGATTCTTCGGCCAGAACTTCTTGAAGTTTCTCCGCCAGCTCACCGCGTTTCTTTTCAACTATAGCCAACTGCTCGAGCCAGCGATCCTTGTGCATATAAAAGCCCGCCAGCTCAATATCGACAACCGTCATCACACACTCGAACTCGAGCTGCGCGCACTTCACTAACGACTCCGCCCTTAATCGCTCGATCAGCTTTTCGCGTAAAGGTAATAAGACTGCGGCATCGCGCGCTGCATATTCGAGCTGAGCTGCCGATAGTTCGAAGTTCCAATTACTGAGCCTCTCACTCTTGTCGACGGATTCGTTCAAGTAACGCGAGGCGACTGTTTCAAGACCATGACGCTCTTCAATGTCACCCGCTCCGACCAGTTGACTTGCCAGCAGGGTATCGAACAGTCCACCAATATCTGCTCCGATCTTGTGCTTGATGAACTTCGCGTCAAACTTGGCATTGTGAGCAATCTTGATTGGACGCGGCGCCTCCAGTAGACGACGAAGCGGTTCGAGGTCAGGGTTGTGCGCCAAGCCTCCGTCGCCGTTTGAGCTAAATGCGTCGATGTCAATAATCGAAACACGTTCGGGAGTGGCTAACTGGATCAGTCGCAGACGTGAAGTGTAGGGATCGAGATCTGTAGTTTCGGTGTCGAGACCAACTGCCGGTTCACTCGACATTCGTTCAATCGCGCGGCGCAATTCGTCAGCAGTCTTGATTACGTGATAATTCGTGGCCATTGAGTTGAGTGATCCGACTTTACGATTAGTTCGTCTCAGTCGCAAACAGCGAAAGACCATCACGATCAATCACACCAGCGACACGATCCATAACACTGAACTTCATTCTCAGAGTTCAACGTGCAAAATCATCAGCGACAAGCTTCATTGAAATAACTCAAGCTGAAAGAGTGCAAGTAAGGAAGGGTGGTGCACTTTGTTGCACCTTGAGTTGTTTCAGTGAGATTGAACGCTGTTGGTTGGCACCTTGAATTCTGGACCTTCGAACTGAAAAAATCATCTTGGTTAAGCGCCCACGAGCCGCTTGAGCATCAGGATCTGACCCTTGTGTTGCGCTTCATGATCCATCAAGTGATGCAAGATCCAACGGAGGGTGTACTGATTAGTCTTTCCACGGCGCTCAAAGGTGATCATCTGATCCAGATCGGTGTCGTTGCGAGCAAAAAGAATATCGCGCGTTTGGTTACGAATCTTCTCTATTTCCTGGAGGCAGAACTCCGCCGTGTATCCCTTCTTCGACATGAGTTCCGGATCTTCCAGCACATCCCAAAAGGCCGACTGCCTAACTTCATCCGTCAGTTTCTGACCGGATACAACCATCTGCATCCAAAACCATTCAGCTTCGCCAATGTGCAGAACCAGCGCGCCAATCGAGTGAGCTCCAAGGAAAGCAGGCGTACCAATCAGATCATCTGGGATGTCCTTGACTGCATTCACGACTTGCTCACGCACTTCTTCCATCCCACTAAGATAATAGCCAATGCCCGTTGATAAGCCCGGATGTGGATGAAGAAAATTTTGCGACATCTCGGTTAGTTCCTTTAAATGGAATTGATCGACGGTTCGTCCGTTCGACGTTTTACCAGTACGAGTAACAACAGAGCGGCTAACGTACCAATCGTCGCACTGACCAGGAAAGCGGTGGCCGGGCCTTTCCAATCCCAGATAGTGCCCATCAACAACGACGCAGGGAAAACCGTAAGACCGACGGCGAGATTATACAACCCGTATGCGGTACCACGCTGATCGGGCCTCACGAGATCAGCGACCAACGCTTTTTCAGCACCCTCCGCGAGACCAAAATAGATCCCGTAAATCAGGAAGAGGGCCCATATTGAAACTTCGTGAGTAGCAAAAGCAAATCCCGCATACACGGCCGCATAGAGAACCCAACCTGACACGATCAGACGCTTCCGGCCGAGTCGATCAGAGAGATCGCCGCCCCATAACGAACTCAGCACTTTCGATCCGTGATGCGCCGACCATAGCAAGGGAACGACTGCGATCGAAACTCCTGCCTCACGCGCGCGCAAAATCAAAAAACTATCCGCTGAGTTTGAAAGCGTGAACAAGCCAAGTACAACGAGGAAACGTTTGAAGTTACGGTCAAATCCACGCAGCGACAGTTTTGGTACTTCTGCTGATGCACGCGCAGGTACTCGCGTTTCACTAACGAAGAAGATCGCAACCAGAACGGCCATTACTCCCGGTATCGATGCGAGGAGAAAGACGAGCGTGAATTCACTCCGCGTAATTAACGATGAGTTCGCTGCAAGAAAGTAGACCGCGGCGTAACCGAGCAATGGGCCAATCACTGCGCCGGTATGATCCATCGCGCGATGAAATCCAAAAGCGAGGCCCCGTTTTTCCGGCTCGGCGTTATCGGCAATCATCGCGTCCCGCGGCGCAGTACGGATGCCCTTTCCCACCCGATCCGACAAACGAATCGCGAGCACTTGATGCCAATTATTTGTAAACGCAAGTAAGGGGCGAGCCAGCGTCGCTAAGCCATAGCCAAAGACCACGAGCCATTTTCGCCGCTGCAAGCGATCGCTGAGATAACCGGAGAATAGTTTCAGAAGACTCGAAACGGATTCAGCTAATCCTTCAATGATGCCGATTGCTTTGGCCGACGCGCCCAGCGTTGAGGTGAGAAAGATTGGCAGGAGCGGGTAGATGATCTCGCTCGAGACGTCGTTGAGCAAGCTGACCAGACTAATGGCTACGACATTGCGTGGGAGCTGCCGATATCGCCGCCACAATCCGGGAGCAGCTTCAACTTTTGCCGAACTGACGTTCGCGTTTGAGTGCTTGGCAGAATCCGTATCCGTCTCTGCCATCGGTTATCGCCGGTTGGAGTTAGCGCCGCGACCTGAAGACTGGCGCGGCTTGTTTTCAGATTGGCTTGAGGATTGATTGAACCACCACCAGGCGCCCCCTAAAACTATCAGAATGAGTGCACCGATCGCAGCAAGACGAATCGCCCAACGGAGTGCGACGCGTGCCGCAACGAAAACAAAGACCAACGCTATGCCGCAGATGATGGCGATGATTAGGAGTGGATCCATGGTTCGTGCTTCCAGGTCTTTGGTCTTTGGTCTTACTGGGAGCGGGGGGG
>DATIBJ010000143.1:0-16786 GCA_035457565.1 Pyrinomonadaceae bacterium | reverse complement strand
CGCAACGATCCACGAAGTCACACGAACTAAACACGAAACTCGTTCCACCAAAATCGACTTTTGAGGCAAAGCCGGTGCGAGTGTGTTAAGGCGCTTGAAAAAATCGGATTCGAAGTACATCGACAGCGCGGCAGTCACATTGTTCTAGTTCGGAAATCTCCGCCTTCGCAAACCACAATCCCCAATCACCGAGAATTGGATCGTGGCACCCTCCGCGCGATCATTCGTCAAACTGGTCTCACTGTTGAAGAGTTCGTGACGTTGCTTTGATCGGATTCATTTAAAGAATCCAACAAGTGCCTTGCGCACGTCACCAGGACACTCAAGATACGCAAAGTGACGGCAATTCTTCATCGTCACCAACTGCGCATTCGGAATAGCGTCCGAGATATGCGACGCGACCTCGATCGGAAAGAAGTCGTGATCGCCGGCGATAACGAGTGTCGGAATGCGCAGGCTACGTATCTTGGGTGTTAAGTCGTAACCGGGAACCTGCCAGGTGTCGAGCATCAACCGATCCTCGACGGCTCGCGCCTTAACGATGCCTTCGCTGCCCTGACTCTTGAAGGCCGCCTGCATCGTCACCATTAGTTTCTCGTAATCCCGTGCGCGTGCGAGCGCCGGTTTGAAATGGATGCGATAGCGAGCCATCACCGCGTCGGGATCTCCTGTTTGATAAGCAGCGCTTGCGACGATTGCACGCTGCCGATCCATATCGGCGCCAAGTTTTTCGATATAGATTTTACGGAAGGCCGCGACGTCGGCCGCCGAGGCTGGTGCGGGATTCATCAGAACCAGATGCGACACGCGTGTCGGATGACGTAGAGCGTACTCAAGTGCCAGCACCGCGCCCCATGAGTGTCCGAGCAATGCAACGGAGTTCAATTCAAAATGCTGCCTCACGCGGTCCAGATCATTTAAATCAGACAAGAGCGTGACGTCGTCCGGCGTGACGTTCTCCGCAGACTTACCGCGTCCTCGCTGATCATAATAGATTAGTCGAAACTGATTACTGAGTCGGTCGAGATCGGGAAGGAGATAGCTATGATCGAAATCGGGTCCTCCGTGGAGAACGATCACAGCTCGCCCTTTCCCGACGACGCGAACATAGAGGGATGTGTTATCAACTTTGATACGGCTCTCAGTGGGATTCAAGTTTGTGTTCATTTGCGATGTGCTGGGTGAGTACGGCGACGCGACGAGGATGGCTGTGGCGAACATGGCGACAATGGCGCAGAGTCTCATGATTCTTAAACCCTTGGTAGTCTGTTTGCTCCGGTCCGATTATTTCCGGACGGGGATGGCCTGCGCGCTTGATCCAACCTCTCTCACATATCCCTCCCATCTCTCTTTCATCTCTCCAAGAAACTGTTGGAATGACGGATCGTCGCGAATCGGATCGAGGAAGCTGTCACGCGCGAAGAGTGGATAATGCGGAAATCCTCCTGCTACAGTCGCGCGCAGCCACTTCAACGCTTCATGAGGCTTACTTCCGAGCGCGTAAACGCGTGCGATGTTGTAAGTGTCGTGGTGATAACCGCGGTATCTTCGCTCTTTTGACAGGATCAAAGGGATCTCCGCTTGAGCCTCTTCGTGTTTACCGCGCAAAGCTTTCAGAAGGATCTGATCTATAACTATCCAGATAGCATCGGGATGTCTTTTATACTCCTGCTCGGCCTCTACTTCGGCCTCTTCTAACATTCTCTTCTCCAGGAAATATCGAACGCCAGGTTGTCGATTGAAGAATCTCTTACTCGCTTCGAGCGCCTCATCTGGCCGACCGGCGATCAACAACGCGTTAATGTAGATGGTTTTTGCGTTTTCGTTGTCTGGATCAATTTTCAATGCCTGTTCCAGAGCCTTTGTTGTTTGCTCTTCGAGACCAATGTGCGAGTAGAGGTCGCCCATTTCTGCGTGACCCACATTCGGATCGAGTTGCTGGGCCAAACGCAGCTCGCGCATGGCGGTCTCTATCGACCATCCTTCATACTGGCTGAACGCAATGAAGAACCGAGCGAGGTGAACTTCTGCCAGCTGCGGATCGATTTTCTCTGCAACGCCAAGCTCACGCTTTGCCTGTTCGATCAGTGTCGGATTGTCTTCGTGAAAAACAGCAATCTTTGTATATGTGTAACCAAGATAAGCGTGGGCCAAGGCATATTGCGGATCGAGCTCAATAGCTTTCTTGAAGAGATCTACAGCAAGGTCCGAGTCGGATCGATTACTAAGGGCGGGCTGAATATTGTGGAAGTGATACATGCCCTTCGTGTAATAGCTATACGCCAAAGAATTAGATGACTCCGGCCGGGTTCGCCAGAATTGCCAAAAAACCAAGCCTCCCAACAGGGCGACCAAGAGTGCTGCGGCGGCTAACGCTGTGCGCGAGTGAGCCCAACGTCGTTCAACCGTTGTTGATGATTCTGCTTCTGCTTCTTCTATCGTTACGCGTACGCCTTTTACTTCGTCTGTGTAAATCAATTTCGCCGGCGTCGAATCATTGCGAATTACTGGTGCGTCAAAGATGTAACCGCGCCGAGGGACAGTCTTAACAATCTGTTGGCCGTCTTCACCAAGCGCTCGTCTAACTTCGATTAGGCACTGAACGAGCGAGTCGTCTGTCACCGCCGTGTCTGGCCACACTGCCTCGATCAATTCGTTCTTACTAATCAGCCTGCCGCTGTTCTCGACGAGGTGCCTGAGAGTGTCAAATGACTTAGGGCGCAGCTTTATCTCTTCACCGTTGCGGAACAAACACCCACGTGTCAGATCAAGCGTGAACTCATTAAAGGTGAATGTCTGTGCTGAGAGACGTTCCATATAGGCAGGAGCGGTTTCGGGGTGATCTTCGCCGCTTTTTAGCTGTTCTTTCGGTGTTTCTTCGTTACTTCGTGGCTGGCGGCAACCTAGTGTGCACGCGAAGTTCGGGTTCAAGGTCAGCTTTGAATTGCGCAGTCGAATTATAGGACAGCCTGTCGTTGTCCACCATATCGATGAAGGAGAGTTGAGATGAAGACACGTCGCATTGAGATCACAGCTTTCCACCGCCGCCAGACTATTGTTTTAGACGGTGGCGAACCACTCCGACCCCTCGAATCGACAAAACATCCGATCAGCCTTGATCCCACCACTAACACCCACATTGAAAAGAGGAGAGATGATCATGAACGCAAAGATGAGAATGGTAGCTACCCTCACGATCATAGGGTTGACGTTTGGTCTGGCCCTTCAAGAATCGACCTCCGCGCAATCAGGAAGAGGATTGCTCGCCGCGCGCGGCAATTTGCCGCAGGCGACACCATCGACGAACAGCAATTGCAAGACCATTAGAGGCACTGGGGTTCAGACCTTTGACCCCGTAACGGGACTTGTTACTGGCCCGGTCACCAACTCAGGAATTCTCGATGGAGATCTAGTGGACGCGATCAACTTCGGCGCTGGGTTTGTCTTTACGCCGGATCCGACAGTTGTTGCCTATACCACGAATCTGACGATCACAACTATTCACGGTCAACTACAGGCAAGCCCGGTAACGACACAAAGCATTGTTACTGGAAACGGTGCCGAATGGGGAGAGATCAATCCGAATACAAGTACGGGAAAATTTGCGGGCGCTACAGGCGTCATTTCTGTAGTTTTTAGGCCATTGGGCGATCCTTCGGTCGGACCTTACACCGGTGAGATCTCGGCAGATATTTGTTTTGCTCAATAGAGTTAAGTTTGGAGTGCAACGGCCCGGCGCCGCTTTGATAACGTGAATCGTATATCGTGAATCGTAGATGGCTATGAGGGCTCATAAATCCGATTCACAAATTTACGACTTACGATCAAAGCGGTGCCAGGCAACCGCACTCCAAAGATACTTATCTGCCCGCTGCGTTCTTTGGCCCAGTGCGAGCATGAAGCTCTGTTAGTCCGATTTTGAGCAGCAGGTTAGTGTCCGGCCTCATCTTCCTTCGCTCTTGGGCCATCTTCTTACGCTTCCGTCTGAGCTCGCTGGGTTTTTCATAATAACCAAACCTGCGCTTATACCACGGTCGGCCGAGTTCATTTCGGACAACGGCTCTAAACCTCCTCAAAGCACTCTCTATACTTTCATCTTCGCGCACCTCCACTCTCGTAGTCATTTTCACGCGCGCTTTGCGGCCCGCGCTTAGCCGGTTGAATGTTTAAGATCTGGAAACGTTGAATCTTCAAAATCTGGAACCTCATCATCAATGGTCCCACCCGCTACTGCGCTATGGTGCTGACTATTGGGTAGTGGTTGGTAAGGATTCGATGGTTAAGATAAGAGTGGATAGAGTTGATGAAGCCTTCGCGATGCTTGCGCGAATCTCATCTATCAACGTGAATCGGAATGGTGATGAATTCCTTTACGTGAAGACTGGCGAAGAACAGCTAGGGGAAATAAATGCATTGTTGGTCAACAGCGGCTTTCAGGTCCGTGAGCTTTCACCATACCGGCAGACTCTCGAAGAGGTTTTCCTTCGACTGACTCAATAATTGTCCAGTCTAGTACAAACTTGCCACTCAAGACACCGTTCTTGTTTTTCTAGTGAGGTTTTCAGAACGGCTCTGCCGCCTGCTGTGAGGCGACGGCTCTGCCTCGCCGAAACGTGCTTCTTCCGATTCGGGCTGTGCCCCTGGTTCGGTCTTTGACCTCGCGTTTGCTCCACCACCTTGACTTGGTCCTTGTGTGTGGAAGGGGCAGAGCCCGAACCGAGGGCATAGCCCAAACTCAAAGAGGCTCCGATGCTGCGAGGCGGAGCCGTCGCCTCACAGCAGGCGGCAAAGCCGTACCGCAAGCCAAATCATTGGTTGCGGCTCTGCTGCGCTGTGTCTCTGTGGTTGAGTGGTTTGGGACCATTAACACCATGGAGGCACAGAGATCCACGGAGGTTACACAGAGAAACGCTTCGCACCCACCCGCTACCCGCGAGGTGGTACTGACTGCTCCGCCAGTACGTTGAGTGAACTTACGCGTTCACGACAAGCAACGTTTCGTGTCCCCGTGTCTCCCTGTCCCCGCGTCCCCGTCGTAGCCTTGCATCTCTTCACCTTTCAGCGTAGACATGTCCACAAAATATGAAAACAATCACCGCCTTGCTCTGTCTCCTCTCGTTCGCTTCCCACACTTCACTCGATCAAGCGCAAAAGAAACTCCCTACTTTCAACCGCGTTCTTCTACTTGAACAAACCGCGGAGACATCTGCGAACGTCAGTATCGGTGATCTGAACGGAGATGGTTTTCCAGATCTGGTCCTGGCTAAGGGGAGACATTGGCCGTTAATTGACAGGGTGCTGTTGAACGATGGACATGGGCGATTCCCTACAGCACATGACCTTGGCGATGTTGCGGATCGTTCTTACTCCGTGACACTCTCTGATATTGATCGTGATGGAGATCTGGATGTTGTTGTTGGTAACGATGCGCCAGATCCAAAACGCGTCTACGCAAACGACGGCAAAGGAAACTTTAGCTTGCTGTCGACTTTTGGACGTCCCGAATGGCCCACACGTCTTGCCACCGTTGCTGATGTGAACGGCGATGGTCTGCCGGACATTCTTGTGGCGAACCGCCCTGACGAGGGCAAAGGGCCCAACTATGTGTGCTTCAACAAAGGCAGAGGACAGTTTGATACGGACTGTCTCGCCTTCTCTCATGAATCGGCGACCACCATCACTCCAGCAGACATGAATGGCGATGGCTTTGTCGATCTGATTGTGCCGATTCGAGAAGGTGGTCAGAGTTATGTCTACCTCAACGACGGTAAGGGAGCATTTCCCAAGCGTATTCCGTTTGGCCCAAACGATCCAGAGATCAGGATGAGAGCTTCGCAGGCCGCCGACTTAAATCGCGATGGAGTGATGGACATCGTCGTGATAGACGAACGACGCGGAGCGTTTATTTATTTTGGTGAGAGTGGCACAGGTGAGAAGGGCACGACCGGGGCAGTGGCACGACCGTCAGGGAGGGCTCATTTTTCGAAGCCTTTCCCGCTCACCTCTATAGGCTCAACGCCATATGCGCTCACTGTCAGCGACCTAAACGGCGACGGTGTGAACGATGTTGTCGTTGGCAATGTAGAGGCGCCTTCGGTGGTCTATTTCAACGACGGCACTGGTCGACATTTCACACGAGTCACGTTTGGCGATAAGCAGGGAACGGTCTATGGCTTGGCAATCGGCGATCTAGACCGCGACGGCCTGCAGGACATAGCGGCCGCGCGATCGGAGGCTCCGAACATCGTCTACTTTGGAAGTTTGTAGGCTGGTTGTTCCTAATGGCGTCCCACAGAGAAAAGAAGGTAAGTCCATTGACCATCAACATAGCATCACGTTGATTCTGCGTCATTCGTAGCGCAATGCTTTCAGTGGATCAACTTTTGCGGCCCTGCGCGCAGGTAGCCAACACGCAATCAGAGCTACCAGCAACAAGAGAGAAACGATCGCAGCAAGTGTCAATGGATCAGTCGCGCTCACTTCGAAAAGTTGCTTCGCCAGTTGTCGCTGCCATGCACCCTCTCCGAAATACTGACTCGCCATCAGGCGCTTCAATCCGTAACCAATCAAAGCGCCGAAGGCCAACCCCACCAGCACCAGTTTTATTCCTTGCCAAATTACCAGCCGTAAGACATTGGAAGCTTTGGCGCCAAGTGCCATGCGAATGCCCATCTCGTTCGTGCGTTGCGCGACCGAATAAGCCAAGACGCCTGATAGTCCGATAGCCGCAAGCAATAGAGCCAAGCCACCAAAGAAACTCAGGAGGCGCGCAGATATGCGTTCCTGTTCCAACGTCGCCTGCGCGCGCTTTGTTTGTGTGCTGACATCCATGACCGGCAGGTTGCTGTCCAACTCGTGCACGACCTGACGTACTGCGCCGGCGAGCGCTGTCGGTTCGCTCATGGTGCGGAGCATGAAACTCATCTCTCCAATGTTGGCGACTTCTTGCTGCCACGGCGTGTAAAGCAGTGGCTTGAGTTCTTCGCGCTGGCTCATGTATTTAGTATCGGCCACCACACCGATGATCTCGATTTCACTTTTGCCTTCGATAATAGTGATACGCTTGCCAAGCGGGTCTTCGTTGGGGAAGAACTGACGCGTGAAGGTTTGATTGACGATGCCAACTTTGGGAGTATGCTGGTCATCTTTCGCCGTGAAGCCGCGGCCACGCAGCAGCGGGATTTCGAGCGTCGCAAAATAGTTTTCGCGTATGACCTGACGGTTTGTCATGTGTCGCTCCCCGACAGTCATTTCCGTCTCGCCGGGGAGCAGGATGTCAAAGAACCAATTATCATTCGCGATGAGCGTGACCTTTCCGAAGGTCGCCATGCTTGCACCGGGCAAGTTATCGAGCCGCTGAAACAGTTGCTGATAAAACTGCCGCAGTGATTCGTCTTTGTAGCCACCCACTTGCGGTTGGAGCTTGAAGAGCAATAGGTTTTCCTGATTGAAGCCCAGGTTCACTTGTTGCAGGTTGGAGAGCGTGCGGAGGAACAAACCTGCACCAAGCAATAACAATAACGACAGCGCAACCTGCGCGACGATCAGCACTTTACTCAAGCGCGATACCGGGCCCGTCGTGCGGCGACTTTGCTTAAGCGATGTCGCAAGACCCACTCTCGTCGCGCGCCAAGCGGGCACCAGGCCGAACAACACTCCGGTCAGCAGCGAGACTGCTAGGGTAAACACGAGCACACGCCAATTCAGACTGAGCTCAACGCCGTTCGGCAAGATTCCCGTGTCCTGGTCAGTCATCGTCAGGAGTGCGCTCTTACACCAAAATGCGAACAAGATACCGACCGCGCCGCCCAACGCGGCGAGCAGCACGCTTTCGGTCAGCAGTTGACGGACCAAACGCCAACGTCCCGCGCCCACCGCAAGGCGCACACTGATCTCCGGACCGCGCATAGCCGCCCTCGCCAGCAACAAGTTTGCTACGTTGCCGCAGGCAATTAGCAGTACGAGACCGACAACGATGAACAGCCCATAGATGGCGCCCGAGTATGACCTGCGATGGTCCAACATTCCGCGACTACCGGATTCTGCAATCAGCCGCGGATAATCCTTTGGTTCGAGTTGCGCCGGTTGGTCCGCCCTACGCGGTGGTGGCATGACTTCCAGCGCAGCGGCCTGGAAAGTAACGTTCAAGCTTTCTCGCGCTTGTTCGTAGGTTGCGCCCGGTTTCAGCCTTCCCATCAAGTTTAGCCACCAGACTCCAGGTCTCTTTGGCGTGCCCAAACGACTTCGCTCACCTTCCAACATCGGCTCCTGGTGGAGTGGGATCGTGACTTCAGGACGATAATCCACTTGCAACGTGCCATTGAATCCGGGCGGTGTCACACCGATGATTGTGAATGGCAGCTTGTTGAGCCTGAGTGTCTGGCCGATAACTGCCGGGTTCTCGCCAAACCGCTCCTGCCAATATTGATGACTGAGTACAACGACCGGTGCGGCTCCCGACTGATCATCGGCATCGTTGATTACGCGACCCAAACGTGGTTGCACTCTCAGCCCGGCATAATAGCCGCCGGACACGACTTGCCCCTTGATGATCTCCGCCTGCTCGTCCACCACGGCAGTTAATTCACGGGTCGGCGCGAAGACAAAAAAATCGCTGAGTGGACTGTCGGGTGAGGCGATTTGCACCTGGCGCATCCTTTCAAAGACGTCGTCGCGAAACAGCGAAAGACCTTTGGTCCCGGGGGGTCCCGGCACGAACTGCGAACCGCTCATGCCACTCGTTCTAAACAGGCGCCCGGCTCGACATTCAAACAGCACCAAGCGCTCCGGCTCAGGGACCGGCAGCGTCTTTATAAGCACTGCATCCACCAGGCTAAACAGGGCCGTGTTCGCACCAATCCCAAGCGCGAGTGAAAGCACCGCGACCAGTGTGAAGCCCTTGCTCTTTGCCAGCATTCGGATCCCGAAGCGCAGGTCTCGAAGCAGGTCCGATAACAAGTGTGTACTAGTTGCTCCTAAGACTACTGGTTCACGCGTGACGGGACGTTCAATCTCATTCAGCTCTTTCCTCAAGAGGTCGCTGTAATTCAACTTCTCCAATGTCCGGCGCAAAGCATCAGCCTTCGTTGACCCACCCGCGAGTAGTTCCTCGTAGCAATCCTCAAGATACTGGGCCAACTCTTCGACGATCTCGGCCTCACGAGTTGGTGCCAACCGCAACCCCGCCAGCCGGTTTCTTATCTCTTTCTTAAAATTGGGCATGATTGCTCACCTCACGCAGGATTAATTCCAGCCACGCGATCGAGGGCCGCGAAGAAGTCTTTCCACGTCCGACGCTGCTCCGCGAGGATCTTCCGACCTGTTGAGGTCAACGTGTAAAAGCGCCGCCGGCGTTCCCCCGGCTTTTCTACCCAGCGACCCTTGATTAAGCCGCGTTTCTCCAGCCGATACAGGAGTGGGTAGAGCGAGGCGACGTGAAATTGCAAAACGCCATCCGAGCGTTGGTCGATTAGCTTTCCAATTTCATAGCCGTGTCGTGGCCGATCCTCCACCATTGCCATAATCAGCATTTCAGTGCTGCCTCTTTTTAGATCGCGGTCAATCATACGCGTTGTCTCCATATGTGGGCGCGCCATATATAGCGCGAACGGTTATCGCGGGTCAAGGATTCTCGACTCATGAGGTTTACGGCAGTATGACTCGCCTGCTCGTGACTCGTTAATCGTTGTCAGGTTTTATATTAGTAATAATTTCTTAGCGTCGGTGGTGTTTTGCCTAGAGTCCGAAGACTTCCGACACCCGCTTCACCAGATCGTTTTCAGTCATCGGGCGGTCGACGTTAACGGCGGGTAATTCGAGACGCGCGGCTTCATCGCGAAGGAAGTCTGTGAACATTCGATCACGCTCAAGCAGATTGCTCAATGCTCTTTCCGGATCAGTGGTTTTGGCGAGAAATCCCCACGCCGATCCGCCCCGACTCTCAACCACTGATTGACGGAAGTCAGGCGTCGGAAGTAGCCAGACAGCATTGCTCGTCACGGAGAGAAGGGGCTTTACGAGACGCGGTAAGAGTCGGAACCCTTCTGCAATTACTCGGGGCTCGCGCGGGAGGAAGAGGAGATCTTCGAGGATCAAATTGAAACCTTCGCCCTGAAACCAGTGGAATGTCTCGAGCATTAGGTTAGGCGATCGATTCATCCATCGCTCATCCATGTCCATGGCCATGAATGAATGCAGCAATGGGGTGTGTTCGGGTGTGCTCCTGCGTGCGTGTTCCGTCATCACGTCGTCGGTCGCGTAAACACGAAAACCGTGCTGCTCAGCTACGCGACGAGCAATCGTCGATTTGCCTGCGGCACTCCCGCCGCCGATCCAGTAGACGTGTTGGAGTTGTTCCATCGCAATCGATCGGTGGTATTGACCGCGCCCCACTACAATGAATGACCGCAGAGCCTATAGCAAGGCGCGCTTGACGAGTTGAGGTATCGTATAAGAACAAGAAGTTGGTTATAAAAGGAAGAGCTATGGACACAAGCATAACGAGACTAGGGAATGACATTGAGTTGTCCGGTGATGAGCAGATCAGCGACGGTGTTCCAGCAACATCTTCGATAAAGCAGCCTCCTGTCAACTCGGAGACAGATCAAGACCTTTTGGATGCCTATTCGCGCGCGGTGATCACGGCGGCAGAACGGGTCAGTCCATCGGTCGTATACATTGAAGTTCACGGCCTCAGCTCCGAAAGGCGCAACTCCCCGCGAACTCCGCGTGAAGGTCGCGGAACTGGGTCGGGTTTCATAATCACTCCAGACGGTTTCATCCTGACCAACAGCCACGTAGTTCGCGCGGTGAAGACTATCGACGTCACCACTTCCGACGGCAACAAGTATCACGCACAGGTGATCGGAGACGACCCCGATACAGATCTGGCTGTTATCAGAATCAATGCGCCGAATCTTGTTCCCGCGCATCTGGGAGACGCGCAAAAGATTCGAGTAGGTCAGTTGGTTATCGCGATCGGAAATCCTTACGGCTTTCAATACACGGTCACGGCTGGAGTGGTGAGCGCATTAGGCCGTTCGTTGCGGGCGCAGTCTGGACGACTGATGGATGACGTCATTCAAACGGACGCTGCTCTTAATCCCGGAAATTCAGGCGGTCCGCTCGTAAATGCACGCGGTGAAGTCGTCGGCGTTAACACCGCGATGATTCTACCGGCTCAAGGAATTTGCTTTGCGACTTCCATCGATACCGCAAAGTTCGTAGCGAGCCGGTTGATCCGCGACGGAAAAGTCAGTCGGAGTTACATCGGTCTCGCGGGCCAGAACGTTCCGATTCCGCGACGCGTCGTTAGGTTCTATAACCTGCCGGTTGAAACCGGGATACTCGTCGTTTCGTTTGAAGCAGCTAGCCCCGCACGAAATGCCGGCGTCCGCGAAGGCGACATCATCATCGATTTTGACGATCATCCGATTGCCAGCATCGATGATCTTCACAAACTTCTGACTGAAGACAGAATCGGACGTAAGTCGTCGTTATCGGTGATTAGGCAGACTACGATTGTGAAGTTAGAAGTGATGCCTGAGGAAACACAGAAAAATCGATAAGGCATTGTTATTTTTTGATTGGCGTTTTGTAGGACGAATTGAAGGACCACGAACGTGAAGTCGGTGGTCTCCCTTGATACAATGCGCTAGTTTAATTCTGGCGTTGCTTCTTTCGGATTACAAAAAGAAGAATTCCTGTCACAAAGTTTTACACGGAGAGACAACATGGGGCAGAAGTCTTTCATTCGACTCTCTGGAAGTCTGCTTGGTCTCGTTCTGTTCCTGCCCGTCATAATCCAACTGGAGGAAATAAGTAAATGAAACCCCATCGTCTCGCTCAACTCGAAAAAAAGCGGCGCCAGGTCGTTGCACTCAAAAGCCTGCGGCTGGCTCTCGTCGCTTTACTCGCAGTCGCTGTAATGGCAACAGTTCACGCAACGCGGGCTACTGCTGACGACAGCAAGACATCCTCATCGAATGCGCCGGTGCCGCGCTCGAAGAATGGAAAGAAGCTGTTGACTGCATTCGACCTGATGAGGGTTGTGAACGTTGGCGCGCCTCGCATCGCGCCTGATGGTACCCGCGTGGCTTACACGGTGAGCGAAACCAAAACGGAAAAGGACAAAGAGTGGAAAGCGGTCACGCAGATCTGGGTAGTGCCAACAGTTGCTGGTGGCGAGGCACGTCAGTACACGCGTGGTGATAAGAGCGCCAACGCTCCTGAGTGGTCTCCCGATGGGCGCACGTTGGCCTTCCTGAGTGATCGCGAAAAAGATGGCGAGCGTCAGGTTTGGATGATAGCCGGGGACGGCGGAGAGGCGTGGCAGGTGACGTCGCACAAGGGCGGCATTAGCGCTTTTCGTTTTTCGCGCGACGGCAAACAGTTGTCGTTCGTCGCAACTGATCAACCATCGAAGGATGAAGAGGAACGGAAGAAACTGAAAGACGATACGATCGTTATCGACCGCGACCTCAAGATGGCCCATCTGTGGCTTTGGAATATTGAAAAGAAAGAGGAGAAACGCATTACCGAAGGTGACTTCACCGTGAGCGATCCTCAGTGGTCGCCTGACGGCACGCGCATAACGTACACAACGCGCCCGACGCCGAAAGCGGACGATGGCAGCTTGAGCGATGTGTGGGTAGTTAACGTTGCCACGGGCGAGAAGAAGAAAATAGAAGACACACCAGCGTCGAGTGACAACGCCCGCTGGTCGCCCGACGGAAAATGGCTTGCCTACACCGGAAGCACTGACCCGAACGGTGGTGTTTCGACCACTCATCTTTACGTAATCCCGTCCGCAGGCGGCAGCCCTAAACAACTAACGGTAAAGTTTGATTTGAATGCTGGTTCACCGGTTTGGTCGCGCGATGGCCGGACGATTTATTTCAGCGCAAACGTTCTCCAGGCGAATGAGATCTTTTCCGCAGACGTGACGACTGGAGCAGTAACTCAGGTTTCAAAGACAGGCGCCGGCATAAACATCGCTGAAATCAGCCGGGATGGAAACACGGTCGTGGGAACACTGACGCAACCCAACGCACCTGCTGAAGTTTACAAATCAAGTTTGAAGTTTACTCAGCCGATTGCTTTAACTAATCACAATCGATGGCTCTCGGATTACGCACTTGCAGAAACGGAGACTGTGAAGTGGAAGAGCAAGGATGGAATGGAGATCGAAGGGCTCTTGACCAAGCCGGTTGATTACTCGGATGGAAGCAAAGTGCCCTTATTGCTAAATCCGCATGGTGGACCAACAGGAGCGTCGACGAACAGCTTCAACGGGACAGTGCAGGTGCTTGCGGCAAATGGTTTCGCAGTGTTGCAGCCAAACTTCCGCGGCTCAACAGGGAAAGGACTTGTCTTCGCTCAGGCGAACAAGAACACGTGGGGCAAAGGTGATTATGACGATTGCATGACGGGCGTCGACGCCATGATTGCGCGCGGTCTCGCTGATCCAGATCGTTTAGGCGCTTTCGGATGGTCCTACGGGGGCTACATGACCTTCTGGATTCTGACGCAAACTGATCGCTTCAAAGCAGTGTCGCCGGGAGCGGGGTTGACTAACATCTATTCAATGTATTCGCAGAACGACATCCAGCGCTATCTTCGTTGGTTCTATTCAGACAAAGCGCCCTGGGATGCGACGGAACTTTACTGGGATCGCTCGCCGATGAAGTATGTGAACAATGTGAAAACTCCTACGATGATCTTGCACGGTCAGGTTGACACGCGCGTGCCGCTTGCGCAGGCGCAGGAGTTTTATAGAGCGTTAAAAGAACGGAACGTGCCGGTGGAGTTTGTGGTGTATCCCAGAGAGGGTCACGGCTTCACCGAACCACGTCATCAGATGGATCGCGTGCAACGTTATGTGAGGTTCTTCGCGAAGCACCTAGGAGTGAAGGTGGTGACCGAGGCCTCGGAATGAGCGCTGGTAACAAGGACAGTTTGCCATTGCAATGAGTGAGTGCAAATCCCTGAGCTTACATCTGGGAGAAGAATGATGAAACACTTGGGTTTGATAGGGATGATTGGTCTGCTGATGTCGCCGACGATGGCGTACGCAAAAATTTCGAATACGAATGAGCTGATCGCGGCGATGCAGCAGAAGTATAGAAAGTCGTGGTACAAGACCGCCACGTTCGTCCAGGAAACGATAAATGTTCAGCCTGACGGAACCTCGAAGGTCGAAACCTGGTACGAGGCCATGTCAGTGCCAGGAAGTTTGCGTATCGACGTCACGCCAACAAGCGCTGGCAACGGTATCCTGTTTACGGATGGCAAGATTTTCGTTTTCAAAGACGGCAAGGTCGAAAGTACGCGCCCCTTCAATCATCCGCTTCTTATTTTGGGATTCGACATCTATCGCTCGCCTGCGAGCGAAGTCAACACGAAGTTACAGGCGCTGAAGTTTGATCTGTCGCAATTCCGCGAAGACACCTGGCAGGGAAGGCCCGTCTATGTAGTTGGTGCAAAAGCGGGCGACTTGCATTCGCCGCAATTCTGGATTGATCAGAAGAATCTGTACTTTGTCAGAATGCTTCGGCCGGGAGGTAGGGATGGGACGCAAACGCAGGAGACGCAATTCAACAAGTATCAGAAACTTGGTGGTGGCTGGATTGCTCCTGAAGTGATCTTCATGGTCGATGGCAAGATTGTGACAACTGAAAAGTATTCCGAGATGCGTGCCGACGTGAAGCTGGATCCTAAACTGTTCGATCCGCAGTCGTGGACCACGGTTCACTGGAAGGAATGATGAAACATTGCCGATTGAAGATTGGAATGCAGAAATATTGACTCCGGGTTGAAGGATATCAAAGATCAAAACGATGAAACACAACATGCAGAAGCTTCTAGCTGTGGCGCTCATCTTTGCGCTGACGGTCATGACCTACGCGCAAGGACGTTCCGGTTCAGCGCAACAACAGTTTGACGTCATTATCCGTGGCGGGACAGTTTATGACGGCACGGGTCGTTCACCCGTAAACGCAGACGTGGGAATCAGGGGTGATCGAATCGCCGCCGTTGGAAACCTCAGTCGTGCTACGGCTCCGACGATCGTTGATGCCAAAGGCCTCGCTGTCGCGCCTGGCTTTATCAACATGCTCTCTCACTCCGAGACTTCGTGGTTTGTGGATAGCCGTTCGTTGAGTGAACTGCGGCAAGGTGTGACTACCCAGATCTTCGGCGAGCTTTCGATGGGTCCGCTGAACGATGAAATGAAAAAACGGGGACGTATGTCACAGGGCGATCTGAAGTTTGATATCGAGTGGACTACACTAGCCGAATATCTGAACGGTCTGGAAAAACGAGGCATCTCGCAAAACGTCGCATCGTTCATCGGCTCCGCTATCATCCGAGAATACGTTATCGGCCTTGAAGACAAGCCACCCACGCCGGCCCAACTGGACCAGATGCGCGAGTTGGTGCGTCGCGAGATGGAGGCTGGTGCGCTAGGCATCACGACCGCCTTGATTTATCCGCCCGCATTCTTCGCGAAGACCGAGGAGTTGATCGAGCTGTGCAAGGTTGCGGCGAAGTACAAGGGCAAATACACGGCACACATGCGTAGCGAAGCCGACCAGTTACTCGAAGCTGTCCAAGAAACGATCCGCATTAGTCGCGAAGCCGGCCTTCCGGTTGAGATTTATCATCTCAAAGCAGCGGGGGAAGCTAACTGGCGCAAGATGGATCAAGTAATCAAAATAATCGAAGACGCGCGCAAGAAGGGCGTGAAGATCACCGCTGATATGTATACGTATCCAGCTGGTGGAACAGGCCTGAATGCAACGTTGCCGCCCTGGGTTTATGACGGAGGACCCGAAGCTGCCTACAAGCGGCTTCAGGATCCGGCGACGCGCCAAAAGATCGCTGAGGCAGTTCGCACGCCGACAAGCGAGTGGGAAAACCTTTACGCATTGGCCGGTTCGCCCGATCGCATCGTATTGGCAAGCTTCCGAAACGATAAACTTAAGCCGCTTACGGGAAAGACTCTAGGCGAGGTTGCAAAGATGCGTGGTAAAGATCCGGTTGAGACAATCATGGATCTGCTGCTCGAGGATCGCTCTCGCATTGGCACTATCTATTTCCTCATGAGCGAAGACAATATCAAGAAGCAAATTCGTCTGCCATGGGTATCGTTTGGTTCTGACGCGGCCTCGATCTCTGCTGAAGGTGTGTTTTTAAGATCCGCGGCTCATCCTCGAGCGTACGGTAACTTTGCGCGACTGCTCGGCAAGTATGTGCGCGATGAAAAGGTCATTTCACTTACGGAAGCCGTGCGAAGACTGACCAGTCTGCCTGCGAGTAATCTTGGCTTAAAAGATCGCGGGCTGCTTAAGTCCGGCATGTTTGCCGATGTCGTTGTCTTCGATCCGAAAACAATCGGTGATCGTGCGACATTCGAAAATCCACACCAGTACTCAGTTGGTGTGAGGGATGTGTTTGTGAACGGGACCCAGGTGCTGAAGGACGGGGAGCACACTGGGGCAAAGCCTGGAAAAGCGCTGTGGGGGCCGGGCAAGATAGGCGGGAACTAGTGCTACTATCAGCATTAGTCGGACCAATGGGCCGCTGCTGATTTCGTGGATCGTTCCGTTTGTCCAGAAAAACAAGGACGATCCACGAAGTCACACGAACCAACACGAACCTCGTTACCACCGAAAGCGCCTGCTTCGCAGACGAGGACGCGTTTCCGACATCAGATTGAGCGTTTGCTAAAATGTTTCGTCATTCGCATCATAGAGTCCAATTACCTTCATTCACGTGTCTGAAGCAA
>DATIBJ010000142.1:0-4328 GCA_035457565.1 Pyrinomonadaceae bacterium | reverse complement strand
TAGCGGGTGGGTGCGAAGCCAGGTGATTCGCAACCGGTAATTATCGTGGACCAAAACCGCTGCGCACCCACCCGCTACCCGCGAGGTGGTACTGACTTCGCACCACGACAGTTAGTCGCCCTTCGCCGTTGTCACTTCTTCTGGTGCTTTTCAATATAGCGTCGTGCGAATTCGTTTAGATGCGGGTTATCACGCAAGCCAACCTTCACGGCATCCTTCTCCGCGTCTTCAACGGTGAATCCGTCGCGTAACGCACGACGGATCATCCAAAACGCGCCGACTCGGATCGCCGCAGTGCAATGAATGAATGCGGGCCTGTTTTCGGGATCATCCGTAATTCTCAAAAACTCGTCTGCCTGTTCTTCTTTCGGATTCCCGACAGCCACAGGAATGTTGAAATACCGTAATCCGAGCTCCTTGGCTTTTGCTTCCTCCTCGTCCGCCCTGTGCTCGCTTGGTTGACGTAGATTAATGATCGCTTTCACGCCATCCTTCTTCAGCATCTCGAGATGTTCGAGTTTCGGTTGACCACCGGTGCAAAACTGATCATTCACGCGAAGAAAGTTCCGGACCGGTGGCGTTGATTCCTGTACAGGTATGACAAGAATAGCGAGTATCAAAGTCGCCGTTACGTTGAGTAGTGCGTTCATATGTCCTCAGCCTCACTTAGTGACATGTTCATTGCCAGTGTATTCAAATGCCAGGATCGATCGTGAATCCTTTAGAGTTGCGCGAACCTCAGTCAAGCTAAACCCTCATCGCTCGGGTACATGTTTCTCTCGCCGCCGTTTCTCAGCTCGCCTCTCGATCGCTCCAACAACCGCAAGAATTATGATCGCGAGAAGTGTGGTGAGAGAAGCAACCCCAATACTTCCCAAACCGACGCCGACGCCAATAGCAGCCGTCATCCACACTGCCGCTGCCGTGGTGAGGCCTTTAATGTCGTGTTGCTCAGTAACTTTAAGAATAGAACCTGCGCCGATGAATCCGATACCAGTAACAATGCCCTGAATAACTCTGGACAGTCCGTCGGACGACATGCCGACGCTCGTGCAGACCAACACAAACACGGCCGTTCCGAGGCAGACGAGCGTGTGGGTTCGGAGTCCCGCAGGTTTCCCTGCGCGTTCACGTTCGAAACCAACTATCGCGCCCAAGATCGTTGCTGCTAACAATCGGACAATGACACGTTCGAATTCCTGCCCGTTGGATAGACCTCTCGTTAACTCTTCCCACAAGACATCCATGGCCTGTAATCACTTGAAACTTAACATTGCGAATGCCGATCGCGTTTGGCAATAGCTCGTCACCAATTAAAACGGGTTGCGCCATTATAATGGTTTATCGGAAACGAACTAGTTAGAAATCTATTGGGCCTTGTGACCTGCGACGATGTGTGCCGACACTTCGAAGTTCAACTGTCCATCATCACCGGCATACGAACGCAGAGCGGTTTCTGCTTCGGTGAGTATTGCTTCGATTTGATCTTCGGCGAGGAACACGCCCATAACCGGTAACCAGCCCCTTAAATCCGCTTCGACCATGGCTCGGATACTCGGAAACCGAGCGGTGCCTTTCTCGGTTGCGATCTGCGCTTCGGTAATGCGAGCTGCGTCAAACAGTGAGGCAAGTTCTTTTCGATCGCCGAGGACAAATGGTGCACGTAGCGCATCAGCCGCCTGTTTGCCCGCATTTCTGTCGAGTACTTCAACTGCTGCAGCATATGCAGGAATGTGATCCAGAGAATCCCATACTGCTATTGCTAACCGGCCATCGGGCACTATCACACGAACCATTTCGCACAACGCCTGTTCCCGATCCTTAAAGAACATCAATCCGAATTGACTGACAGCCGCGTCGAAATATTGATCTGCAAACGGTAGTGATTCCGCAATTCCTTGTAGCCACTGCACGTTTGGTGCAAGGTGCCGGGCAACTGCGAGCATTCCTCCGACAGGATCCAGGCCGGTAACGCGGCCAGCGGAACCAACCAGTGTGGCTAGCTCACGCGCAAGAACGCCGGTTCCACATGCAACATCAATAACCTTTTGACCTCGTCTGACGCGTGCAGCGGCAGCAACTTTCGGAGCCCACTGTCCGAACAGCGCAGGAACAAACAGCGCTTCGTAAGCCTTCGCGGCTTCAATCTGAGCTTGTAATAACGAATCACTCATCTGACATGCAGCGCCCAAACACCGAACTGACTGAGATGATGATTGAAATGCTTGTGGCAGAAAAACCCCCAGTACTTTCCTGTCATCCTACCGAACATCGGATGCTCTGGCCATTCACCAGCTGGGCCTAAAGCAACAAACCGGTCCACCAAGTGGGTTTCGCAAATAACCTGGAAGGCTGGGGCAGTAGCTTCGCTCAAGGTGTGACGCATCTGATCGCTTAAATGCGCGACCATTTGAGATGAAGTCATTTGACCCCAACGGCGTTCGGCATCAGGTCGCAACCGATGAATTCGATCGATGATTTCCGCGTGCGTCGTTGTGTCGAACATTGAAGGCATTAGAATTCTTGCTTCGCTAACTAGCCCAAACGATGAACCGGAAAGGGCGGCTCGCAGCTTTGCCTCAAAAATCGATTTCCGCGGTAAGGAGTTTCGTGTTTGGTTCGTGTGACTTCGTGGATCGTTCCGTTTGTCCAGAAAAACAAAAACGATCCACGGAGTGACACGAACCAACACGAACCAAAATAATTCCGACTCGAGCTCGGTTGACTTTTGAGGCAAAGCCGCGGCTCGCTTCGCCCTTCTTCGAACAAGTCGTCCGGCGGATTTAGTGCGCCAGATCAGTGATCAGCACCACATCGTGAAGCCAACCGCCACGAGTGACGGCGAGAGACTGACCATCCGGTGAGTAATCAAAATCGAACAGTTCATCCTGCTCGAACCTGGCTAGCTCCTGAGGTGGTCCGCCATCGAGAGACTGCTTGTAGATCATGATTGGACCATCAAGCTGAGCCATGTAGATCAAGAATCTGCCATCGGCTGTCCATTTAATTCGATAGCCCGCAAAGCTATCTCCGGGTAGATCGATTCGTTTCAAGGGAGCGCCGCCTGTAGCAGGCAAAATCAGCAACACACGCCGATTGCCGTCGCGTCCAACGGATACAATCGTTTTCTGATCAGGAGACATTGAGGCGAGCGTCGCAACATACTCCGCCACTTTGATCGGTTCGCCACCGTCGATGGAGGTCTTCCACAAGTGCCAATCGTCTGTCGTGTTGTAAAAAACCCACTTATTATCCGGCGACAATGAGATGTGGTTTTTCGGACCACCACTGGTAAGTTGAATCTGATGGGTACCGTCGATGTTCATCCGCCACACTTGAAACTCACCCGTGCGATTAGAAATGAAGACGATGTAGCGATTGTCAGATGTAACTCTCGGCGATACGTCCATCGCCGTGTCCACTGTGAGCTGTCGCTGATCCTTGCCGTCGCGCTGCATAATCCAGAGATCACGGTTGCCGCTGGCGGTTGATGAATAGATCAGCCGGCTATCTGGCGCCCAGCAAAAATTGCCGGTCGCCTGTGTGAGGCGCTTCAGCGTGTTTGGATCACGACTCGAACCTACCCAAATATCTGAACTTAGCGTTTCCTGGGATGCCACTCCCTTCTCGGCATCTGCTGTTAGACTCAGATCTGCATACGAAACGACGCCTTCGGTGAGTTGAGTAAGTTCCATCGAGGGATACGCCAGTCTCCATAGCTGATTGTTCTCGCCAAGATTCGTTCTCGCAGACAACAACAAGCCACTCCCATTATTTAACCACGCCATTTTTGTGATACGGAAGAATCGCTTCGTGGAGAGTTCCTTCTTCTGACCATCCGCGAGACTTACTGAAATCAGCCGCACGTCCTGACTGCCGCCAGTCGTACTTCCGTAGCTGCAAATTATCGATTGGCCATCAGGCGCCCACATCGGAGTATCGATTCCGTAAGGATGCGCACCGGCCAACCACTGTCGTTCACTTGTACCGTCGGAGTTTGCAGTCATCAAGGAATACTGGCGCTGGCCGTCAGAGTTTATTGTTTGCCGAACAAAGGCGATCTGAGTGTTATCACTCGAAATTGAGAAATTGCCTTCCAAATTGTCGACAAGTTTGCTTGGTGGACCACCAACCAGTGAAACTCGGTAGAGTGCTGGTGAGGGATTCCCTCTAACAAAATAGACGTAGTCACTGGTGTGATTAAAAGCAAGGCCATAGATGCTCCCACTCGGCGGCACGAGCTCAAGGTTTGTATTTGCCGCGAGCTGACGAACCCAGATCCCGCCCTTATTCTCAAACTTGCGCTCGTACGCGATGTACTGGCCATC
>DATIBJ010000141.1:0-29563 GCA_035457565.1 Pyrinomonadaceae bacterium | reverse complement strand
CCACCTCGCGGTAGCGGGTGGGTGCGAAGCCATTCCCCTCAGCGCTCGGACCAAACTTCGTACCCACCCGCTACCGCGAGGTGGTACTGACTTCATGCCGACGAGCCAACTCTGCACTGATTTCGGTTAGACTAGTGTCACGCTCAACTAGCAACACCAACAGGTGATAAATTAAATCTGAGACTTCGCCAACGAACTGCTCACGATCTGCGTTCTTCGCGGCGATGATCGTCTCGGCGGTTTCCTCTCCGACCTTCTTGAGTATCTTATCGAGCCCTTCATCGAACAGATATGACGTGTACGATCCTTCGGGTCGTTCACATTTTCTGCTTTCAATCACCCGATACAACTGGTTTAACTGTCTCCCAAATCCAACGTCGCCCGAACGTGTCATCGGTTTATTAGTCGCGAAATCGGCATGGAAGCAAGACTGCTCACCCTTGTGACAGGCCGGACCGTGCGGCCGAACACCAACGAGAACAGCGTCCTCATCACAATCAACAGTGACACTAACAACACTCTGCGTATTTCCCGATGTCGCACCTTTGTGCCACAGCTCGTTTCTGGAACGTGACCAAAACCACGTCTCGCCGGTTTCCATTGTCCGGCGCAAACTCTCTTCATTCATGTACGCGAGCGTCAGCACGTCGCCTGTCTCAGCATCCTGGATAATTGCCGGGAAAAGTCCGCGCTCATCGAATTTCACGTCCAGTGACATGGAATGCACCTCTCATTCTCCCCACGCTTCAGCCTGGGACCAACGCATGCGCGAATTCGTCGAACCGTTTTAACGGTTTCCGAAATCACTTCGAATTCCCTGCGATTCGCGTTCATCTGGAAACCGTTGAAACGGTTACCGTTTTCTGAACTGGCCTCTAACCCCAGGCTGAGGCCTGGGGTGAATGAGAAGTCAAAAAGGTGGCTAGCGAATATTTAGGCCGCGACTCCTCAAATAGGATTTGGTTTCACTGATTGACAGTTCACCGTAATGAAACAGCGAGGCAGCGAGCACCGCGCTCGCGCCACCCAGAGTGAACGCGTCGTAAAAGTGGTGCAACTGGCCACAACCGCCAGACGCAATCACCGGAATACGAACCGCACTCGATACCGCTCGGGTTAACTCAATGTCGTATCCATCGCGAGTGCCGTCGCGATCCATGCTTGTCAAAAGAATCTCACCGGCACCCAGTTCTTCAACTTCCTTCGCCCATTCAAGTGCTGAACGTTCCGTGATCCGCCGGCCGCCATGCGTGTAAACCTGCCATGTCGCATTCGAATTAGAACGGCGCGCATCAATCGCCACGACAATGCACTGGCTGCCGAATGTTCTCGCGGCTTCCGCTACTAATGAAGGATTTTCAACGGCGGCGGTGTTGAGCGAGATCTTATCGGCGCCCGCACGTAGCACGGTGCGAATATCTGCTACAGTTCGAAGACCGCCACCAACTGTGAACGGAATGAAAACCTCATCGGCGACTCGACGAACAAGATCCTCGACAATATTTCGTTTCTCTGACGAAGCAGTGATATCTAAAAACGTGAGCTCATCCGCACCTTCTTCGTCGTAACGCTTTGCCTGCGCGACCGGATCGCCAGCATCGGTTAGCGAAACAAACCGGATCCCTTTGACCACCCGGCCATCCGCGACGTCTAAACAAGGAATGATTCGTTTCGCGAGCATTGTTTCTGTCGGATAAACTTCAATTTGTCGATGAGTTCCGAGAGCGTCTACTTCCGATGCAGCTTGAGACTCCCCGAACGTCGACGACAAACTGTGAAGTTCATCGAACATCCGATTTCGCAAAGTTCTTTAACAACCGTAAGCCACTCGCCTGGCTCTTCTCCGGATGAAACTGAACACCACACACGTTGTCTTTAGCAACTACCGAAGCAAACCTGATCCCGTATTCTGTTTCTCCAACGATGGTGTTGCGATCTTCCGGGTCACAGTAGTAGGAGTGCACAAAGTAGAAGAACGAGTTGTTATCGACATCATTAAGCAGAGGAGATGTGAACCTCTTGCTCACCTCGTTCCAACCAACATGAGGCACCGTTAGTTCACTGCTGAAACGTTTCACCGATCCTTTCAATAGTCCGAGACCTTTTGCCGAGCCAAACTCGGATGACTCTTCAAACAACATCTGCATACCTACACAGACTCCGAGCAGCGGTATTCGTTCCTTCACTCGCCGAAGCACCACCTCTGCAAAGCCATATCGATTGAATTCACTCATGCATGTCGCAAACGCTCCAACACCCGGAAGCACAAGGCGTTCAGCTTGTGTAAGTGCTGTCTTGTCGCTCGTTACCACTGCGTCGACTCCGACAGCCGCAAATGCCTTTTCGACGGAACGAAGATTACCTACTCCATAATCAATGATCGCAACTGACACCATGCTTACAATGATCCTTTTGTACTTGGTATTGCGCTCACGCGCGCGTCGCGCTCGACTGCTTGTCGCAGCGTGCGAGCAAACGCTTTAAATGTCGATTCAAGAATGTGATGAGTGTTTCGCCCGCGAATAAGGTCCATGTGCAGATTGAACTGCGCTGTCTCCGCCAGTGAACGCCAAAAGTGCTCCGCGAGCTCGACCGAAAAATTGCCGATCTTTTGTCGATGCGTAGGGATTTGATAGTGGAGATAAAATCTTCCTGACAGATCGATCGCACAACCACAAAGCGCCTCATCCATCGGCACGATTGCAGAGCCATAGCGACTAATGCCTCTCTTATCACCAAGCGCGGTCTTCAATGCCTGGCCAAGAGTAATAGCAATGTCTTCAACTGAATGATGATCGTCAATTTCTAAGTCCCCCTTGCATTTGACCTCGAGGTCGAATAGTCCATGTTTCGCCAGTAGCTCGAGCATGTGATCAAGAAATGGTAAGCCGGTCGAGATCTTCGACTGTCCGGAGCCATCGAGGTTCAGAGACACTCGCACGTCCGTCTCTTTCGTCTTTCGATGAATCGTCGCCACCCGTGAATGTTTTTGACTCGTCTTCATAAATATCCTGCTACTGCCTGAATAGTTCACAGTCGCGGCTTCGCCGCCCGCTTTGAGGCGATGGCTATGCCTCGCCGTTCCTGCGCATCTTCAATGCGGGCTACGCCCCTGGTTTCGGGCTCTGCCCTCCGTTACCTGTCAATCTTCTCGAGTGTTCATCGCATTCGATGTTCAAGGGCGAGCCCGCACCACGGGCAGAGCCCAATCCTGGAATGAAAGCCTTCGGCGGCGAGGCACAGCCATCGCCTCACAGCGGGCGCCAAAGCCGTCCTCCTGCACGACTCAGCACCGTTCATGAAAATATCTGCCGTAGCGCTCCTATCAAGAGATCATTCTCCTGTGGCGTTCCCACACTCACGCGAAAATAACTCTCCAGCATTGGATAACTGCTCACATCACGAATCAGAATGTCGCGATCAAGTAACTCACTGAATACGCGCTTTGGATCACAAGTCGATCTGACAACCATAAAGTTCGCGCGAGACACAACCGGATCTAATCCCTCGATCTTCTGCAACGCGATAAACAGACGCTCGCGTTCGCCAATTATTTCTTCAATCAGCGGCCGGAGTTCAGTTGCATACATTTCGATTGCTACCGTCGCCGCAGTTTGCGAGACCACGTTCAAGTTGTAAGGCAAAACTGCCTTGGCGATCTGCTGCACGATTTCAGGATCGCCCAACAGATAGCCAACGCGCAGGCCGGCAAGCGCCATTGCTTTGGAAAAGGTTCGCAGTACCACGAGATTCTTAAATTCACCCAACAGGCCAACAACGGAGTGTTGCGCGAACTCGTGATAAGCCTCGTCAACAGCGATAAGCCCACGCGACTCCGACAACAACATCGAGAGATCTTCATCGGATATCACACAGCCTGTCGGATTGTTGGGCGAACAGATGATCGTAACTTCCGGTTGTTGCTCGCGAATGGCGCGGCGAAGACCGGAAACATCAAACCCCAGCTCCGCGGTCAGACGAACACCGGAGACGTCTGCTTCGAGTACCGTCGCGATCTGTCGATACAAACTAAAGGTCGGTTCGCACACCAACACACGCTTGCCTTGGCCAAGAGTGACCAGCAAAAGTGCTTGAATCAGTTCGTTTGAACCATTGCCGGCGAGCAATCCTTCGTATGGCCAGCCAGAAAAATCGCTAAGCCGCTTCAGCAAAGAAGCCGGAATGAATTCGGGATACCTCGACCACGCGCGTTCGGAAATTCGTCGCATCACTTCTTCTTTCACGGCGCGCGGTAAGTCGAACGGGTTTTCGTTTTGATTCAGTTTAATCGACGCGCGATAAGGCTTTAGCGAGTACGCGCGTAACTCGCGAACTTTCGGCTTGATTGTTTCCAGCGGCACAGACATTCAGCGAGCCTCTCCTAATCTGATCAATGCTGATTGCGCGTGAGCCTGTAAGCCTTCAACAGTAGCAAGCGTCGCTACCGATTCGGCCGCATCACGTAGTGCCTGTGGTGAATAACGAATCACATTCGTCCGCTTCATAAAGTCGTGCACACTCAATGGCGAAGAGAACCTGGCTGTCCCGCCAGTTGGCAGAACGTGATTCGGCCCTGCGAAGTAATCGCCGAGCGCTGTCGGACTGTGTTGGCCCACGAAAATTGCACCTGCATCTGTGATCTTTACGGAGTCGCGATCAGCATCACTAGTCATTACCTGTACATGCTCAGGCGCTAGCTGGTTAACCAACTCGAATGCTTCATCCAGGGTGTCCGTAATCAAAATCGCGCCAAAATGTTCGAGGGACTTCCGGATGATCGAGGCACGTGGAAGAACACGCACTTGCCGGCCGATCTCCAGCAAAACAGTTTCAGCCAGGTGCATGCTTGGAGTAATCAACACGGCGGCAGCGTCCTCGGCATGTTCTGCCTGAGCCAAAAGATCGGCCGCGACGTATTCCGCGCGGGCGCTATCATCCGCAACGATGACCACTTCTGATGGTCCAGCTATGGAATCGATACCGACAGCACCAAAGACGAGTTGTTTCGCCGCAGCCACAAAACGATTGCCGGGACCAGTAATCTTGTGAACCGCGCGCACTGTCTCCGTGCCGTAAGCCAGCGCTGCGATCGCCTGCGCTCCACCAACTGAATAGACTTCGTCAACTTTCAATTCTCTCAACGCAGCCGCCACGGCCGGATTCGAAGTAAGACTACGTGACGGGGTGGCGACTGCAATGCGACTAACTCCAGCGACCTGGGCAGGTACGACATTCATCATCACCGACGACGGATACGCGGCCGTGCCACCTGGAACATACACGCCCACGCTTTCAATCGGTCGCAGTCGTTGTTCGAGCTTGATCCCCGGCGCAGGTTCGATCGCCCACGAAGTGTCGATTTGTCGAAGGTGAAACTCACGCACGTTTCGAATCGCACGACGCAATGCCTCCAGCACATTCGCATCTACACCTGCCGCAGCGCGTTCTATTGATTCCTCGCTAAGCCGAAGTTCTTCCAATTGAAGTTCGACGCCATCGAACTGGCGCGTGTAATCGATCAACGCCTCGTCACCACGTTTGCGAACATCGTCGATAATGCGACCGACTTGCTGGATCAATTCGCGATCAAACGAAACTCCTCGAGCCAGCAACTTCTCGAGTTTTTGCCGGCGTCGCTCCTTATCGGTTCTGTTGATGATCTCGATCACGGCCCCACTCCGTTTAGCCCTCGTTCGAGCGCATTGAGTAGTCGCGCAATGCTTTCGGCTTTCAGCTGATAACTCGCGCGGTTAACTACGAACCGTCCAGTCGATTCGGTAATCACGTCGAGGACCGACAGTCCGTTCTCTCGCAGCGTCCTGCCCGTTTCAACAAGATCGACAATCACGTCACACAATCCAAGCGATGGCGCTAATTCAACCGAGCCCGAGAGTCGAATGATTTCTACAGGCGTGCCGCGCGCGCCGAAATAGTCGGCGGCCAGCTGCGGGTATTTCGTCGCGACACGCAACATACCTCTGCTTTTGATCTCTTGGGGTGAAACGGCGGCAACAACCAATCGGCACCGCGCAATTCCGAGGTCAAGAGGCAACAAAAGATCTGGTTGTGATTCGAGCAGCACGTCACGACCAACGATGCCGCAGTCAGCAATGCCGTGTTCGACGTACACGGGAACATCAGCAGGCTTCACAAATATGGCGCGGTAATCGCCCGTTTCGTCTCGCGAGATCAAACAGCGCGATTCCGAGGAGTATCCGTTAAAGCAAACGCCCGCACGCGCCAGTAAGGCGAGTGCTTCATCCTGCATGCGACCTTTTGCGACAGCGATGGTGATCATTTCAACTCTGGTTATTCGGCCACAGATGAACGGAGATTCACAGAGATTGTGATCCTTTCTGATCAATGTGAGTCTGCGAAATCTGCGCCTCATTAGTTTTCCGTAAGAGAACTTCAGTAAGTCCATCGAGATTCAAGACAAAACCAATCGCAGGTTCTGCGGCGCCAAAGTTTGATATCAACCGGTCATAGCGTCCGCCGCCGCCGACGCGAGAGCCCGCGCCATTGATGAATATCTTGAAACTCAAACCTGTGTAGTAATCGAAGCTGGAGACGTCGCCCAGATCAATTTCAAAAGCATCCGTCAGCCGTTTTGCTTCTAACGCTCGCCAAAGATCGGCAAGCGCCAGCAGGGCTGCCTGGGAACGCGAATTTGAAACCAGGTCGTGAGCGGCTGACATCACTTCCTGGTTTCCTTTGAGGTGAACGAGATCGGCAAAGGTGTTGCATTTCAGCACGTCACTTGAATAAAGAGTGAGCTCGGGAATCGCGCGGCTATCGATCAATCTCCGCACGTATTCAGCCTCTTTGGCATCGAGTGAAAACTGTTCGGCAAGCCCGTTGAAGATCTCGACGTGGTTGAGCGTGATGCAATAACTGTTTTGCAAACCGAGCTGCGCGAGGATCTCAGCAGCGACAAGCAAGACCTCAAGATCGGCAGACGCATCAGCGGCACCGATTAACTCACAGCCAAGTTGCGTATTCTCGCGTCGCCATTCGGAGGCCGATTGCGATTGTTGTCTGAAGACCGGCGCTGCGTAACAGAGTCGCAGCGGTCGCGCACGATCAGCGAGAAGAGTCGCGGCCGCGCGAGCAACAGATGAGGTGACATCCGGTCGCAACGTGAGTAGCCGCCCATCCTGATCAGTGAAACGAAAACTGCGTTGCGCCTCCGTTATCCCCATTCCCTGTTCAAACAATGCGTAGTAATCGACCGACGGAGTTGTAATCTCTTCATAGGACCAGCGGTCGAAAACAGACATCGCTGTGTCTTCCACTTTGCGACGAAGACGCGCTTCATCGCCGACGTAGTAACGCATTCCGGCTGGTATTCTGGATAGGTGCATGTCGTGTCAGTCGTCCGTAGTCAGTTGTCCCTTGTCCGTCATCGCGCCATGCAGTGTGATGAAGTCAGTACCACCTCGCGGTAGCGGGTGGGTGCGAAGCCAAGCCTAGTGTTGATTCTAGATTTCGTTTGGCATGTTGTCGTAACTCAAATGACATCCAGAGTTGGCGCTGGCTTCGCACCCACCCGCTACCGCGAGGTGGTACTGACTTCATTGGCCAAAACAAAAACCCGCCACCAGTTTCGCTAGTAGCGGGTCGAAAATCGTTGTTTGTGCGTTTACCTAATTAGCACACGAAACACGAGACACGGCCCGCCACCGGAGTGGTGATGCCAGAAAGCATGATGGCCGTGATGTGTGCTGCGAAACATTGTGGATGGCTTATACCCGACTCACGCTTGATATGTCAATGAGAACGGGAGTAAGTGCCTAAACGGAAGGCGATCCACCAGAACTAGTCAACTCTCTGCGCATCCTCGGCGTGCTCTGCGGCTCCGCGGTTATTTCAAGTTCCCAAACCAACCAACAAATGCCTGAATCAGTAACTCACTTTCTGGCCTGTTGAGAATTTCGTCTCGTCCACGCAACCGCAGAGACGCCGAGCCCGCAGAGGACGCGCAGAGAGTTGAGTGGTGTGAAACGGAAATTAGTACACTAGAACCGGGCACACGTCGTTTCCAAACCGGGATGATGATAAGCAGATGTTGGAACTTCGGTCCGTTAGGTATAGTCTAAGCCACATGCGACCCGTTCTACTCGGCCTTCTTATGTCACTTACAACTTTCTGGGCAGGCCTAGCGTTGGATAATTACCTACGGACAAGAAATTCGGGAATCACTGATTGCGCTTGCATGACGTTCAAGTGTCGAGCAATAACCCTTGCCGAGCACCCGCTGCTACTGGTCAAGCACCCTCTCGAATCATTCGAAATGTTAACTACTTACAGCACCTGGGAATGAGATCGTACCCGTCTGTCCACTCTAACTTCCTGGAATAAACGGCCGCGATTGGACGATGTAGATCTGCCCCTTCATGTACGCCCATTCGATGTCCTGATCGCGGCTGCCAAACACACGCTTGATACCAGTCGCCGCTTTCACCAATCGCCGTATCACATCGTCAGTGAGCACTACGCGCTCACCTGTGATCGGCACTTCCTTTACTCCCCCGTTCTCGTCAAACGTAAGCAGGCTATCTTCGGCCGAGCGAGTCAGCACCTGAACCGCATTTGTGCGTGGCCGAAAAATAATCTGCTCCGCGATTCTCTGTCCTTCGACGACTTTAATCCCCAACCCGCGTTTCGCGCTGATATAGATCGCGCCGCGGTTCTCCGTATCGAATGGATCCGTCGTGATCATCACTCCGGAACTCTCGGAGTTGATTCCTTCCTGCAGGAGCACCGCCATGAAGACCTTCGAGTGATCGACGTTCGCCCGCTCCCTCGCTTCGTAAGCTTCGAAGTTCCAGAGTGAAGCCCAGACGGTTTTGATGGCGTCTATCAGTGCGCCGTCACCGCGAACGTTCGGCACGGTGGTATACAGACCGGCGCCGCTGAAGTTCGGCAAATCTTCCGAGTTGGAAGAACTTCTAACAAACAGTCCCTTGCCCGCGTAGTCCGCCGACACCTTGCTCAATATCTCCTCGCGCAGATCCGGATCAAATTCACCTGACTTTATGCGTTCCCGCATCGCAACGAGCTTCGCTTTTCGATACGCCGGATCGTGAACAAACTTCTGATCGTTCAGCAGCGCGCCGATTTCCTGGTCGAACTTGTTGTGCTGCATGAACTCATCGTAATAGTAAAACGGAATCGTGAAGCCACCGGGCACGACGATCCCCGGTAGATCAGCATTCATTACTTCACCGAGATTCGCCGATTTCCCGCCGAATGCGACAATTGACGCTTTACGCTGGTCCGAAAGATTGAGCAGCCTTTTTTCCGTCAACGAGTAACGCGGTCTCATCAAATCGGCGCGTTCCTTCATTCGCCGTTGATACTCGCGTAGCTGATCGTTTTCCGCTCTCTTGATCGAATAATTCTCGCGTCGCGTTTCAAACGCCACCCACCAACCGTCGTACTGTTTGAATAGTTCTTTCGCGTTCTTGATGTAGGCGTTCGGCACTCCCCAACCTTTCGCGAGTAAGTTGATATGGGACAGCGGCGTCGACGGTTGAGACGTGATAATCCCAGCCACTGGGGGCAGTTGGATTGGCACTTCGTCTAACACGAGGATTTCATTCGAGCCAATCTCCACATGCTCATCCAGTTTCGGGATGATGTGAATACGGCCCAAACCTTTGGCGATATTCAGAGCCTGGTACCCTTGTTCGCTCGCGATGTCGCTCTGCAGCACGCGCTCTACACCAGCAAGGTTCTTTGACGCTTCATCCTGGCGCAGAGAGTTTGGCTTGTAAGCGACGCGCGTAAAGAATGTTTTGTTGATGATGGCGCCCGTAAGTTGGATTTGTTCCGCCGGAATCTGATCGCCTTCCCAGAATTCATAGGTCCATTTTTTGACCGGGGTTTGGTAAGCAATCGTGCCGAGGATGAACCGGCGATTTGGTTTCAGGTAGTTATTCTCAAAAAACTCACGACCACTCTCGAGCGAGAGGTAATTGCCGTTGACGAAGTCTTTATGAAAACTGTAGCGCTTCTTGTTGACGTAGTAGATTTTGTTTTTGTTCTTGCGGTCGATGACAAAGAGCACGTGCGGTAGCGCGTAAGGAGTGTTCGCGTCGTACGTCACTGCGAGCGTGTCGAACTGTTGCTGGGAGGTGATTGCGGTTACTGAGCGTGGACCAACCTGGGCCGACACTACTGCAGTGCAGATCGATTCAAGGCCAATAAGGGTTACGAGCTTCAGCGCGAAGATCAGCCGCAGTTTCTCACAGATACACGCAGATCTGCGGAAAGAAACTGAGAACAACATCATCCGGTCTTTTCCTTTCTGATCTGTGCATATCTGTGTAAATCTGCGGCTGCATTCTTCTAAGTCATAAGCTGTCTTCCCGATCGCTCGAGCAATTCTACCAAATCATCGATGTGCCGCTTTTCAGTTAGGAAGCTGTTGACATTCACGCGCATCACCCGGCGGCCCTTCAAAACAGTCGTAGTTAACCAGGCTTCGCCACTTCGTTCGATTTGCTGTTGCAACTTCCCCTGAAGCGTATCCAGGTCCGCTTCGCTCATTGGAGCAGCAACTCTCGGCACAAATCTAAAACAGCACACTGCGGTCTCCACCGGACTCACGCGCTCGAAGTCATCGAGCTGCTCGATTCTATGAGCAAGATGTGTCGTCAGATCAATTTGTCTCTCCACGATTTCAGCATAGCCCTTCCGCCCCATGAACTTGAGTGCCATCCACAGCTTCAAAGAATTGAAGCGACGCGTACCCATTTGACCATAGCGAAAGAAATCAAACTCAACGTCAGCGCCGCCTCTATCTTCTGCGAGATACTCGACTGTGATATCGAACGCGTCGCGTAAGACACGCTTGCCGCCACGAACCAGAGTCGCGCCACAAGCGAATGGGACGAACATCCACTTATGCGGATCGATGGTGATTGAATCGGCCAATTCGACCCCGTTTAGCTTCGACTGGTGTTTGTCTGAAAATGCGAGCGCGCCCGCGTAAGCTGCATCTACGTGATACCAGCAATCATTCTCTCGCGCGATCGCGGCGAGTTCTGGAAGTGAATCCAACACTCCGGTCGATGTCGCCCCGGCAACGCCGACGATACAGCACGGGATCTTTCCCGCAGCTCGGTCGCTCTCTATCGCATCACGCAAAGCGTCAAGTTTGATATGAAACTGATCATCGGTCGGAATCTTGCGAACTAGATCACGGCCAATCCCGAGGATATCAGCGCTCTTTTCTATGGAGTAATGACATTGTTCAGAAGCGTAAATTATTAGATCTGCCGAGGCGACACGAACGCCGATACTCTTGATCTCCCGATGCGCAGAGTCTCTCGCGCACTTCAACGCAATCAGATTGGCCTCTGAACCACCACTCGCCAACGTGCCATAACTCTCCGGACCATAACCAAGGAGATCGCATAACCAACGCAGCACACGGGCCTCGATAGTCGCGGAGGTTGGGCCGTTTCGCCATGCGCCCGCATTCTGATTCAACACGGAAGCCAGCGTGTCAGCCCAGACGCCAATTGGCAGCGGAGTTGGATTAAACTGACCAAAGTAGCGCGGACTAGGTACACCCATCGCATTTGGCGCTACCTGGGTTCTGAACCGGTCGACGATCTGACCGATGGCTATACCGTTTTCCGGCAATGGCTCATCGAACATCTCAACAAGCTGGTTAACAGTTGCTTCTGGTGCCACTCGTCGAGTGTCAAGTGTCGAGATAAACTCGAGAACTGCTTCGGGTACTAGTGAACTGAGGGTTTTGTGTTGCTCAACGAAGTCGTCAAACATATTCTCGCTTCCAGTTATGTGTTCGATAAACTTTAAGTTTGTCGTTAATAGTACGTTCTCTCAACGTTGAGTAGTAACGTATCTTGACGACAAACTTAAAGTTTATCGAACATGAGTGCTAGTTATGTCGCAGATCGAGCAAGTCAGTCTCTTCCAGGCTTCTCTCTCAAAGAGTAGGTCGGCCTACCAGGTGCAGCTCTCACCGGCGATGGTAGACCAGCTTGGCGCTTATTACGAATTGTTTTTGCGCTGGAATGAACGGCTGCATCTTGTCGCGCCCTGTTCTCCTGAAGAGTTTGCTACGCGACATGTGCTCGAATCACTGACGTTAATACAACACTTCACTAAAGGCGCGACCGTGATCGACATCGGATCGGGAGCGGGACTCCCAATCATTCCCTGTTTAATAGCAAGTCCGGACATTAAGGCGACACTCATAGAGTCGTCACAAAAGAAATCTGTGTTTCTTCGCGAGGCATTAAAGACGGTTGGCGCTTTGAAACGTGCGACAATACTCTCCAAACCATTCGAGGCGTTGTCTGCCCCGAAAGCGGAGTTTGTCACGTGCCGAGCGCTCGACGATTTCAGTTCAGCCGTAGGATCGCTTGTCCGCTGGGCGCCGACTGGTTCCACACTGCTCCTCTTCGGCGGACCAACCCTACGCCAACGTCTGGAAGACCTGAATCTTCAAACGACTGAGACGCTTCTTCCGAACTCGGATCGAAGGTTCTTGTTTGAAGTGACTAAATCGTGAAGCAAAGCGGGTCCACCGATTACACAGATTAAGATTTCGGATTTCGGAATGCGGATTTCGGATTTTGTGCTGGTAACTACGGCGCTTTTAACTGATGGGTACCTAAGATCACAACTAGAACCGATTGCACGAAATCAGAAATCCGAATTCGCAAATCCGAAATCGCTTAAGCCGGCTCCTCCCGAACAACTTCTTCCGGCTTCTTATCTTCACGCATTCCCTGGAAAGAGGGATGACGAATCGAACCGTCGTCTGTCCACTCGGTGAATGCTACTTCACCAACCAGCTTCGGCTTGGCCCACACAGCGCGTCGCAGTCCCGGATCTTTTGGCTTGACTGCAAACGGCGTTGAGGCTTGCGCCAGAGCGTCGAGTTTCTTTTGGATCACGACACGTTGCTGAATACTAAAACCAGTGCCGGCACGCCCCGCATAAACGAGCTTTCCTTTGTCGTAGACGCCGAGGATCAATGAACCGAATCCCGGCATGCCTTTGTCCGAAATTGTGTAACCGGCGATGACAAACTCTTGCCGGCGCAGGCACTTTACCTTTAGCCAACTTTTGCTACGCGTCGAGTCGTAAACGGAATCAGCTAACTTCGAAACGATACCTTCGATTCCAAAATCACACGCCTGCTTGAAAAACGCTGGTCCGTTTCCTTCAACATGGTCACTGTAACGTAACGGGCTCTTCTTGCCTTGCGACTTCAACAATTTCTCCAACACTGATTTCCGTTCAATGAGCGGCGTCCTCGTGATTAGCACCCCTTCGAGGTAAAGCAAGTCGAAGAGATGGAACGCCAGACCGGCATCTCCGGTCTTGCCAATGGCCTGTTGTAATCGTTGAAAGCTCGTGCGTCCCGCCGCGTCCATGGCGACAACTTCACCGTCGAGAATGACACTCGAGACACCTAAGCCCTTCACCGCCTCAGCCAATTTCGGGAAGCGTTCGGTCCAATCTTTTCCATTGCGACTCCAGAATGTGACTTTCGTTCTGTTCAAATGGCAGAGCATCCGGTACCCGTCAAATTTCAACTCGTGTAGCCAGGCGTCTCCTTCAGGTGCTTTATCCACCAACGTGGCAAGTTGCGGTGGAATGAAGCGCGGCATCGCAACCTTGCGGGCACCAGGGAGCTTCTGAAGTTCTTTCGCGTTCAAGTTACTGATGAGTCCTGCTCCTAAACGAGCCTAGTTTAAAGCTTGGGCCAACAGTCGGCTAATGGTCCAGCGGTTCGGTTAATCAAGAGTGTCAACTCATAACAGTTCCCTTCATGTCCGGCATTGTGTTTGCTCCGTCACTTGACGTGCACGCGATGCAGCGGAACTTTGGGGCCAATTGTTTGTACGAGAAAATTGCACAGGGAGTTGGGCCGTTTCGAATTGAATCAGTTCTCGTCGCTACTAAGAGTCATTGCGACCGAGAGTTAGACACGTGAGAGAAAGAGAGAAGTTGGCGACTCAAACGAGCGGTTGGGGTCTACTTGGACGTATATGTCTAATTCGGGAATAAAAAAGGGGGACATATATCACTTGCTAGCTGAGCGTGGGAACTACACACTTTGCGGCCTTCGAATTAGTTCGTTGAATATGCCAATAAAGAGAATCGCTCAGCACAGAGAAGGCAATTCCAGTGAGACCGAGTCTCTGTGCAAACACTGCGAGCGAATCGAAAAGCAGGGATGATGATGGAAGGCACTTTCATCACTCATCCCTCTTTTAATTCGTGAGATTACTAATCGCATTAATCAATTCATCGGCCTCAAACGGCTTGGGTACGAATATATCGAAGCCGTCGAACAATGCTCGCACTCGATCCTCTACTCTCACCTCTGGCGTCAGCGCAACGACAGGAATCAATTTACCGACGCGTTCTGCATAACTCTTGATTTCCCGAACGAGCGAGTGACCCTTTGTTCCCGTCGCACCTAGATCGACCACAACCACATCAGGCTCGTATTGCGAAAGAATATCGCCGGCCTCTTCAGTGGATGCCGCGACTAGCAGTTCTGCGGCCAGCTCCGCAAGTTTCATGGACAGCACACGAACGACCTCACTGTCGTGATCAACGAGCAAAATTCGCCTGCCCTTTAGCCTGCCAGTCGAAAACACTAACGCAGGTGGACCTGATTCGGCTTTCATTCTATTTTCTGGTGCAAGCGGAAGTTCTACCGTAAAGCTAGCGCCTCGTCCTTCTCCCTCGCTCGCTACACTTACCCTGCCTCCGTGCAGCTCAACGAGATGTTTGACTAAGGCCAAGCCCAACCCGAGTCCACTGTGCCTGCGTGTGCTCGCGCCATCTTCCTGACGGAACCTGTCAAAAACGTGAGGCAGAAACTCTTTGCGGATGCCCAGTCCTGTGTCTGTCACCGTTATCACAATTTGCGAATTGCGGCGTTCGACGCCCACTTCAACACGTCCACCATCATCAGTGAATTTGATCGCGTTAGAAAGAAGGTTCCAGACAATCTGCTGCAAGCGGTTGGCATCGCCACGAACATATTGCGCGCCAGTTTCCAAACTGATGTGCACTTCAATGTTCTTCGAGGTCGCGGCTAACTGCACTGAATCGACCGCACCGGTAATCACGGAGACTAAATCAACCGGCGCTTTTTGCAGCCGTAGTTTGCCACTGATCATTCGCGATACGTCGAGAATGTCTTCCACGAGTTGCGCCTGAGCTTTCGCATTGCGCTCGATGGTTTCCAGTGCACGCGACTCCGTCTCGTCATCGAGGCGGCCTCGCCGCAGCATATGGGTCCACCCGATTATTGCATTCAAGGGAGTGCGCAGCTCATGCGACACAGTCGCGAGAAACTCATCCTTCATCCGGTTGGCCGTTTCGGCTTCGGCGCGCGCAGATTGTTCGCCGGCGACGAGTTGGCCCAACTCGGCGACCTGACTTTCTAACTGTTCTTTCGCAAGGCGCAGATTCTCTTCAGCGCGAAGACGTTCCTCCATCTCACTTTCGAGCCGCTGTGCTTTCTGCTGCAGCACCGCGATCGCACGAGCTTGCGAATCACTGCTGGGCAACGTCGTGAAGCTTTCAGCGGGAATTACATGCGCGTGCGTGCGGCACACGTCTGTTATCGACTGCTGAGTGAGACCCTGGATCGAATAGGCACAGAACAGCGAAAACGGTTGGGTGAGTTTCACCTCATTCCAAAGATTCTCCAGTTCAATCGCTGCCTCGATCTCACCTTCGGCGCACAGCAACTCGACTAGTTCACCAAACACACGAAGACGTCTGCCACTAACGAGAGTTTGCAGAACCGTGTTACCGATTAACTCACGTGCGCGCTCCGCCGACAGCCGGCCATCACTCTTTATTTCAGCAAGCGTCGCTTCTGCGCTGAGGGGTACATAATTGCCGGTAGTTATCGCGGCCACGACGTCGAGGCCTTGTTGCGACAGACGACGATTAAGCGCATTGAGGTGTTCATCAGTTGCTGCGACCACTACTGTTTCGCTCGCTTGCAGGCCCTCAGTTACAAAGCGGCAAAGCGAATCGATAAGAAAATCGTCCTTTTCGTAGAACTGAACAAAATGCTCGTCGCGTGATCCCAACCAATCCCACGGCGTCATCACGGTGTTAAGAACAAGCGGCGCAGATGCGCCTGTTGCATGGCCGTTGCCGTTAGAATTCGACTTCACAGTCTTCTCCTCAAACGAGTTCTGGGCGAGGTGGTTAGTTCAACGAGGGATCCCGGTGAGCACGAATTCTATGACAAGCCAGTCAGTACGTCGAGAAACGAATCTGTGGAATTTGTTTGTCTGACGTTTTTTCGTGTGCTCCACAACAAAACGTCCGACGCTGCCAGATGGGGCGTCGGACGTTCAGGGGATAATCGGCTGTTTTAGTTGAATTACTCTTCAACTTCTGGTGCTGCGCCGTCGCCATCAGCTCCGGCGACTACCGCAGGCTCACGCGCCGGCAACACAATATCGTGTCCTCCGACGATATCCGGGAAGTCTTCCAAATCGCGGTCGCGTCCTTGATCAATCGTTTCGTCTCGCTCAACATCGACGTTACGGTAATACTCCATGCCCGTACCAGCCGGAATCAAGCGACCCATGATCACGTTTTCTTTCAGCCCGCGCAGGTAATCGATGCGACCCGAAATTGCGGCTTCGGTGAGCACGCGGGTCGTTTCCTGGAACGACGCCGCCGAGATGAAAGAATCGGTTGAGAGCGATGCCTTTGTAATTCCCAGGAGCAGCGGTTCCGCCTGTGCAACCTCGCCACTTTCCTGACGCACGCGTTCGTTCTCATCCTGGAAGCGGAACCGATCGACCTGCTCTTCGAGAAGGAACTCCGTGTCGCCCACTTCCTTGATTTTCACCCAGCGCAACATCTGACGAACGATTACTTCAATGTGCTTGTCGTTGATGTTTACACCCTGGAGGCGATAAACCTCCTGGATTTCGTTTACCAGGTATTCCTGCAGGCGGCTCATACCCAATACACGGAGAATATCGTGCGGGTTGAGTGGTCCATCCATCAGCGCTTCACCAGCACGAACACGATCGCCGTCCTGCACGTTGATGTGAGTACCGCGTGGAATGTCATACTCACGCTCTTCGCCGTCGTCGCCAGTGATAATCAGCTTGCGTTTACCCTTGGAAATCGGACCAAGCGTAACTGTTCCGTCGATTTCAGACATAACCGCGGTTTCTGCCGGGCGGCGAGCTTCGAAAAGCTCGACGACGCGCGGCAAACCACCGGTGATGTCTTTGGTCTTCGTGGTCTCACGTGGAATCTTCGCGATGATGTCGCCAGGCTCCACATCTTCACCATCCGCCACCATCAGGTTCGCGCGCACCGGCATCTGATAAGTCTTGAGGACTTTGTTGCTGCTGCTTCGAATTTCCAGGCGCGGTTGTTTCTTTTCGTCTGGTGAATCTTTCACAACCATGCGCGACTGACCAGTGACTTCGTCGACTTCTTCGTCGAAGGTGACGCCCTCTTTCAGGTCGGCATACTTAACGTGTCCCGCAACTTCGGTAAGAATTGCGAACGTGAACGGGTCCCATGTCGCGAGGAGTTGATCCTGCGTGACGCGGCTACCGTCTTCGACAAGGATGTGCGCACCGTAAACGATCTGATAGCGCGCGGCTTCACGACCGCGGTCATCGATGATCGTCAACGAACCATTGCGGTTCATCGCAATGCGTTCGCCTTTTCGGCTCTTTACCGTTTGCAGATCGACGTACTTGATCGTGCCGTCCTGACGAGCCTCGTGCTTCGACGACTCTTCAAGCCTGGCGGTACCACCGATGTGGAAGGTACGCATCGTCAGCTGCGTGCCGGGCTCACCAATCGATTGGGCAGCGATGACACCGACCGCTTCGCCGATCTCAACTGGCCGACCGGTTGCGAGATTGCGTCCGTAGCACTTGATGCAGCATCCACGACGCGATTCGCACGTTAACACTGAACGGATACGAACGCGCTGGACCCCGGATCGTTGGATCTCAGCCGCCAAATCTTCGTCAATCTCCTGATTGGCTTCGACGATTGCTGAGCCTTCGATTGGATCAGTAACTTCTTCAAGCGCCGTTCGGCCGACGATTCGATCTCGCAATGATTCGATTTCCTCGCCACCTTCGACGATCGCGCTCGCCGAAATACCACGCAGGGTGCCGCAATCTTCTTCGCTGATGATCACGTCCTGAGCCACGTCGACCAGGCGTCGTGTTAGATAGCCTGAGTCGGCGGTCTTCAGAGCGGTGTCAGCGAGACCTTTGCGGGCGCCGTGCGTCGAAATGAAGTACTGCAACACGTTCAAGCCTTCGCGGAAGTTAGCCTGAATAGGCGTCTCGATGATTTCGCCTGACGGACGTGCCATCAATCCGCGCATACCTGCGAGCTGACGAATCTGTTGTGCGCTACCGCGGGCGCCAGAGTCGCTCATCACGAGGATTGGATTGAGTTCACCGGTCGCTTGTTCGCGGTCGTCCATCGCCTTGAACATCTCTTTGGCCACTTTGTCCGTGACTTCCGACCAGATCGCAATCACCTTGTTGTAGCGTTCACCGTTTGTGATCACGCCGTCGAGATACTGTTGTTCGACTGCGATCACGTCTTTGTCAGCCTTATCGACCAGCGGTTTCTTTGCCGCTGGCGTGACCAGGTCATCGATGCCGATCGAAATACCGGCCTTGGTTGCATACAAGAAACCAAGGTTCTTCAGATCGTCGAGCATCTTGACGGTCATCTCGTGACCAAGCCGGATGTGCGAATAGTTAACTAACGACTGCAGACCTTTCTTCTTCAACGTTCCGTTGATGAACGGAAGTCCTGCTGGAATCGAATCGTTAAAGATAACGCGACCGACCGTCGTATTGATTACGCGACGCACGTCATCCTGAACCGTCGCTCGCAGGATGTCCTGCGGATCGTGCTCCTGAGTTAGATCGATCAAGTCGCCCTGGATACGGAGTTTGATTGGCGTCTGGGTTGTGACTTCACCGGCGTCGAGCGCGAGCAACACTTCTTCGAGCGACGCGAAGACACGTCCTTCACCGCGCGCACCGGCGCGATCACGTGTCAGGTAATAGATACCGAGCACGATGTCCTGTGAAGGGACGGCTATAGGCTGTCCACTTGCAGGGCTGAGAATGTTGTTGCTGGAGAGCATCAACACCGCCGCTTCAATCTGTGCTTCAGGACTTAGAGGAATGTGCACAGCCATCTGGTCGCCGTCGAAGTCAGCGTTGAAAGCTGTACAGACGAGCGGATGAATCTTGATGGCCTTGCCTTCCACGAGAACGGGCTCGAAAGCCTGAATGCCGAGACGGTGAAGCGTCGGAGCCCGATTCAGCAGCACTGGATGTTCGCGAATCACTTCTTCGAGAATGTCCCAAACAACCGGCTCCTGCCGCTCAACCATTTCACGTGCTTGCTTGATGGTCGCAGCGTGACCCTGCTTCTCGAGTTGGTTGTAGATAAAAGGCTTGAAAAGCTCGAGCGCCATCTTCTTCGGCAAACCACACTGATGCAGCTTGAGTTCAGGACCAACGACGATCACCGAACGGCCCGAGTAGTCGACCCGTTTTCCTAGCAGGTTCTGACGGAAGCGACCCTGCTTACCTTTAAGTGTTCCGCTCAGTGACTTCAACGGACGATTGTTAACGCCGCGGAGCACACGACCACGCCGGCCGTTATCAAACAACGCATCAACGGCTTCCTGAAGCATGCGCTTTTCGTTGCGCACGATTACTTCAGGCGCGCGTAACTCCATCAACTTCTTCAAACGGTTATTGCGATTGATGACGCGGCGATACAAGTCATTCAAATCGGAAGTAGCGAAACGTCCACCATCGAGCGGCACGAGCGGTCGCAGCTCGGGTGGAATAACCGGAATGACGTCGAGGATCATCCACTCCGGACGGTTCCCGGATTTGAGAAAACTCGTCGCCACTTTCAGTCGCTTGGAGTATTTCAACTTCTTCTGTTGAGAAGTCTCCTCCTTCATTCGCTTGCGAAGATCTGTTGCCAGGTCTTCGATATCCACCATCGCCAGCAACTCTTTGATCGCTTCGGCGCCCATCTTGGCAACAAACTGTGCCGGATAATCTCTGACCAATTCGCGATAGCGCTCATCGGTGACCAGTTCGCGTTCCTTCAACCCTGGCACATCACCCGGATCGATGACGATGTATGACTCGAAGTAAAGAACCTTTTCCAACTCGCGCAGGGGAATATCGAGCAGGTGACCAATGCGGCTCGGGAGTCCCTTGAAGAACCAAACGTGCGAACAGGGACTTGCGAGATCGATATGACCAAGTCGCTCGCGACGAACTTTCGCCTGTGTCACTTCGACCCCACACTTGTCGCAGATCACGCCACGGTGCTTCATGCGTTTGTATTTACCGCAGAGGCACTCCCAATCTGCTACGGGTCCAAATATGCGGGCGCAGAACAGGCCATCGCGCTCAGGTTTGAACGTCCGGTAGTTGATCGTTTCCGGTTTAGTCACTTCCCCATGTGACCATTGCCGGATCTTTTCCGGCGACGCAAGTGAGATACGAATGGCTTCAAAATCAGGAGCTAATTGCGTCTTTTCTTGTTGGAATCGAAACACGTGCTTTTCTCCATTGCCGATTGCCTATGGGCCCTCGGCGGAACATTGCCTGAATTAACTGTGACGAAAAATCATCGCGTATCGCCGGCTACCGAAAGCCAAATCGGCAATTGGCAATCGGCAATCGGCAGTGATTTACGCTTCAACAGCGCTCGTCGCTATGGCTTCACCGACCCCGTCGCCTTGTTCGACGCCGCCGTCACCAGCGACTTTCTTATTAATAAGTTCTACGTCCAGACAAAGCGATTGGAGCTCGCGAACCAGAACGTTGAACGACTCCGGTAGACCCGGATCGAAATCAGCTTCACCTTTGACGATCGCTTCGTAGATTTTCGAGCGACCGGCGACGTCGTCTGATTTCGCTGTCAACAGCTCCTGAAGGATGTGGGCGGCGCCATAAGCCTCCAATGCCCAGACCTCCATTTCTCCAAATCGCTGTCCACCGAATTGAGCCTTACCGCCTAACGGCTGTTGCGTGATGAGACTGTATGGTCCAATCGATCGAGCGTGAATCTTGTCGTCGACAAGGTGCGAAAGCTTGAGCATGTAAATGTAGCCAACTGTCACTTTCTGCTCGAACGGGTCGCCGCTCAATCCGTCGTAAAGAACCGCCTTGCCGGATTCACCGACGATCTCCGGCAATTCGAGTTCACGTGCCCGATCACCGGCGTCCCGGAGTTTCGATTTGATCTCGCTCTCCGTGGCGCCGTCGAATACGGGCGTAGCGAAGTACAGACCAAGAACTCGAGCCGCCCAGCCGAGGTGCGTTTCGAGAATCTGGCCGACGTTCATTCGCGAGGGTACGCCGAGCGGATTGAGCACGATCTCCACTGGTGTTCCATCCGGCAGATATGGCATGTCTTCTTCCGGCAGAATGCGAGCGATGACCCCCTTGTTACCGTGACGGCCGGCCATTTTGTCGCCAACTGAAAGCTTGCGCTTCATGGCGATGAATACCTTGACCATCTTGATCACGCCTGGCGAAAGCTCGTCTCCCTGCCGAAGTTTCGCGATCTTCTCCTCGTAAATATCGGAGAGGATCTTGATCTGACGTTCGGTCCGGTCTTCGTATTCTTTGATCTCAGCACCGATGTCGAGCCGCGACGATGCGAGCTGAACCTTCCTGAGTGTCTTCGGTTCGATGTCTTTCAACATCTCCCTGGTAATCGCAACGTTCTTCGGAATTACGACGTCGCGGTTTGACGTAAGATCGGCCGAGAGTTTGCGACCTTCCAGCAACTCGTAGATTCGCTCGTCACGCTGCTCACGCAAGATACGAATTTCGTCGTCAAGGTCGCGCCGCAGGCGGTCTTCTTCTTCCTGTTCAATCGCCAGCGAACGCGCATCCTTTTCCTGCCCCTTGCGGGTAAAGACCTGAACATCAACAACGGTTCCATCGATACCCGGAGGACTTACGAGCGACGCATCCTTCACGTCGCCGGCTTTCTCACCGAAGATTGCTCTGAGGAGTTTCTCTTCGGCGGTTAGCTGCGTCTCACCTTTAGGAGTGACTTTTCCGACGAGAATCGAACCAGGCTTTACCTGCGCTCCGATGCGGATGATTCCGCTTTCGTCGAGGTCCCGGAGCATGTTCTCGCCCACGTTGGGAATGTCTCTTGTGATTTCCTCCGGTCCCAACTTCGTGTCACGCGCTTCGATCTCCAGCTCTTCAATGTGAATCGAGGTGTAGTAGTCCTCTTTCACAAGACGTTCAGAAACCAGAATCGCGTCTTCAAAGTTGTAACCGCGCCATGGCATGAACGCCACAAGCACGTTCCGCCCAAGCGCCAGCTCACCCCGATCCGTACACGGACCATCGGCTATCACCTGCCCCTTCGCCACTCGCTCACCGACGTGAACGATCGGGCGCTGGTTAATGCAGGTGTTCTGATTGGAGCGCTTGAACTTAATCAAGGTGTAGATGTCGGCGGTCACCTCGCGAGAGATCGTGCCATCGACATTGTGATCCGCCTTAACGATGATGCGTTCCGAATCGACGTAATCGACAACACCGTCGCGCTTTGCGACAACTACTGCGCCGGAATCGCGGGCCGTAACTTTCTCCATGCCGGTTCCGATGTAAGGAGCTTCGGCACGAAGAAGTGGCACTGACTGCCGTTGCATGTTCGATCCCATCAACGCGCGGTTCGCGTCGTCGTTTTCGAGGAACGGAATCAGCGACGCGGCCACCGATACGAGCTGCTTCGGCGAGACATCGACATATTCGATATCTTTGCGCAAAGCGAGAATGAACTCACCCGCTTTTCGCGCGGCGTTGCGTTCATTGATGATGTTGCCATCTTCATCAAGTTCGATATTGGCCTGACCGACGACGTGCTTGTCTTCTTCCCACGCAGTTAGATAGAAAGGCCATGGCTCAAACTCAGCTTTCCTGCCGTCACCACCTACCTTCTTATTGGCCTTGTCAACTTCTTCCTGCGGCACGTGATCGCCGGGCTTCAGCTTTGTGTCGCCGCCGTTGATTACGCGAACGTATTCAACAACTCGGCCGTCGATCACCTTGCGATACGGCGCCTCAATGAATCCGAATTCGTTGATGCGTGCAAAACATGACAGACTCGAAATCAAACCGATGTTCGGACCTTCAGGCGTTTCAATCGGACAGATACGTCCGTAATGCGTCGGGTGAACGTCGCGAACTTCGAATCCCGCGCGCTCACGTGACAACCCTCCTGGCCCAAGGGCAGAAAGTCGGCGCTTATGGGTAATCTCTGACAGCGGATTCGTTTGATCCATGAATTGCGAAAGTTGGCTTGAACCAAAAAACTCCCGCACTGCCGCAGTCACCGGCTTCGCATTGATCAGATCGCGAGGCATTGTGGTCTGCATTTCCTGATGGATCGACATCTTCTCTTTGATGGCTCGCTCCATCCTTTCCAGACCAATGCGAAACTGGTTCTCCAACAGCTCGCCCACCGCGCGAACACGACGGTTGCCGAGGTGATCGATGTCGTCCGCCTGAAACTCCGACGGGTTTTTCCGCATCTTCAGGACATAGGCAACGACTTCATAGAAATCGTGCGCTGAAAGGAGCGGGTCAGAGATGCGCTCCCGCTCCGCTTTGCCCATCTTGATGTTGAACTTCAGACGTCCAACGCGGGAGAAATCGAACTTCCGCGGGTCGAAGAACATCGCTTCGAGCAGCCGGTAAGCCGTTTGCACGGTCGGCGGGTCGCCCGGACGCATTTTCCGATAAATCTCAAGCAAGGCATCGACCGGTTTTTTGATTACGTCTTTCTTCAGGGTCAGTGATAGAACTGGACCAACGTCATCGCGTTCAGGAAAGAACACCGAGAACGTCTGAATACCAGCCTCGACGATCTCCTGAAGTTTTGCAGGAGTGATTTCGTTATTGGCTTCGAGGACGACTTCGCCGCTTTCTGTGCTTACGATGTCTGAAACCGCAAATGCGCCTTCCAACTGAGACGATTCAATTTCAACTTCCCCGATGTTTGCCTTACGAAGTGCTTCGAGGGCGGCTGACGTAACCTTCTTTCCGCTTCGCACTATCGGCTCGCCTCGACCCTTGATATCGAAATCAACCTTCATGCCGACGAGGTTCGTCGTTCCTTGCTCCGGCACCTGAATCATCAACCGGCCATCTTCGAGACGAATCTCGTCGGTGATGTAGATTGCCTTCAGCATATCTTCGTCGCTGAAGGACGAATTCTTGACTGCGTCTTCGAGTTGCGAGTCAGTTCGCAGTGATTTGTAATCAACTTTCTGGTTGAACCACAGGCCCAAAGCACGGAGGAAGATCGACGCGAGGAACTTCCGCTTGCCGACGCGCACGTAGAGCAGGTTCTTCTGGTCGTATTCGAATTCGACCCAGGACCCTCGATAAGGAATGATCTTGGCTACGTAGATCAAGCCGCGCTTAAAGAAGACACCTGGCGAACGATGCAACTGCGACACAATCACACGCTCGGTACCGTTGATGATGAACGTTCCGTTGTCAGTCATTAGCGGAATTTCACCAAAGAAAACTTCTTCTTCCTTGATGTCGCGAATCGACAGCACTTCCGTATCTGGATCCTTGTCGTAAACAGTCAGGCGGATCTTCACCTTTAAAGGCACGCTGTAGCTCATGCCTCTTTCCTGGCATTCCTGCTGATCATGTTTGTGCTTTAAACCCACGGGCTCGCCGCAGTTCTCGCACAGTTGTGGGCGAACAAAATTAAACGTGCCACATCGATGGCAAAGGGTTTCACCAGCGGCGAGTGGATTGACCTTGATCGTTGAGCCGCAGTTCTTGCAGTTTGCTCGCAGGTAGTTCAATCCTTCGAGACGGCCGCACTTACATTGCCAGTTGCCGATTTGGTACTCCACAAAGTCGAGAGTGGCCGTGCCACGGAAATCTGAAATCGGAAACACCGATTGGAATACGGCCTGTAAACCAGTCGCCTCACGTTCTTCGGGCAGCAGATCCATCTGGAGAAACCGGTTGTAGGATTCTCTCTGTATCTCGATGAGGTTTGGGATACGAACCGCAGTTGCGATTTTTGAAAAATCGACACGTTCCGGTGCCTGGCTTGTTCGTCTTCCTAATCCTGTATTAATTGTTTCAAGCAGATTTGCAGACATGTGGGATTCCTTTTAATTGCCAATGGTGGATTGCCGATTGTCGATCCCAATCGCGGATTGAGCGATCCTTTTCAATCCGCAATGGGCGGTCGACAGTCGGAAATGCCAAATGGCGGTCAGAGCGCACAATGCCCTGACCGCTTATTCTTCAAAAGCGGCTAACTTTCTTCCGTCAAATTTTTTGGGAGTAACGCCAGCGCCTCAATACTCCCCTAACTTAGCCAGTAACAAATACAGTGTCAAGCTCGCGAAAAATGACTTTGGCGTGCGTCGACCTGTCTTCGCTTTATCCGCTAACTGAAAACGCTTTCAGTCGGCAGGAAAGCGGTGACAAGTCACCGCACTCCAAAGACCTACTACTTCACTTCGACGGTTGCGCCCGCATCAGTAAGTTTCTGTTTGATGCTCTCAGCCTCTTCCTTCGACACACCCTCCTTAACGGCCTTAGGAGCGGCTTCGACGAGATCCTTCGCCTCTTTCAAGCCTAGCGCAGTAACCTCGCGCACGACCTTGATGACGTTGATCTTGTTTCCGCCGACGGCCTGGAGAATCACGTCAAATTCGGTCTTCTCTTCCGCGCCACCACCAGCCGCTTCACCAGCTGCCGCGACTCCGGCCACAGGGGCCGCTACGGTCGCTGCCGCAGCGGAAACGCCGAACGTCGACTCGAGCTCTTTCACGAGCTCGGAAGCTTCAAGAAGCGTCATGTTCTTTAAAAACTCAATTACATCTTCACGTGTTGCTGCCATGATTGTCTTTCTATCCTCCTCAAAGGGGTTCTTATTTGCTGTGTTGTTTGTTGCGCAGCAGAACCCACGGGACACTTTCAACATGCCGTTGCATCACGACTTGAAGAAGCATCCGAGCCGTATTGACGACCTGACTATCGTCAAGCTCGTTTCTCCGCGTCCGGCCCACTGACTTAGTTAGATTTTAGATTGCCGATTGCCTATTGCCGATTTGAAGAGCCAGCGACACGCCGCGACTGAAATCTAAAATCTGAAATCAAAAATCTAAAATGATCACGCGCTCTTTTGCTCGCCGATCTGCTTGACGACCACTGCCAAGTTTCTTGGCACTGCCGAAAGAACGGTGACGAGCCTCTGTGCCTGGCAGTTAAGCAGGAACAGCAATTTGGAAATCAACTCTTCCTTCGAAGGTAAGCTCGCTATCGCTTCTACATCGCGTAAAGCGACGACCTTTCCTTCGACAATACCGACCTTGAAACTGAAAATGTCCGGATTAGCCTTGCTGAATTTTGAAATTGCTTTCGAAAGTCCGACCGGATCGCCTGTGCTCAGAGCAACTGCCGTTACGCCCTTGAACTGGTCGATCGCCCCTTCCAACGGAGTTCCAGCTGCAGCCTTGCGCGCCAAAGTATTCTTGACCACTTCGTACGAAACTCCCGCCTCGCGCAGTTGGTTTCTCAACTCCTGATCTTTAGCGACCGTCATTCCCTGAAACCCAACCACCATCGCGGTGTTCGCGTTTTGGAACTGTTCGGTGAGTGACTCGAGGTCTTTCTGTTTCTGTGCTTTGCTCTTCATTGTCGTCTCCTCACCTATTTGGCGTATGCCGCTTCATCCAGTAACACGCCAGGACTCATCGTCGACGCAAGGTTCACTTTTTTGACGTACTTGCCTTTTGCAGTAGCCGGTTTGGCCTTGACCACTGCCTCAAGCAACGCCTTCGCGTTGTCGCGCAGCTTGTCAGTATCAAACGAAACCTTGCCAACACCTACGTGGATAACTCCCGTCTTGTCGACACGATACTCAACCTTTCCGGCTTTCGTTTCGCGAACAGCAGTCGTCACATCAGGTGTTACCGTTCCCGTTTTCGGATTGGGCATCAATCCACGTGGACCAAGCACCTTACCGAGTCCGCCGACCAGTCGCATCATGTCAGGAGTTGCAATGACGGCGTCGAAGTCTGTCCAGCCACCCTTGATACGAGTTACAAGATCTTCGCCGCCTACAATATCTGCTCCGGCTTCTTCCGCTTCTTTTATTTTGTCGCCCTGTGCAATCACCAGAACCTTCTTCGATTTGCCCAAACCGTGTGGCAACACGATTGTCCCGCGCACAAGCTGATCAGCCTTTCTCGGATCCACTCCAAGCCAGATCGTTAGTTCTACTGTCTCGTCGAATTTCGCGAACGCGATCTCCTTCACTTTTGCTACAGCTGAATCAAGATCGTATTTACGTCCGGATTCGATCTTTTCAGCTGCAGTCCTGTACTTCTTTCCGTGTTTCTTCATGCTTTATCTCCGAGGTTCAAGCGGATTGCCGATTTGAGTTTGCCGATTGCCGTGGTACTGAAAACCGAAGCGTATCCTCCCTCTCACAGCCGTGTTGATTTCCGCGCCAATCGACACTCGGCAATCAACAATCGGCAATCTATTCCACCGTCAGGCCCATTTGCCGGGCCGTACCTTCAATAGTTCGAATCGCTGATTCAAGACTTGTGGTGTTCAGATCTTGCAACTTTGTCTTCGCGATCTCCTCCACCTTCGCGCGCGAAATCGTTCCGACTTTTTCTCGATTCGGCTTACCAGATCCTTTGGGGATACCTGCAGCCTTTTTCAGCAGGTCAGCAGCGGGCGGCGTCTTCGTTTCAAAGGTAAATGAACGATCCGCATAGACCGTGATAACCACCGGGATTTTCAAGTCCGGGTCCATTTGTGCCGTCTTAGCATTGAACGCCTTGCAAAACTCCATGATGTTCACGCCGTGTTGGCCCAACGCTGGCCCAATCGGCGGGGCGGGATTCGCCTTGCCTGCCGGCACCTGCAACTTAATATAGCCTGTTATTTTCTTAGCCATAACTCATTTCCAATTGGCGACTGCCGATTGCCGATTTAAAACAATCGCCGAAGTTACATTCGATTACCATTTATCATTCAATGCCAATCGGCAATCGGCAATGATTTTATTCCTCTTCTGCGAACGTGACCTTCTCAACATCCAGGAAGTTCAATTCAACTGGAGTTGAGCGTCCAAAGATCGTTACTGTCACTTTCAGCGTCGATTTGTCTTCATTAACTTCCTCGACCTTACCAGTGAAACTCTGGAAAGGACCGGATTTGATTCTGACAGTCTCTCCAGCTGCATAAGAGAACTTCGGTTTCGGTTTCTCAGCTGCCTCAGTCACGTTGTGGACGATTTGATCGACTTCCTGCGGAGTCAATGGCGTTGGATTATGACCACCGACAAAGCCCGTGACTTTCGGCGTCGACTTAATCAAATGGAAGACATTATCAGGAATGTGGCCGCGGTCATCACATTCAATCTGAACCAAAACGTAGCCTGGATAGAACATGCGCGACGACTCCACTCGCTTATTACCGCGCATTTCCACTACGGTTTCCGTCGGCACAAGCACCTCCGTGATCTCCGTTTGGAGATCGGTGTCACGAATCCGCGCCTTTAAACTGTCGCGGACTTTCTTCTCGTGCCCGGAATAGGTATGAAGTATGAACCACTGCTGCATTAGAAGCTCTTTCGTTAACCGATACCCAAAAAGTTCGCCAAGCGGGCAATCACCCAATCAATACCCTTAACCAGATAAGTCATGCCGAGATCGACGATGAACAAGTAGATTGCGAAGAAAATGACTGCAATCAGCGTAATGATCGTCGTGTTCTTAACGGTCGATGCGTTCGGCCACGATACGCGCTTCATCTCGGCGCGAACATCGCGGACGAACTGAACGATGCGACCAGCAGCATTCTGTTGCGCACGGCCGTGGTCACGGCGCGCGACCTTACTCTCACCGCGTTCACTGTATGAACTTGTGTCCGGTGCGCCGATGGATGCGTCTGCTTTATCTATTTCAGCCATGAACAACTTTCAAACAGTGGCAGGGGTACCAGGATTCGAACCCGGACTTTCGGTTTTGGAGACCGACGTGCTAACCGTTGACACTATACCCCTCGAACCATTTTCGATTTTTGATTGCAGATTTCAGATTGCCGGTCTCCGCAAATTCCAATCTAAAATCTGCAATCTACAATCTACAATTACTTGGTTTCCTTGTGACCAGTGTGCTTGCGGCAACGGCGACAGAACTTGCTGAACTCCAACCGATCCGGTGTAGTTTTCTTATTCTTAGTCGTAACGTAGTTGCGGCTTTTGCATTCGTTACACTGAAGGACAATGTTATCGCGTGGCATACCCTAAATCCTGTCCGTGGTCCGTGGTCCGTTGTCCGTTGAAGTGGCACAACTGCCACTGACAACGACCACGGACTATTGACTACTCAATTACTTCCGAGATCGTGCCGGCGCCCACCGTGCGACCGCCTTCGCGAATCGCGAATCGCAGT